>NZ_CP120360.1:1827960-2132620 GCF_029510815.1 Janibacter sp. DB-40 | reverse complement strand
GGCGCGCCGCGCAACGACCCAGAGAAGGAGCAGTGTCGCAGCATGCCGCTGACCGCTGACGTCAAGAAGCAGATCATGGCCGACTTCGCCACCACCGAGGGCGACACCGGCTCCCCGGAGGTGCAGGTCGCGATGCTCACTCAGCGCATCACCGACCTCACCGAGCACTCGAGGGACCACAAGCACGACCACCACAGCCGCCGCGGCCTGCTGCTGCTCGTGGGTAAGCGCCGTCGCCTCCTGCGTTACCTGGAGAGCACGGACATCGAGCGTTACCGTGCGCTGATCAAGCGCCTCGGTCTGCGCCGATAGGACAACGCGTCGAGCGGTTCCCGCCCATGGGAGCCGCTTCTTCGCGTATTCGGGGGTATGCCCCCGGGACAACTGAAGACACACAACTGAAGAGCTCAGCAGAAGACATGACCGGGGCACAACGACGATGCGCCCGGTACGTAGAGAGAAAAGGAGGACCCGATGGAGGGTCCTGAGATCACTGCCTCCGAGGCGACCATCGACAATGGCGCCTTCGGCACCCGCACCGTCCGGTTCGAGACCGGGCGCCTCGCCCAGCAGGCCGGTGGCGCCGTCAGCGCCTACCTGGACGGCGAGACGATGCTCCTGTCGACCACGACCGCGAGCAAGAACCCCAAGGAGCACCTCGACTTCTTCCCCCTGACGGTGGACGTCGAGGAGCGGATGTACGCCGCGGGCCGCATCCCCGGCAGCTTCTTCCGCCGTGAGGGTCGTCCCAGCACGGACGCCATCCTCACCTGCCGCCTCATCGACCGCCCGCTGCGCCCGACCTTCACCAAGGGTCTGCGCAACGAGGTCCAGGTCGTCATCTCCGTCCTGTCGGTCCACCCGGACCACCAGTACGACGTCCTCGCGATCAACGCCGCGTCCGCCTCGACCCAGATCTCCGGTCTGCCCTTCTCGGGCCCGATCGGTGCGGTCCGCGTCTCGCTCATCGACGGCCAGTGGGTCGCCTTCCCGAACTTCAGCGACAGCGAGCGCTCGACCTTCGACATGGTCGTCGCCGGTCGTGTGGTCGACGGTGGCGACGTCGCGGTCATGATGGTCGAGGCCGAGTCCACGACCGCCACCTGGGACCTGGTGAAGAACCAGGGCAAGCAGGCCCCGACCGAAGAGGTCGTCGCCGAGGGCCTCGAGGCCTCCAAGAAGTTCATCAAGGTCCTGTGCGACGCCCAGGCCGACATGGCCACGCGCGCCGCCAAGCCGGTCGAGGACTTCCCGATCTTCCTCGACTACGAGGACGACGCCTACGCCGCGGTCGAGCAGGCCACCTCCGCCGACCTCGCCTCCGCCCTGCAGATCGCGGGCAAGGCCGAGCGCGAGGACCGCCTCGACGAGATCAAGGACGCCATGAAGGCTTCCCTCGCTGGTTCCGAGGACGCCCCCGGGCAGTTCTTCGGCAGGGAGAAGGAGCTGTCCGCCGCGTACCGCTCGGTCCAGAAGGCACAGGTGCGCCAGCGCATCCTGCGCGACAAGGTCCGCATCGACGGTCGTGGCCTCGCCGACATCCGCGCTCTCGGCGCGGAGGTCGAGATCCTGCCGCGCGTGCACGGCTCGGCGCTCTTCGAGCGCGGCGAGACCCAGATCATGGGTGTCACCACGCTCAACATGCTCAAGCTCGAGCAGACGATCGACTCACTGAGCCCGGTCACCAAGAAGCGCTACATGCACAACTACAACTTCCCGCCGTACTCGACCGGTGAGACCGGTCGGGTGGGCAGCCCGAAGCGCCGCGAGATCGGCCACGGGGCGCTCGCCGAGCGTGCGCTCCTGCCGGTGCTGCCGACGCGCGAGGAGTTCCCGTACGCCATCCGTCAGGTCTCCGAGGCCCTCGGGTCCAACGGCTCGACCTCCATGGGCTCGGTCTGCGCCTCGACGATGTCGCTGCTCAACGCCGGTGTGCCGCTGCGCGCCGCCGTGGCCGGCATCGCCATGGGCCTGGTCTCCGACACCGTTGACGGTGAGACGCAGTACGCGGCCCTGACCGACATCCTCGGCGCCGAGGACGCCTTCGGCGACATGGACTTCAAGGTCGCCGGCACGCGTGAGTTCATCACGGCCATCCAGCTCGACACCAAGCTCGACGGCATCCCCGCCTCGGTGCTCGGTGGCGCGCTGACCCAGGCCCGTGACGCCCGCATGCACATCCTCGATGTCATGAACGAGGCGATCGACGCGCCCGACGAGATGGCGCCGACCGCGCCGCGGATCATCACGGTCAACGTCCCGGTCGACAAGATCGGTGAGGTCATCGGCCCGAAGGGGAAGATGATCAACCAGATCCAGGACGACACCGGCGCCGACATCAGCATCGAGGACGACGGCACCGTCTTCATCGGTGCCGTCGACGGCCCGTCCGCCGACGCTGCGCGCAACGCGATCAACTCGATCGCCAACCCGCAGATGCCGGAGGTCGGCGAGCGCTTCCTCGGGACCGTCGTGAAGACGACGACCTTCGGCGCGTTCGTCTCCCTCCTGCCCGGCAAGGACGGCCTGCTGCACATCTCCGAGGTGCGCAAGCTCGTCGGTGGCAAGCGGATCGACGCGGTCGAGGACATCCTCGGCGTGGGCCAGAAGGTCCAGGTCGAGCTGAAGGAGATCGACCCGCGCGGCAAGCTCAGCCTGGCCGCCGTCCTCACCGCCGAGCAGGAGGAGGAGCTCTCCTCCGGCTCGACGGGTGACGACGAGGGTGGTCGTGGCGGTCGCCGTGAGGGCGGTCGTGAGGGCGGCGGTCGCCGCCGTCGTCGCCGCGACAATGGTGACGGTGGCGAGACCACCGACGCGCCGGAGTCCGTCCGAGTCGACTGACACCAGCACCCACACGATGGGGGCGGACCTTCCCGAGGGGAGGGTCCGCCCCCTTCGTCGTGGGGTGGGGTGGCGCCTGCGGCTCAGTCCCAGTCGCGCACGTCCAGCAGCGGGCCGTCGCCGGGGGTGAGGTGGGTGACGGCGACGACATCGGCGCGGAAGCGCAGCCCGTCGCGCACCCGCTGTGCGACCTGCTCGGTCAGGGTCGTGGGGTCGCCGCTCGTGGCGGGCACGATCTCGCAGCGCAGGGTGTCCACGTGGTCCTCTCGGCCGACCACGAAGCGGTAGTCCTCCACCCCGTCGATGCCGCTCATGACGGTGACGGCCTGGCTCGGGTGCAGGAACATGCCCTTGACCTTCACCGCGGCGCCGGTCCGGCCCAGGACCCCACGCAGACGCAGGGATCCGTCCGGGGCCGTCATCCACCCGGAGCGGTCGCCCGTGCCGAAGCGCACGAGCGGGTACTCCGGTCGCAGAACGGTCACGACCACCTCGCCCTCGGTCTCGTCCTCGACCGGCACGCCGCTGGGGTCGCACACCTGGACGAGAACCCCCTCCGCGAGGGCCAGTCCGTGCCCGTCACCCCTCTCGTACGCGAGCAGGCCCGTCTCCCCGGTGCCGTACGCCATCCGCACCGTGGGCACTCGTTCGGTGAGCAGCTCACGCAGGGAGTCGGGGAGGGGTTCGGCCGTGACCATGGCCCTCGCCAGCCGCCACCGGTCCCGCGGCAGGGCCAGCTCGTCGAAGCGCTCCACGAGCACCTTGAGGTAGCTGGGCAGGCCGCAGTAGGCGCTCACGCCGAGGTCGGCGATCGCCCGCACCTGCAGGTCCTGGTTGCCGATGCCACCGGGCAGGACGGTCGCCCCGGTCGCCTGGGCACCGGCCTCCATCATCGCCCCGGCCGGGGAGAGGTGGTAGCCGAAGCAGTTGAGGACGGTGTCGTCGGGCCCGACGCCCAGGTCGGTGAAGACCTGGCCCCAGCGCCAGTAGTCCTCGCCGACGAGCTGGGGCTCGTACAGCGGACCCGGGGACTGGAAGACCCGCGCCACCCGGGCGCCGGGAGCCAGCAGACCGCCGAAGGGGGGGTCCTCCGCCTGCTGGGCGATCACCGCGTCCTTGGGCAGGACCGGGAGGGAGGCGAGGTCGGCGACTCCGCGGACCTCGTCCGGGTCCATCCCGGCCCGGGTGAGCCTGTCGGCCAGGCCGGGGACGCGGGCGGCCTGCGCGATCAGGGTCGCGACACGAGCATCGAGGTCGTGGTCCGCGAGATGAGCGTGCAGGGCAGCCTTGATTGACATACCAGCTCCTCGTGAGTGGGTGCGGGACGGGGTGGGCTCAGAGCCAGCGCTTGCGGCGCCGGTAGTGCTTGACGTCGCGGTAGCTCTTGCGTCCGCCCTCGTCGCCGAGCCCGAGGTAGAACTCCTTGACGTCCGGGTTCTCCCGCAGCTCCGCGGCCGAGCCCTCGAGCACGATGCGTCCCTGCTCCATGATGTAGCCGCGATCGGCCACCTCGAGAGCGCGGCGGGCGTTCTGCTCCACGACGAGCACGGTCAGGCCCTGCTCCTGGTTCAGCCGCTTGATGTAGCCGAAGATCTCCTGCACGAGCAGGGGTGCGAGGCCCAGGGACGGCTCGTCGAGCATGAGCAGCTTCGGACGGGCCATCAGGGCGCGCCCGATCGCGAGCATCTGCTGCTCGCCGCCGGAGAGGTACCCCGCGACCCGGTTGCGCATGTCAGCCAGCTTGGGGAAGAACTCGTAGACCAGGTCGAGGTCGTCGGCCGTGTTCTTCTGCGTGTAGGCGCCGGCGGTGAGGTTCTCCGCGATGGTGAGGTGCTGGAAGACGTGCCGCCCCTCCATGCACAGACTCATCCCCTCACGCACCCGGTCGGGTGCGTCCATGGTGGTGATGTCCGTGCCCGCGAAGGTCACCGTCCCGTCGGTGACCTCGCCGCGCTCACTGGGCAGCAGGCCCGAGACGGCCTTCAGGGTCGTCGACTTGCCTGCTCCGTTGGAGCCGAGGAGGGCGACGATCTCGCCCTCCGGGACGGCCAGGGAGAGACCACGCAGCACGAGGATCACGTCGTCGTAGATGACCTCCACGTTGTTCAGGGCGAGGAGTCCCCCCGCGGGGGCGACTGCCGTCGCCCCCGCGGATCCGGTGTCGGTGGACTGGTTCACAGCGAGGCGCCGGCTTCGATCTCGACCATCTTCCCGTCCTCGGCCCGGTAGATGCCGGTGGCGGTCGAGCCGCGGTGGCTGTCGCCGCTGAACTCGACGGTTCCGTTGCCCACGACACCACCGGTCTCGATCGGGCCCATGGTCTCCAGGGCCTCGCGGATCGCGGGACCGGTGAGGTCGTCGCCGTTCTTCAGTGCCGCCTCGATCCCCTCGGCCATGACGTGCATGGCGTACCAGCCCTGCACCCAGGAGGTGCCGAGGGTGGCCGGGTCGAGGTCATTGGCCTCGGCGTACTCCTTGAGGTCCTGGTGGCCCTCCTTGTCGGCGGCCATCGGGGCGAAGGGCTGGACGAGCAGGTGACCCTCGGCCGCCTTGGCCCCGGCGGAGTCGATGAACAGCTCGTTGGCGCACCAGTTGAGGCAGACGATCTTCATGTCGAGGTTCTGGGCCGCGATGTCCTTGGCGACGAGCGCCGCGGGGGAGGCGACGTTCTGGATGACGACGTACTTCGCCCCCTGCTTCTTCGCCTGGGAGAGCAGCCCGACGAAGTTCTGCGAACCACTCGGCATCGGGTAGGCCTCGTAACCGAGGTCCAGGCTCTCCTCGTCGATCCACTTCTGACCGTCCGCGACGGGTGCCTCACCGAAGGGGCTGTCGTTGTGGAAGACGGCGACCTCGCTCTTGCCGCCGCTGTCCTCGGAGATCCAGTCGAGCGCGATGCGCATCTGGTCGGAGTAGGTCGGCGCGATGATGAAGTTGTACGGCGCCTCCTCCGGGTCGGTCAGCGGCTCGGCGAAGGAACCGGAGATGAAGGGCAGCTCGTCCCGGGCCACGCTGCCGGAGAGTGCCTCGGTGTCACCGGTGCCCCAGCCCTGGATCGCGACGACGCCGTCGTTGACGTACTGCTTGTACAGCTGCTCGGCCTGGGGGACCTCGTAGGCGTAGTCGTTGGACATGGCGTCGATCTGTCGACCCTCGATGCCGTCCTCCCCGTTGCGCCAGTCGACGTAGGCGAGCATTCCCTCGTTGTACGGCTTGCCGACGTCGCCGGTGGCGCCGGTCAGGTCGGCGATGATCCCGATCGGGATGGCCTCGTCGGAGTCGGCGCCACCACCTCCTCCGCCGCCTCCACAGGCGGAGAGGGCGAGGGCGGATGCAGCGGCCATGGCCACCGCGAGTGAACGGCTTCGTGCAGACATCGTTGTCTCCTTCTGTGGGTGTCCCAGCGGTGGAACGGGGTGGTGGTCAGTAGCGGAAGGGCCAGAAGCGGAAGTAGTCCTTGATGCGTTGCCAGATCCGGTCGAGGCCGCGTGGCTCGAGGATGAGGAAGAGGATGATCACGAGTCCGAAGACGGCGTTGCGCACGGCCGGCAGCTGATCGGCGAGGAAGGGGAGGGTGTCCCCGAGACCGAGTGAGAGCTGTCGGATCAGCTCGGGCAGCAGCGTCATGAAGATCGCCCCGTAGACGGCGCCGGCGATGCTGCCGAGTCCACCGACGATGATCATGGCCAGGTAGAGGATCGAGACGTCGAGGGTGAACTTCTCCCAGGAGACGACCTCGCTGTAGTGGGCGGTCAGGGCACCGGCCAGTCCGACGAAACCGGAGGAGACGGCAAAGGCCGTCAGCTTGGCCCGCGGGATGTTCACCCCGATCGCCTCGGCCGCGATGTCCTGGTCACGCACGGCCATGAACGACCGGCCGAGACCCGTGCGGAAGAGGTTGCGGGCGGTCAGCACCGTCAGGCCGGCGAGGAGGAGGAGGACCCAGTACCACTGCTGCTCGAAGACCTGCCGCCCGCCGATCTGGAAACCGAAGAGATTCAGTCGCTCGACGTTGAGGTAGCCCTGGTCCAGGGTCAGCCAGTCCCACCGACGGATGACGAACTCGATGATCATCTGGCTGGCGAGCGTGGCGATGGCGAGGTAGAGGCCTTTCAGCCGCAGACCGGGCAGACCGAAGAAGGTGCCGACCGCGGCGGTGAGCAGCACCGCCGCGATGATCGCCAGCGGCGTGGGCAACCCGATCCGGTCGGAGAGGATCGCGGAGCTGTACGCACCGACCGCCAGGAATCCTCCTTGGCCGAGGGAGATCTGGCCGGTGTACCCCACGAGGATGTTCAGCCCCACGGCGCCGATGACGGCGATGAGGATGAGGTTGGCCTGGGAGAGCCAGAAGTTGTCGAGCACGAAGGGCAGGACGAGCAGCAGGACGGTCATCAGTCCGAGACGGAGGTACTCGGCCCGCGTGGCCCGCAGCCGTAGCTCGGAGGTGTAGCTGCGGTGGTGGATTCCGGTTGCCGTGGCGGCCATCGTCAGGTCACACCCTCTCGATGCGGGTCTCGCCGAAGATGCCGTACGGACGCACGAGCAGGATCAGGACGAGAACGATGTACGGGATGACGGTGGCCAGGCCGGGGTCGAGGTAGCCGGCGGTGAACTGCTTGAGCAGGCCGATGGTGAGGCCACCGATGATCGTCCCGGGGACGGAGTCGAGGCCGCCGAGGATGACGACCGGGAAGACGAGGAGGCCGAAGGCGGCGATGTTGTTGTCCACGGCGGAGATGTCACCGACGAGGACACCGGCGATGAGCGCGCTCACGGCGGCGAGCGCCCAGGCCAGGGCGAAGATCCGTCGCACCGAGATGCCCATCGTCATGGCGGCCTGCTGGTCGTCGGCGACCGCTCGCATGGCGATGCCGTGGCGCGACTTGCGGAAGAACACCGTGAACGCGGTGAGGACGACCGCGGCGATGAGGATCGCGGCCAGTCGATTGATCGGTACCGAGGCGCCGAGGATGTCCACCGACCCCCGTGGGAGGAGATTCGGCTGGCTCTTGGGCGAGGTGCCGTAGAAGGCCTGGACCAGTGCCTTGAGCAGCGAGGAGAGGCCGATGGTCACCATGATGATGCTGATCGGGTTCTCTCCGACCATCGGCCGCAGGATCAGGCGCTCGACGAGCACACCGATGAGAGTCGCCACCACGACGCCGAAGAGCACGGCCACCACGAGGGGGAGGTCCATGACGACGAAGGCCGTGTAGAACATGTAGGCGCCCACGAGCAGGAACTCGCCCTGGGCGAAGTTGATGACGCCCGTCGCCTTGTAGATCAGGACGAAGCCGAGGGCGGCCAGCGCCAGGATCGACCCGTCGGCCAGCCCGTAGGCCAGCTGGTTGATGAAGGTGCTCAACGTCGCCCACTCCAGACGGGTCGGCGGCCCCTGCCCTCGGGGACCGAGTAGGTGGTCAGGTCGAAGATGTCCAGCTCCAGGACCCGCTCGGTGCTCGAGCCGTCCTGGTAGGTGATGCGGCTGCGCACCTCGACCGTGTCGTCACCACGCGACAGGGCCGCGATGATGTCGCCGTACCGGTCGGCGATGACATTGCGACGGACCTTGCGGGTACGGGTGATCTCGTCGTCATCGGGGTCGAGCTGCTTGTGCAGCAGGACGAATCGACGCACCCGGATGCCCTCCTGCAGGTCCTCGTTGGCCCGGCTCGCCTCCTCGGCGATGAGCTCCTGGACCTCCGGCTTGCCGGCGAGGTCGGTGTAGGTCGTGTAGCTGAGCCGCTCGTTCTCCGCCCAGGACCCGACCGTGGCGGGGTCGATGATGACCATCGCCGTCATGCCGTCGCCGCCGTCCCCGGGCGGGAAGACGACCGCCTCCTCGACGTAGGGGGAGAACTTCAGCTTGTTCTCGATGAAGGCGCTGGAGTAGCGGGTTCCGTCGGACGCGGTGAGCACGTCCTTGGCCCGGTCGATGATCACGAGGTGGTCGTTGTCGTCGAGGTAGCCCGCGTCCCCGGTGTGCAGCCACCCCTCGGCGTCGACGATCTTCGCGGTCTCCTCCGGCTGGCGGTGGTAGCCGCGGAAGACCGAGTCCGAGCGGAGCAGGACCTCGCCGTCGTCGCTGATGCGCATGTCGGTCCCGGGGATGGGGGTGCCCACGGTGTTGAAGGGCACGTCGTCGTCCCGGTGCACGACGGCGATGCCACAGATCTCGGTCTGCCCGTAGATCTGCTTGAGGTTGACGCCGATGGCGTGGAAGAAGCGGAAGACGTCCGGGCCCAGGGGCGCGCCGCCGGTGTAGCAGCGGGCGATCCGAGTCAGCCCGAGCTGGTCGCGCACCGGACGGGTGGACACGGCGTCGGCCACCACGTGGGTGGCCCTGAGCAGGGCGCCGGGCTTCCTGCCGCTGACCCGCATCTCCGCGACCTTGTCCCCGATGCCGTAACCCCAGCCGAAGACGCGCCGCTTGAGCCACCCGGCCTCGTCGATGCGGACCTGGACCTCGGAGAGCATCGACTCCCAGATCCGCGGCGGCGAGAACATCACGTCCGGGCCGATCTCGCGCAGGTCGCTGCGCTGGGTCGAGGAGTCCTCGGGGAAGGAGATCGTCAGGCCCCGGGAGAGGCCGCAGGCGACGGCCAGCATCTGCTCGCCGATCCAGGCGAAGGGGAGAAAGGAGACGTAGCGGTCCTTCGAGTCGATCGGGTCGATGCTCGTGAGGTGCTCGGCCATGGCGAGCAGGTTGCGGTGGGACAGCTCGGCCAGCTTGGGGCGCGAGGTCGTCCCGGACGTGGTGCAGATGACCGCGATGTCCTCCGCGGAGCCGGCGGTGACCTGCTCGGTGAACCACTCGGGCTGCTGCGCGGCCCGCTCGCGACCGAGCTCCTCGAGCCCGGTGAACTCCATGAGGATCTCGTCGGTGTACTGCTCGAGGCCGTGCGGGTCGTAGTAGACGATCTTCTCGATGCCCAGCTCCGCGGCACCGGCCGGCGTCTCCTCCTCGAGCAGGCGCAGCAGCTTGTCGACCTGCTCCTGGTCCTCGGCGACGACCACCCGTGCCCGCGAGGTGGTCAGGATGTGCCGCAGCTCCTCGCCGATCGAGGTCGGGTAGATCCCCACGACGGCCACGCCCATGCTCTGGGCGGCGAGCTCGGCGATGAGCCACTCGGGGCGGTTGTCCCCGAGGACGGCGATGATCTCACCGCGGGAGACACCCAGCGAGGCGAGCCCGTGTGCGGTGTCGTGCACCCGGCGCTCGTACTCGCTCCACGTGAGCGGCTGCCAGATGCCGTACTGCTTCTCCTGCATCGCCACGGCGTCGCCACGGGTGGCCGCGAGACCGACGAGCAGGCGGGGGAAGGTGTCCTCGGCCAGATCAGACACGCGCGTCCTCCTCCTCGTCCTCGGCGCCGAGGTAGGCCTCGACGACCGCGGGGTTGGCCATGACCTCCGCAGGTGTCCCGTCGGCGATCAGTGCCCCGAAGTCCAGGACGCTGATCCGGTGGGAGATGTCCATGACGACGTTCATGTCGTGCTCGATGAGGACGACGGAGACGTCGGCCAGCTCGTGCACGTCGAGGACGAAGCGGGCCATGTCCTCCTTCTCCTCGGCGTTCATCCCCGCCATGGGCTCGTCCAGCAGGAGCAGGGAGGGCTGCAGGCACAGGGCCCGTCCGAGCTCGACGCGCTTCTGGATGCCGTAGGCGAGGGAGCCGACCGGCTGGTTGCGCACCGCCTGCAGGTTGAGCAGGTCGATGACCTCCTCGACGAGCTGCCGGTGGCGGATCTCCTGACGGCGCGCGGGGCCGAACCAGAGCATGGACTTCAGCACGCTGTGGTCCATGTGGATGTGCCGACCGAGCATGAGGTTCTCCAGCACACTCATCGCGTGGAAGAGCTCGATGTTCTGGAAGGAACGGGCCACCCCGAGCCGCGCGATGCGATGGGGGGCGAGCTTGGTCATCTGGTGGGTGGTGGTTTTCCCCGCGCTGCCGTCGGCGCCAGGAGCAGCCGCGGTCTGCAGCCGGATCTGGCCCTCCTGCGGACGGTAGAGGCCGCTGATGCAGTTGAGCAGGGATGACTTGCCGGCGCCGTTGGGGCCGATGATCGAGTGGATGTGCCCCTCGGTCACGGAGAAGGAGACACCGCGCAGGGCGGTGACACCGCCGAAGCGGAGTGTGACGTCGTCGACGTCGAGGAGCGTCTCGCCGGCGGGCAGGTGGCTCCCGCGTAACGAGTGCTGGTAGGCCCTGGTCAGCACTGACCCTCCCTTTTCATGTTTCGACGGTGAAACTGTGTGGACGTGACACTATGTTTTCATTATGTGAAAATCAAGTGTCTTGTTCAGAAATGTATCTCCGGACGTGGTTGACTCGAGGACGTTCGTGCAATGAGTCGGAAGGGGGTCCCGTGACCGCATCCCACGCGTCCGAGGCCGGGACGGCCGGCCGTGGCGGCCTCGGGACGGTGCGCAACGCCGTGCGGTTGCTCGAGCTCCTCGGCGAGGGGCCCGCCTACCAGCAGCTGACCGACCTCGCCGAGCGGTCGGGCATGTCGGTCCCGACGGTGCACCGCCTCCTGCGGTCACTCGTCCTGGCCGACCTCGTCGTCCAGGACCCCCGCTCCTCCCGGTACGGGCTGGGTCCGGAGCTGGCCCGGTTGTCGAACCACTACCTCTCCCGGCTGCCCCTCCTCGGAGCGCTCAGCCCCTACCTCTCGCAGTTGCGTGACCAGCTCGAGCGCACGATCCACGTGGAGATCCTCGTCCACGGCGAGGTCATCTACGTCGACCGTGTCGACGGCACCGAGCGTGGGCCCTACCGGGACGCCCACCGGGTGGTGCCGGCACTGTCGTGCGCGGGCGGGCGGCTGCTCGCCGCACGAGCGGGCGACGACGAGGTGTGGCAACGATCCGTGGACCGGGCGCAGCCCGACGACCGGGAGGCGGCCACCGACGAGGCCCGGGCCCGCTGGGCCGTGGCCGACCACCTCGCCCTGACACCGGAGGATCCCACGCTGCCCCCGGAGGTGGCGGTGCCGGTGGTGGACGGGCAGGGTGCCACGGTCGCCGTCCTGGCGGCGAACATCGACGATCCCGGTGACGAGCCCGGCGTCCGGGCCGTGGCGGGCCAGCTCGGCCGCGCCGCACGCGCGGCAGGAAGGACGCTCGGTCATGCCTGAGTCGCACCCCGCAGGCATCTGGCAGGTCGCCCCACCGTTCTCGTGGGAGGAGGTCGCCGACCTGATCTCCTTCGACACCCCCTTCGCCGACCTGTGGCTGCCCGGAGAGCGGTCGGGGCGCTGGTTCGTCGGTGGCGAGCTCAACCTCTCGGTGAACTGCGTCGACCGCCACCTCGTCGACCGATCCGACCGGTCGGCCATCCACTGGGAGGGGAGCCGGGCGACCGGCGCACGCTGACCTATGCCCAGCTGCACGAGCAGGTGCTCGCGCTCACCGCCGCCCTCCGGGGGATGGGGGTCGGTCCCGGTGACCGGGTCGGGCTCCACCTGGGGTGGCTCCCCGAGACGGTCGTCATCATGCTCGCCTGCGCCCGCATCGGCGCGATCCACACGATCCTGCCGACCCCCTTCCCGTGGAGCCGCTCGGTGACCGACTGGAGCTGCTCGACCTGAAGGTCCTCTTCACCCAGGACGGTGCCTGGCGGCACGGGACCGTCCTGCCGCTGAAGTCGCGCGCCGACGACGCGCTCCTTGCCGGCGGCTCGGTCCAGCACACCATCGTCGTGCGCCGCACCGGGATGGACGTCGCCTGGTTCGAGGGGGACCGCTGGTACCACGACCTCGTGGCCCCGGCCCGTCCCGGGATCGCGACCTCACCGGTGGACGATCCGACCGCTGCTGCGTCCCTGCCGTCCGACCACCCCATCGCGGCCATCCCCCTGGCGCACCGCGGTGGCCAGACGGTCTCCATCCTGCACGGCACCGCGACGATGCTGGCCGGGGCCATGGCCGTCCACCGTCGGCTGCGCACCGGAGGCGTCTTCTGGTGTGCCGGTGACATCGCGTGGACGGTCACCCAGTTCCACGGCATCTACGGCCCCCTGGCGCACGGCGACACCGTCGTCATGTACGAGGGGACGCTCGACCAGCCCTCGCAGACCCGGGCGTGGGACATCGTCGCCCGCTACGGGGTCGAGAGCATGGTCACGACCCCGTCCGTCGTGCGGACGGTGCGTGGCTGGGCCCGTGAGCTGCCGGAGGTGTCCGAGCTGCCCTCGCTGCGTCGGGTCACCACGGCCGGTGAGCCGGTCGACGACGAGCTGCGGTCCTGGCTGGGGCAGGCCTTCGCCTCGCGGGAGGTCGACGTCGTCGACGCCTGGGGCCAGCTCGAGCTCGGCGGCATCGTCCAGGTGGCCGGCGGTGGCGGTGACGACGTGGACGCCGTGCCCGACTGCGGGGTCGACATCGTCGACGCCGCGGGGATGCCGGTCGCCGAGGGTGAGGCCGGTGAGGTGATCCTGCGACTGCCGTGGGCGGGCACGATGGTCGGGATCGAGGGGCCGCAGGCCGCGATCGCGGACGCGCACTGGACGCGACACCCCGGCAGCTATGCCACGGGTGACCTCGCCGTCCGTCGGGCGAACGGGCGCATGGACTTCCTGGGGCGCACCGACGACGTGGTCTCCATCTCCGGTCAGCTGGTCTCCCTCCCCGAGGTCCGTGAGGTCCTGGCGGACCATCCCTTCGTCGAGGTGGCCGCGGTGGCCTCGCGCAAGGACCCCGACCTCGGGCGCTCACTCGTCGCCGCCGTCAGCCTCAGCGCCGAGGTGGGGCCGGACCCGGACCTGGACGGTGTCGCCGTCGAGCTGATGGACACGGTCCGCGAGGTCATGGGCGGACTCGCCCGCCCACGGGCGGTCCTCGTCCTCGACCGCTTCGGCGGGGGACTGGGGCAGCTGGAGCTGTCGCGTGCCATGGCCCTGCTGGCCACTCCCGACCGGGCAGGTACCCCGCGTCGCGTCACCTGGGAGCAGGTGGTGGCCGCTGCCGGCCAGTAGCACCCCCCGGTCGGCAGGAGGAGGGGCGGACGGTCAGGCGGCGGGCCGGGTGGAGTGGTGGGGTCGCGCGGTGGTCTGCTCGACCCAGCGCATCTCCATGCGGGTGCGACCGTCCTGCCCGCGGACGGGAACCCAGGTGCAGGTCAGGCGGCCAGCCGGACGAGCCCCGGTCTTCTTCGTCAGTGCGGTCACGGTCATGTCGGACACCTCGCGTTCATCATCTGTTCACTTTGTACCGTAGCACCAAGTGAACAGAAAGTGAACGGCAATCGTCTTCAGCATGTCCTCGCGGTGCACGACGGCCGCGATCCGGACGACTCGTAGGCTGTGGCCATGACGACAAAGGTGGCAGTGATCGGCGCGGCAGGACGCATGGGTTCGACGGCGTGCGAGGCGGTGGAGGCGGCCGAGGACCTCGAGCTCGTCGGCCGCTACGACGACGGGGACGACCTCGGCGACCTCGGTGGCGCCGAGGTGGCCATCGACTTCACGGTGCTGACCGCCAGCGAGGGCAATGTGCGCCACTGCGTCGAGCGTGGCGTGCACGTCGTCGTCGGCACCTCGGGGTGGACCGATGCCAAGGCCGAGGAGCTGCGCGGTGAGGTCGAGGCCGCTGGGGGCGTCGGCGTGCTCATCGCCCCGAACTTCGCCATCGGTGCCGTGCTGATGATGCAGTTCGCCAAGCAGGCCGCTCGCTTCTACGAGTCGGTCGAGGTGATCGAGCTGCACCACCCACGCAAGGTCGATGCCCCGAGCGGCACCGCGACGCGCACCGCCGAGCTCATCGGCGCCGCGCGTGCGGAGGCGGGGCTGGGGCCCGTCCCCGACGCGACGAGCGAGGACCCGGACGGCGCCCGGGGCGCGCAGGTCGATGGCGTCCCGGTGCACGCGGTCCGGTTGCGCGGGCTCGTGGCCCACCAGGAGGTCCTGCTGGGCAACGAGGGCGAGATGCTCACCCTCCGCCACGACTCCTTCGACCGGGTCTCCTTCATGCCCGGTGTCCTCGCCGGCGTGCGCGAGGTCGGCAAGCACCCGGGTGTCACTGTGGGGCTGGAGCACGTGCTCGGTCTCTGAGGTCGGCCGCGTGCCCCCCAGGGGTACGGATTAGGATCTCGGCATGGTCTCCACCGCACCTGCTGCCGCCGCCCGCCCCGCGTCCCGGGGGCCCAGCCGTCGCGGCCTGCTGCTCCTGACCGGCCTGGGGTCGATGTCCCTGCTCGCCGCGTGCGGAGGTGAGGACGAGGTCCCCGAGGGCGCGAGCGCCGGTCCCGAGGGAGCCGCCGGCGAGGTCGACCCGGCCCGTCTGGCCTTGACCGTCCACAAGGACCCCTCGTGCGGGTGCTGCGACGGATGGGTCAGTCACGCGGAGGACCACGGGTTCTCGATCACGGTCGAGCACCCGGACTCCCTCGAGGACGTGTGGTCCCGTCACGACATCCCCCGGAAGATGCAGTCCTGCCACCTGGCGGTGAACCCCGACGGGGACGTCTTCGTCGGTCACGTCGCGGCACGGTTCGTCCTCGAGTACCTCGCCGACCCGCCGCGGGGTGCACGTGGTCTGAGCGTGCCCGCCATGCCGGTGGGCACGCCCGGCATGGAGCAGGGGGACCAGCTCGACGCCTACGACGTGCTGCTGCTCACCGAGGGCGGGTCGAGTGTCTTCGCGACGGTGACGGAGCCCTCGCAGCAGCAGGTCCCGGCGTAGCGGCAGGTCAGCCCCAGCCGAGCGCCCGCAGGCCGGCGGCCAGCGCGGCTGCCGCGACGACGACGATGACGAAGTTCGCGCGCAGCCACAGCAGCACGACGGCGAGCGCGACAGCGGCCAGCCGGGCATCGAGGACGATGCGCTCGTCCCCGCCCACGGTCTGCGTCACGACGAGGCCGGCGAGCAGGGCGACGGGTAGCAGCCCGATGATGCGCGAGCGACGGCGGCCGTCGACCAGGGACTCGGGGACGAGGTGACCGAGGTACTTCGTCACGAATCCCAGCGCACAGGCCGCCAGGACGCTGACCCACAGGACGGTGGAGCTCACAGGAGGTCCCCCTCCGGCTGCTCGATGTCACGTGCCCGACTCGGTGCCGCGTCGACGAGCCCGACGACCACCGCCGCGACGGCCGCGAGGAGCACGGGCACCCCGGCGGGCGTCGGCGCGAAGGCGATGAGGGCGATGGCTGCGGCCAGCGCTGCGGTGACGCGCCCCGTGCGGTCCCGCAGCCGGGGCCAGATGAGGCCCACGAAGGCTGCGGCCGCGGCGGCGTCGAGCCCCCAGACGCGCGGGTCGCCGATGGCATTGCCGACGACTGCCCCGATCAGCGTCGAGACGTTCCAGAAGGTGAAGACACCCAGGCCGCCCGCCCAGAAGCCGGTGCGTTGGACCGGTGGTTCGGACTGCGCCAGCGCGACGGCGGTGGACTCGTCGATGGTCAGGTGGGCGGCGGCCGCCCTGCGCCACCCGGCCAGCCGCAGGACCCGGGCCAGCTGCAGGCCGTAGAGGCCGTTGCGGATGCCGAGCAGGGTGGAGGTCGCGACAGCCGTGATCGGGTTGCCACCCGCTCCGATGATGCCGATGAAGGCGAACTGCGACCCCCCGGTGAAGAGCAGCAGGGACAGCGCCACGGTCTGCCAGACGTCGAGACCGGCCGCGACGCCGAGTGCGCCGAAACTGACCCCGTATATCCCGGTGGCCAGGCCGACCGACAGGCCCTGGCGGCGTGCGGCGGCGTGCGCGGGTGCCAGCGCGTCCGCAGTCACTGCGCGTCCTGGGTCAGGAGCGCGACCAGCCGGACCTCCCTTGCGGTCTCGCCGTCGGGGGAGATCACGCGGTCCCGGTAGGCGCCGTCGGGCGACAACCCCGACCCGGTGAGGAAGGCCCGCACGTCCTCGTGCTGCACGAGGCACCAGGCGGCGACGTGCTCCGCGCCGGCGTCGCGCAGGAGGTCCACGGCGGCATTGAGCAGCCGCGAGCCGTGCCCCTGCCGGCGGTGCATCGGGTGGACGCCCAGGGCGGTGACCTCGCCGGTCGTCTGGCCGGTGTCGGGGTCCTGGCTGGGCCCGATGGCGACGAAGCCGACCACCTGCTCGCCGGCACAGGCGACGAGGAGGCGGTGCACCCCTTCGGGCGGGGTGCGCAGCGAGTCGCGCCAGGCCGCGGTGAAGGACTGGGGGTCGAAGGCCGCGTGGACCTGCGGCGGGACGACCCCGTCGTAGGCCTCCTGCCAGACGAGGGCCTGGACCTGCCCGACCGCCGGGGCGTCGTTGGGACCGGCGGCGCGCACGCTCGCGTCGGCGGTGGGCATCAGCGGCCCTCGAAGACGGGGGAGCGGCGCTCGCTGAAGGCCCGTTGGCCCTCGGTGAGGTCGCTGCTGGCCCACGCGCGTGCGAAGGCCTCGTCGTAGGTCGGGTCGGGACCGGTCGGGGAGTCCATCCCGAGCTTCGACCCCCGCTGTGAGAGCGGTGCGAGCGGGACGGCGTCCCGGGCGAGGTCGAGCGCGACGTCGAGGCCGCCCCGGCGCTGGGCGAAGCCGAGGCGCCAGGCGTCCTCGTGGTCCAGGACCGCGGCGGTGAGCACCATGTGCCGTGCGGCTCCCTCGCCCCAGAACCGGGCGGCGCGCTCGAGCGTCCACTTGTTGACCATGAGGCCGAGCTTGGCCACGGGGACGGCGAACCGGGCACCGTCCTCGACGACCCGCAGGTCGCAGGCCAGGGCGAGCTGCATCCCCAGCCCCATGCACGAGCCGGAGATCGAGGCGATCGTCGTGATCGGGACTCCGGCGAGGTGCTCGAGGACCTCGGCGAGGCGCTCGGTGAAGGAGACGTCCTCGAGCTCGGTGAGATCGGCTCCGGCGCAGAAGTGACCGGCCGAGCCGGTGAGCACGAGCGCCCGGGCGCCGCCCTCGACGGCGGCGGTGACGGCCGCGTCCAGCTCCTCGAGCGTCGGCAGGTCGAGGGCATTGCGTCGGTGGGTCCGCTCGATGGTCAGGGTCGTGACGGCATCGGTGGTCTCGCTGAGGATCGGCACGCCCGCCAGCATACGGAGCGGGCGGACGAAGGGGCAGACGCAACCCTCCCTTCGCGCCCACCGGAGCCCTACGGTGGGGCGATGGAGTCGATGCAGCCACTGACGGTCGTGCCGGTCCCCGGCCCCGGGGCCGAGGACGTGCTCGTGGGACCCGACGGGCGGGTGTGGACCGGGACCGCGGACGGAGCCGTCATCGCCGTCACCCCGGACGGACGTCGCAGCGAGCGGGTGGTGCAGACGGGCGGCCGGCCCCTCGGGCTGGAGTGGCTACCGGACGGACGGTTGCTCGTGTGCGACGCGAGGCGCGGCCTGCTCGCCGTCGACGTCGACGGGACCGGGATGATCGAGGAGCTGGTCACCGAGGTCGACGGGGTCCCGATGGTCTTCACGAACAACGCGGCGGTGGCCGCGGACGGGACCATCTGGTTCAGCGACTCCTCCCGGCACTGGGGTGTCGAGGTGTGGAAGTCCGACCTCATCGAGCACACCCGCAGCGGGCGGCTGCTGCGGCGTGCCGTCGACGGGAGCGTCACGACGGTCCTGGACGGGCTGGCCTTCGCCAACGGCGTCGCCCTGCTGCCGGACGAGAGTGCCGTCCTCGTCGCGGAGTGCGCGCTCGGTCGCATCCGCCGGGTCGGGCTCAGCGGTGGCCTGCCCGCGGCCGGCCACGTCGTCGGCAGCGCGGGGAGCGACGTCGAGCCGCCCGGGGAGCAGATCTTCGCCGCCGACCTGCCCGGCTATCCGGACAACATCTCGTGCGGCTCCGACGGGCTGGTCTGGTCGGCCGTGGCCTCGCCGCCCGACCCCGTGCTGGGGATGCTCCAGCGGGCCCCGCAACGGGTGCGTGACCTCGCCCTGCGGCTGCCCGACGCCCTCAAGCCGGCGCCGAGGCGCACCGTGCGGGTCACCGCCCACGACGTCGACGGCTCGCTGGTGCACGACCTGTCCGCGGATGCCGCCGACTGGCACATGGCGACCGGTGTGCGGGAGCACGACGGGCGGGTGTGGCTCGGCAGCCTGGTCGAGCCGGCGCTGGCGTACCTGGACGTGCCTCGCTGAGGCGCTGCTCGTCAGACGGCGAGGACGAGTGCGCCGAGGGCCACGAGCCAGCTGACGAAGCTGCCGACGAGGAAGTACTCGGTGACGGTGTCGATGTCCGAGTGCCGTCCACCGGCGGAGCTCGGCCGGGCGTGCGAGCGCAGCTCGGGCCAGCGGATGAGGCCCTTGGCGGCGATGACGATCCCGGCTGCCGTCACCTGACCGGCGAGACCGAGGCCGAGGATGAAGAGTCGCTCCAGCGGGCCGAGGAGCCGGCCGCCCTTGAGGGTGTCGGACGGCTGGTCCGGCTCCGGCGTCCGGTCCGCGGCCGGCCCCCCGTCGATCGCCCGCGTGGGGACCATGGCCCCGGTGCTGACGAGGACGAGTCGCACGATGAGGTTGCCGGTGCTCAGCTGCACGAGCGCCAGGCCGGCGATGAGCAGCGCGCGCCCCGGCTCGGGGGTCCACGGCAGGTCCGCCCAGACGATCCACTGCGCCAACGCGCCACCGGCCCGCGGTGCCCATCCGGCGAGGGCGAGCTGGACCACGAGCCCACCGGCCAGCGTGGACAGGGCGAGCACATGACCGCGGTCGCGCGTCAGGGCCCACCCGGAGACGAGCAGCCATGCGGCGAGCGAGACGGTCGCCAGTGCCACGAGCAACCACCCGGACGCGTTGGTCAGCAGGCCGGCGAGGGCCGCGCCGAGCCAGAGCGAGACGATGCCCACCTCGGTGCCGATGCGGTGGACGCGCCAGCGGGTGGCGGCCTCGTCGCGGGCCCCGCGCTGCTCGACGATGCTGCGGGCGAGGTCGGCGACACCGACGGCGACGAGCAGGAGGGCGAAGACGCTCACGGCAGCACCGCCAGGTCGGCGTCGATGGCGACCAGCTGCTCGAGCCCGTCGCGGTGGACCCGCCGGGAGACCGCGGTGGGGCTGATCCCCTCCTCCTCGGCCAAGGCGCGCTGGGTCCGCTGCAGCAGCAGGCCGCGCAGCAGCCGCAGCGAGCGGTCGTCGAGGCCGGCGACGAGGAGGTCGCGGTGGCGGACCGCCGCGTCGAGCGCCGGGCCGGTGGGGCCCTCCTCCTGCCAGCGGGTGCGCACGACGAGGCCGTCGGAGCGGACGTCGGCCTCCGCCCCCTTCGCCGCGGTGATCGCCTCGCGGGCGCTCCACCACCCGGGCCCGTCCTGCACCGTGCCGTCCTGCTCGAGCGAGGCCACCTCGCCCCGGCCGAGGCCGTAGCGGGTCTCGACCCGGGGGAGGAGGCTCAGACGCAGGAGGAAGGCGGCGTGCAGCGCCGGGCCGCGTCGCTCCCAGGCACCCTGGAACTCGTCGCCGACGGTGATGCGCAGGGGGTGGATCGGGTCCGTCGCGGCGGTGACGGCGGTGAGCGTCTCCTGCAGGAGGGCGTGCAGCTCCTGCCGGTCCGGCGCGCTGCGCGAGGAGACGACATCACCGATGAGCGTGACCACCACCGTCATGTGAACACCATAGCTTCATTTCGTCTAATGTGAACCGTATTGGTTCATATGTGATTCGGTGAACGTCTGCGGTTGACGTTCGTAGGTGACGAAGGCGAAACCCTCGCGCGGCGTGCGGGCGACCTCGCGCCACGTGTCCGGCTCGACCGGGGGGAAGAAGACCTCGGCCTCGGGCGCGGCGTCCACCTCGGTCAGCTCCAGGCGGGAGGCCAGGGCGATCGTCTGCCGGTAGATCTCGCCACCACCGGCGACGAAGACCTCCCCGGGGCCGGCCACCGAGATCGCCTCGTGCAGGTCGTGGACGACGAGTGCCCCCGGGGCGGACCACTCGCGGTCGGAGGTGACCACGATCGTCGTGCGCCCCGGGAGCGCACGACCGATGGAGTCCCAGGTGCGCCGGCCCATGATCATCACCCCGCCCGTCGTCACGGCCTTGAAGTGGGCCAGGTCCTCCGGCAGGTGCCACGGCATGCCCCCGTGGACCCCGATGGCGCCGTTGGAGCCGCGGGCCGCGACGAGCGTCAGCCGCTGGTCGTGGCCCCGCTCGACGAAGGGAGGGACGTGCCCCTCCCGCAGCGCCTCCAGCACCAGCCGCTCGTGCGGCACGACCTGCTCGGGCAGGGCGTCCAGCGGGAACCAGCGCAGCTCGGCGGCCTTGTCCGGCTCGCGCAGGGACGGCTCACCCGACCACCGCGTGACGTGGAAGAAGAAGTCGGCGCGCTGCTCGATCGGCCCGAGGGGGTTGGAGCGCTGCACCGTCGTCAGCGGCTCGGCGGCCTCGATCGTGATGCCCAGCTCCTCGTGCGCCTCCTGCGCCAGCGCCTCGCTCGGAGCCTGGGCGTCCTCGAGGTGGCCGGCGGCGCCGCACGCCCACCAGCCGTCCATGTAGCCGGTGCCGCGGCGCAGCTGCAGCAGCACCTCCCGGCCGTGCTCGCCCGTGCGGGTGATCACGGCGTAGGCGGCCGCGGTCAGGGCGATGCGACCGCGCAGCGACGGGGGAAGGGGGCGGGGCAGGCTCATACGGCGATCGGTGCCTTGATCGAGGGGGCGGCGTGGTAGCCGACGAGCGTGAAGTCCTCGATCTCGTAGGCGTCGATCGAGCCGCGCTCGGCGATCTCCATGGTCGGCAACGGCCCGGGCTCGCGGGTCAGCTGCAGGTCGGCCTGCTCGAGGTGGTTGAGGTAGAGGTGCGCGTCGCCGAGGGTGTGCACGAACTCGCCCGGCTCCATGTCCACCTGCGCGGCGACCATCATCGTCAGCAGTGCGTAGGAGGCGATGTTGAAGGGCACGCCCAGGAAGATGTCGGCGCTGCGCTGGTAGAGCTGGCAGGACAGCCGCGGGCGGCCGCCGTCGACCGCCGGCGTGACGTAGAACTGGAACATCGTGTGGCACGGCGGCAGCGCCATCTCGCCGACCTCCGCGACGTTCCACGCCGAGACGATGTGCCGCCGGCTGTCCGGGTTGGTGCGCAGTCCCTCGATCAGCCGGGCGATCTGGTCGATGCTGCCGCCGTCCGGGTCCGGCCAGGAGCGCCACTGGTGCCCGTAGACCGGGCCGAGGTCGCCGTCCTCGTCCGCCCACTCGTCCCAGATGGAGATGCCGCGCTCCTGCAGCCACCGCACATTGGTCTCGCCGCGCAGGAACCACAGCAGCTCGCCGATGATCGAGCGCAGGTGCAGCTTCTTGGTCGTGAGCACCGGAAAACCCTCGGCGAGGTCGAAGCGCATCTGGTACCCGAAGACGCTCCGGGTGCCCGTGCCGGTCCGGTCATCCTTCGCGACACCGTGGTCGCGGACGTGGGCAAGCAGGTCGAGGTACTGGCGCATGGCGCCACGATAGACGGCAGCACCGACGGTTACCCTGAGCGCATGACGACTTCCCCGTTCGGCCGGGTGATCACCGCGATGGTCACCCCCATGACCCCTGATGGTGCCCTGGACACGAAGGGCATCGCCGCCCTCGTCGAGCATCTTGTCGAGACCGGGCACGACGGCGTCGTGGTCAACGGCACGACGGGGGAGTCCCCGACCCTGACCGCCGGCGAGAGCATCACGACGGTCCGCGAGGTCAAGGCCGCCGCCGGTGACCGGCTCAGGGTCACGGCCGGCGTCGGGTCGAACAACACCGCCCACGCCATCCAGATGGCCGCCGAGGCGACCGAGGCCGGCGCCGACGGCCTGCTCGTCGTCTCGCCCTACTACAACAAGCCGACCCAGCCCGGTCTGCTCGCCCACACCCGCGCGATCGCCGACGCCGCGGTGCTGCCGATCATGCTGTACGACATCCCGGGGCGCACGGCCACCCCCTTCGCGACGGACACGCTGATTGAGCTCTCCCAGCACCCGCGCATCCTCGCGGTCAAGGACGCGAAGGGGGACCTGTGGGCCGCCTCGCAGGTGATGGCCGCGACCGACCTGCTCTGGTACTCCGGTGCCGACGAGATGAACCTCGCCCTGCTCGCCCAGGGCGCCCACGGCGTCGTCTCCGTCGTCGGTCACGTGGCCGGGCGCCACTACCGCGAGATGGTCGACGCGGTCGACGCGGGTGACCTGACGACGGCCCGCGCCGTCCACCACCGCCTCATCCCCGTGGTCAACGCGCTCATGGGCACCTCGCAGGGCGCCATCATGGCCAAGGCCGCCCTCGTCGAGCTCGGGGTCATCGACAACGCAACTGTCCGCCTGCCCTACGTGGAGGGCCCCGAGGAGCACCTCGGGATCCTGCGCGCCGGGCTCGACGCATCCGGAATCGGAGCCACTGCATGAGCCATCCCCACCCCGACCTCCCGCTGCCGGCGCCGCTGGCCGAGGGCGCGCTGCGCGTCACCGCCCTCGGCGGCCTCGGCGAGGTCGGTCGCAACATGACCGTCATCGAGCACGACGGGCAGCTGCTGGTCGTCGACTGCGGTGTCCTCTTCCCCGAGGACCACCAGCCCGGCGTCGACCTGATCCTGCCGGACTTCGAGGCGATCGCCGACCGCCTCGACGACATTCAGGCCATCATCCTCACGCACGGCCACGAGGACCACATCGGCGCCGTCCCGTACCTGCTCAAGCTCAAGCCGGACATCCCGCTCGTCGGCTCCACGCTCACCCTCGCCCTCATCGAGGCGAAGCTGAAGGAGCACCGGATCAAGCCCTACACGCTCGGGGTGAGGGAGGGCGGCCGCGAGAAGCTCGGCGTCTTCGACTGCGAGTTCATCGCCGTCAACCACTCGATCCCGGACGCCCTGGCCGTCTTCGTGCGCACCCCCGGCGGCACCCTGCTGCACACGGGTGACTTCAAGATGGACCAGCTGCCGCTCGACCGGCGCCTGACCGACCTGCGCGCCTTCGCCCGGGCGGGGGAGGAGGGGGTCGACCTCTTCCTCACCGACTCCACCAATGCCGAGGTCCCGGGCTTCACCACGCCCGAGCGTGACATCGCCGGGTCGATCGACGACGTCTTCCGCAAGGCGCGGCGACGCGTCATCGTCGCGTGCTTCTCCAGCCACGTGCACCGCGTCCAGCAGGTGCTCGACGCGGCCGAGCGCTCCGGGCGCAAGGTGGCGATGGTCGGCCGCTCGATGGTGCGAAACATGGGCATCGCGGCCGACCTGGGCTACCTCCACGTGCCAGACAACGTGCTCGTCGACGTCAAGAAGCTCGACAAGCTGCCCGACGACGAGGTCGTCCTCGTGTGCACCGGCAGCCAGGGTGAGCCGATGGCGGCCCTGTCGCGCATGGCCAACCGGGACCACCGCATCGACGTCGGCGACGGCGACACCGTCCTGCTCGCCTCGAGCCTGATCCCCGGCAACGAGAACGCCGTCTACCGGATCATCAACGGCCTGATGCGCCTGGGCGCCGACGTCGTGCACAAGGGCAATGCCAAGGTGCACGTCTCCGGGCACGCCAGCGCCGGTGAGCTGCTCTACTGCTACAACATCGTCAAGCCGCGCAACGTGATGCCGGTCCACGGCGAGTGGCGCCACCTCGTGGCCAACGCCGAGCTGGCCATCGCCACGGGGGTGGACGCCGACCACGTCGTCCTGGCCGAGGACGGGGTCGTCGTCGACCTCGTCGACGGCCGGGCGCGCATCGTCGGGGCGGTGCCCTGCGGCTACATCTACGTCGACGGCTCGAGCGTCGGCGCCGCCACGGAGGAGCTGCTCAAGGACCGCCGCATCCTGCGCGACGAGGGCTTCATCTCGGTCATGGTCGTCATCGACGCCTCGACCGGCAAGGTCGTCGCGGGCCCGGAGATCACCGCCCGTGGCTTCGCCGAGGACGAGGAGATCTTCACCCAGGTGCGACCGAAGATCATCGCCGCCCTGGACGAGGCCACCCGCAAGGGCACGACCGACCCGCACCAGCTGCAGCAGGTCGTGCGCCGGGCGGTCGGCGGCTGGGTCGGCGGCAAGATCCGTCGCCGCCCGATGATCATCCCGGTGGTCGTCGAGGCCTGAGCGAGGTCACCGCCCCACCCGCCCCCTTCGCACGCCCTCGGGTCAGAGCGAGCGAAGGGCGGCGAGCAGCCGGTCCACGTGCTCGGTGGTCGTCCCGAGACCGGCGCTGATCCGCACGGCCGTGGACTGCGGGCGCTCGGCGAGCAGGTGGTCGACGAGCGGGTGCGCGCAGAACTTCCCGTCGCGCACCCCGATCCCGTGCTCGTCGCCGAGGACGCGGGCGACCTCGCTGCTGTCGTGCCCGTCGACCGTGATCGTCGCCACGGGTGCGCCCGTGCGACCGCCGAAGAGGGTGTGCACGTGCACCCCGTCGATGGTTGCGAGACCGCTGAGCAGCCGGGTGCGCAGGGCGTGCTCGTGGGCGATGATCGCCTCCTCGTGCTCGGCGATGACCTCGCAGGCGGCGGCGAGCGCGACCGCGCCGAGGACGTTGGGGCTGCCTGCCTCGTGCCGGGCCGGACCGGTGGTCCACTCGACGGCCCCGTCGCCGACGCGGGTGGTGGCCCCGCCCCCGGCGAGGTACGGGTCGGCCGTGTCGAGCCAGTCCCGGCGGCCCACGAGCGCGCCGGCGCCGAAGGGCGCGTAGACCTTGTGCCCGGAGAAGGCGACCCAGTCGATGCCCAGGGCCGCGATGTCGACCCGGCGGTGCGGGACGACCTGGGCGGCGTCGAGCGCGAAGCGGGCCCCGTGCGCGTGCGCCAGGTCGGCGAGCCGCTCGATCGGCCAGTGCTCGCCCGTGACGTTCGAGGCGCCGGTGGCGACGACGAGTCGGTGCTCGCCCGGGTGGGTGCGCAGCGCCTCGTCGAGGAGCGTGACCGCCTCGGCGTGGCTGTGCGGGATGGGCAGGCGCACCGCATCGGCCCAGGGCAGCAGGGCGGCGTGGTGCTCGGAGGCGAAGACGAAGACCGTCGTGCCCGTCGGCAGTGCCCGGGCGAGGAGGTTGAAGGAGTCGGTCGTGTTGCGGGTGAAGACGACCTGGTCGTCCTCGCGTGCCCCGACGAAGGCGGCGACCGCCTCGCGGGCCGCCTCGTAGCGGGAGCTGGTCACCCGGGAGGCGAAGCCGGCGCCGCGGTGGACGGAGGAGTAGGTGGCGGAGGCGGCCGTGACCGCCTCCGTGACGGCGACGAGGGCGGGGGTGGTCGCACCGTGGTCGAGGTGGGCGTACTCGACGGTGGAGTCGTCGTGGTCGCGGTAGGTCAGTCCGGCCGACACGAGCGGGGGCAGGGCCGTGGTGGTGGGACGCAGGTCGGAGACGGTCATGGAGGACTCCATCGGGTCAAGGACCCAGGCGTCGACCGTGAGTCCGCGCTTGCCGGGCGACACCACGCCGCCGGCCAGGTCGTCACCCGGAGCACCCCACCGCGGAAGGAGGGTTGCCGACCAGCTAGCCGGGGCTTGTCGCTGGTACTCGTGACCTTGGGTCGAGACGGTAGCGGACGCACCGCTCGGAGTGCGCGACCGGGCACGACCCGTCTCGGATCGTGGGACGTCAGCCGAGGAGGAGGGCGACCAGCGTGCCGACCACGAGGTACGGGCCGAAGGCCAGGTGCGTGCCCCGCCCTGCCCGGCGGGCCAGCAGCAGCCCGAGCGCGACCACGCCGCCGAGGACGAAGCCGAGCCACAGCCCGAGGAGGACGTGGCCCCAGGAGAGCCAGCCCAGGACTGCGGCGAGGGAGACGATGAGCTTGGCGTCGCCCATCCCGACCGATCGCCCGTAGAGCACGAGGGCCAGCAGCAGGAAGCCGCCTCCGACGAGGAGTGCCGCCAGACCCGCCCGGCGAAGGGAGGTCCAGTCGCCGGTCGCGGCGCTCGCCCCGGCGAGCAGGGCGAGCTCGACCGGCACCAGCGGCAGGGTGATCGCATTGGGCAGGCGGTGCACGTCCGCGTCGATCGCGGCGAGGGCGAGACCGGCGGGCACGAGGACGAGGTAGGGCAGGAGGGCCGGCCACGGGTGATCGGCGAGCGCCCGGGCCACGAGCACCCCGGCGAAGGGGGCGACCGCCACCACCCACAGGTGGCGGGGGAGCGGGCCGGTCTCGTCGGGGCGGCGGTAGGCGCCCCTGCGCAGCGCGACCAGGACGCCGATCCCGAGTGCGCCCGTCACGACGGCGACGAGCACCAGACGGGAGTCCACTGGGGGAGGCTACCGCCTTGGTGCGCGTGTGACGCGTGTGTCAGGCGTGTCTTTCCCCTACTCTGCGAGCATGGCCACTCGCCCGTCGACCACCGCTCGCAAGAGCGCCGCCTCGCGACCCCGCGGAAGCACGCGGCCCTCGGGGCGGAAGCCGACTGCCAAGGGCAAGGCTCCGGCGGCGCGGAAGAAGGGCGCGTCCGGGGGCGGGCTCCCGCTGCCGCTCGCGGCCGTCCAGCGCACCTGGATGGGCGTCGCGAGCGCCACCGGGTCGAGCGTGCGCCGGATGGGCCACGGGGCCAGCCAGATCGAGCCGGAGCACCGTCGTGACGGGCTCGGCTTCCTCTTCCTCGCGCTCGCCCTGGTCGTCGCCGTCCGCGAGTGGTGGGGCCTGGCCGGCGGTTTCGGCGACGTCGTGCACGCGGTCGCGGCGGGCACCTTCGGCCGGATCGCCTACGCGCTCCCCATCGTCCTGCTGGTCCTCGGCGTGCGCCTGCTGCGCACCCCGAGCAACGAGGCGGCGGACGCCCGCCTCGGCTTCGGCACCGTCATGGCCCTCTTCGCCGCCGCCGGCCTGACCCACATCGCCAAGGACATCCCGCAGCCCCCGGAGGGTGCGGACCCCATGCGCGACGCGGGCGGCATCGTCGGTTTCCTGGCCTCCGACCCGCTCGTGACGGCGGTGACCGAGTGGCCCGCGATCATCCTGCTGGCTCTGCTCGGCCTCTTCAGTCTCCTGCTGCTCACGGGGACCCCGCTGCACGAGGTCCCGCAACGACTGGCCTACATCCGCGCCGCCTTCACCGGCGAGGTGCCGGCGCACGTGAGCGAGCAGCGGGCCGCGACCGACGCGCCCGGGGCCGCGGTGGGCCGGGCCCGCCGCCGTCGCCGCTCGGCGGAGGACGACGCACTCTCCGGCCAGCGCGACGGGGACACCGCCTACGACCAGGCCGCCGTGGTGCAGCCCGTGGACGGCAAGGGCCGCAAGAGGAAGGGGGCGCCCTCCGCCGCCCCCGCCTCGACGGACCCGGCCGAGCCGCCGGCGGCCGATGGCCCCCGTCCGGGCGAGAAGCGCCCGACCGCGAACCCCGTCGTGGCGCCCGCCAAGGTCGAGAGCAAGACGGTGATCGAGGCGCCGCCCACCACCCCGCTGCCCCAGCGGGTCGAGCAGCTCGCCCTGGCCGGCGACGTCACCTACACCTTGCCGGAGAGCACCTACCTCAAGCCCGGCCCTCCGCACAAGGAGCGCTCCGCGGCCAACGACCAGGTCGTCGAGGCCCTGACGAGTACGCTCGACGAGTTCAACATCGACGCCCAGGTCACCGGCTTCCACCGTGGACCGACCGTCACCCGGTACGTCGTCGAGCTCGGTCCCGGCGTCAAGGTCGAGCGCGTCACCGCCCTGTCCAAGAACATCGCCTACGCGGTCGCCTCCGCCGACGTGCGCATCCTCAGCCCCATCCCCGGCAAGTCGGCGATCGGCATCGAGATCCCGAACGCCGACAAGGAGATGGTCTGCCTCGGGGACGTCCTGCGCTCCGACGTCGCGCGCAACAACGAGCACCCGATGGTCATGGGCGTCGGCAAGGACGTCGAGGGCGGCTACGTCATCGCCAACCTGGCGAAGATGCCGCACATCCTCGTCGCCGGTGCGACCGGCTCCGGCAAGTCCTCCTTCGTCAACTCGATGATCACCTCGGTGCTCATGCGGGCCACCCCCGACGAGGTGCGGATGGTGCTCGTCGACCCCAAGCGCGTGGAGCTGACCGCCTACGAGGGCATCCCGCACCTGATCACCCCGATCATCACGAACGCCAAGAAGGCCGCCGAGGCCCTGCAGTGGGTCGTGCGCGAGATGGACATGCGCTACGACGACCTCGCCACCTACGGCTACAAGCACCTCGACGACTTCAACAAGGCGGTCAAGGCCGGCAAGGTCGAGGCGATCCCCGGCAGCGAGCGCGTCCTGCAGCCCTACCCGTACCTCCTGGTCATCGTCGACGAGCTCGCGGACCTGATGATGGTGGCCCCTCGCGACGTCGAGGACTCGATCGTGCGCATCACCCAGCTGGCGCGTGCGGCGGGCATCCACCTCGTCCTCGCCACGCAGCGTCCGTCCGTCGACGTCGTGACCGGTCTGATCAAGGCCAACGTCCCCTCGCGGATGGCCTTCGCGACCTCGTCGCTGTCCGACTCCCGGGTCGTGCTCGACCAGCCGGGCGCGGAGAAGCTCCTGGGCCAGGGTGACGCGCTCTTCCTGCCGATGGGCAAGTCGAAGCCGATGCGCGTCCAGGGCGCGTGGGTGACCGAGTCCGAGATCGACGACGTCGTCCAGCACGTCACCGGCCAGCTCAAGCCGACCTACCGCGAGGACGTGGCCCCCCCGGACGCACCGAAGAAGCAGATCGACGAGGACATCGGCGACGACCTCGACGTCCTGCTCCAGGCGACCGAGCTGGTCGTCAACACCCAGTTCGGCTCGACGTCGATGCTCCAGCGCAAGCTGCGGGTCGGCTTCGCCAAGGCCGGTCGCCTGATGGACCTGCTCGAGTCCCGGGGCGTCGTCGGCCCCTCGGAGGGGTCGAAGGCCCGCGACGTGCTCATCACGCCGGAGGAGCTGTCGACCACGTTGGCCCTGATGAAGGGGAGGACCCGCCCGAGCCCGAGGGTGGCGCGAGCGAGGGGGCCTTCGACCAGGACTCCGCCGACGAGGTCGAGCAGGGCGAGATGGTCGACACCGCGGCCGTGCCCGCCCGCAGCGACCGCTACGCGGACGACCCGATCGGGACCGACCCGCCCGCGCAGGAGTGGACCGAGGACGACGACGAGGACGCCTGGTCCCTCACCGACCACCACCGGTGATCACGCGGGGTCGATGACCCCGGCCCCGAGCAGCTCCGCGCGCACCTCGTCGACGAAGGCGGTGACCTCCCGGCCACCGACGACGGGGCCCCCCGCGAGCAGCCCGTCGCCGCCGAGCAGGACCGCACCGGGCGCCGCCGCGCCGAAGGTGCGAGCCGTCGCGCCGTGCGGGTCGCGCATCAGGTGCCCCTCGAGATCCGGCTCGGCGGCGACGGTGGCCGCGAGCGGGTGCGTGACGACGGCGATGACCCGCACCGGGGCGAGGTCGGTGACCCACCGGGGGATCCGCTCGATCGCGGGCCGGCAGGAGCCGCACCCCGGGGAGACGAAGACGAGCAGCACCGCCCCGCGCCGCGCCAGGTCGGTCAGGCTGTGCAGCGTGCCGTCCGCGTCCGCGAGGGTGGCGAAGGGGACGGGGTGGCGCACGTAGTTCAGCTCGCCCCCTGCGTCCGTGGCGGGGGTGGCGCCCTCCGCGGAGGTGCGGGAGGCCCCCTTCGTCCCTGCGAAGGTGCCCACGAGGACGGCCCCGGTGAGCACGACCAGACCCAACCAGGTCCACACGGTGCCGGAGGCGTCGAGGAGCCGGCCGGCCACGGACCGGTCGGCGGTGGCGGACCACACGCCCAGCAGGGCCACCACGACGAGCAGGACGTTGCGCACCGCCGTGCGGCGGGTGACCTCCCCGAGACCGAGCTCGCCGAAGCAGCCGCAGGTCACCGGGTGGTCGAAGGTCAGAGCGCGGCCGATGACGACGAGGTAGCCGACGAAGAGCAGAGCGGCGGTCACGGCCACCGGCAGGGCGAAGGGGGCGGCGCCACCAGCAGCGCGACCGCCAGGAGGACCTCGGCCCACGGCAGGAGGAGCGGTGCGGGGGACTCGGTGAGCGACCGGGGCAGCTCGAGCTGGGCGAAGGCGCTGCGCGTGGCGTCGGTGTGGCGCACCTTGGCCGCGCCGCTGACCACGAGCAGGGCGCCCAGCAGCAGCGGGGGGAGCAGGAGCGGGCCGGTGAGCACGTTCGGGAGTCTAGAGCGCCGTGGGCGACCTACAGTTGGGCGCATGACGAAGGCCTGGTACGAGCTCGACAGTCGTCCGACGGGGATCAACTACTGGGCGGCCGTCGTGCGGAAGCAACCGTCGGCGATCCTCGTCGCCATCCAGCTCCTCGCCATCGTCCTCCTGCCGTGGGTGGAGGCCGAGTCGTGGGGACGGGCGGCCATCGCCGGCATCTCGCTGATCGCCGTGACCTTCGGCATCTGGACGGTCCGGTCCACACCGGCCCTGACGTGGCTGGCCCTGCTCATCGGGTTCCCCGCGTTCCTGCTCGAGGTGTGGTCGGTGGTCGACGTCGACAACATCTGGGTGAACTTCGCCGCGCACCTGCTCCTGTCGGTCTTCTACTTCTACATCGCCTACGGACTCATCGCCTACGTCTTCGCCGACACCTGGGTGACCAAGGACGAGTTCTTCGCGGTCGCGGCCGCCTTCACCGTGCTCCTCTTCGCCTTCGCCTACCTCTACGTGGCGGTCCAGACGCTCTCCCCCGACTCCTTCGCCGGGGGTAGCGGCGGTGATCGGCGGTCCTTCCTGGAGCTGCTGTACTTCTCCGGGGCGAACCTCACGAGCGTCGGCCTGTCCGACGTCATCCCCGTCAAGCCCCACGCGCGTGCCGCCACGATGATCGAGCAGCTCACCGGCGTGCTCTACGTGGCCATGGTCATCTCCCGCCTGGTGGCCCTGACGGTGATGCGTTCGCGCAGCTGACGGCGGTTCAGGATCGAGCACGGGCGCGGGCGGCCTAGAGTGGGGGGCATGTCCGTGCCCCGAAGCGTTGCCCTCGTCACTCTGGGGTGCACCCGTAATGATGTCGACTCCGAGGAGCTCGCCGGCCGTCTGTCCGCCGGGGGTTGGACCCTCGTCGAGGATGCCGCTGCGGCCGACGTGGCCGTGGTCAACACCTGCGGCTTCATCGAGCAGGCCAAGAAGGACTCGATCGACGCGATCCTCGAGGCGAACGACCTGCGTGAGCACGGCCGCACCCAGAAGGTCGTGGCCGTCGGGTGCCTGGCCGAGCGCTACGGCAAGGAGCTCGCCGACGAGCTGCCGGAGGCCGACGCGGTCCTCGGCTTCGACTCCTACACCGACATGTCCACCCACCTGCGCGCGGTCCTCGACGGGCACGCGCCCGAGGCGCACACGCCCGGTGACCGCCGGACCCTGCTGCCGATCTCGCCGGTCGAGCGCGAGGCCGCTGCCCAGGACGTGGCCCTCCCGGGCCACGGCGGGAGCGACCTGCCCCGGGCACGTCTCGACGACCGGCCGTGGGCGCCGCTGAAGATCGCGTCCGGCTGCGACCGTCGCTGCTCCTTCTGCGCCATCCCGACCTTCCGCGGGGCCTTCGTCTCCCGCCGGCCGAACGACGTCGTGGCCGAGGGGCGGTGGCTGGCCTCCCAGGGGGTGCGCGAGCTCTTCCTCGTCAGTGAGAACTCCACGTCCTACGGCAAGGACCTCGGCGACCTCGACCTGCTCGAGCAGCTGCTGCCGGAGCTCGTCGCGATCGAGGGCGTCGACCGGGTCCGCGTGTCCTACCTGCAGCCCGCCGAGATCCGTCCCGGTCTGCTGCGGGCGATGGCGAGCATCCCGGGCGTCGTGCCCTGGTACGACATCTCCTTCCAGCACGCCTCGGGCCCGCTGCTGCGCCGGATGCGCCGGTTCGGGGACACCGAGTCCTTCCTCGGCCTGATCCGCTCGGTGCGCGAGCGCCAGCCGGAGGCCGGGATCCGCTCCAACGTCATCGTCGGCTTCCCGGGAGAGACCGAGGAGGACGTGGCCGAGCTCGAGCGCTTCCTCGTCGAGGCCCGCCTCGACGTCGTCGGCGTCTTCGGTTACTCCGACGAGGACGGGACCGAGGGGGCGGACCTGACCGACAAGGTCGAGCCCGACGTCATCGCCGAGCGCGTCGATCGGATCACGCGCCTCGTCGAGGAGCTGACCGCCCAGCGGGCGGAGGAGCGCATCGGGGAGACGGTGACGGTGCTCGTCGAGGAGGTCGACGCCGAGACCGGTGAGGTCTCCGGGCGCGCGGACCACCAGGGCCCCGACATCGACGGGGCGACCCTGCTCACCGGATCGCTCGAGGGACTCGCCCCGGGCACGATCGTCACGGCCACGGTCGTCGGCACCGAGGGCATCGACCTCGTGGCGGAGGTGGCCGCGTGACCGACGACCGGACGCCGTCGACCGAGGCGGGGACCACGGCCGCCGAGCCGAGCCCGTGGAACCTCCCCAACGCCCTGACGGTCCTGCGCATCCTGCTCGTGCCCGTCTTCGTCTGGCTGGTCCTGCGCCACGGCGGCGACGACACCGCCTCACGGTGGTGGGCCTGGGGAGTCTTCGCCGGCGCGATCATCACCGACCGGATCGACGGTGACCTGGCCCGCGCGAAGGGTCTCGTCACCACCTTCGGCAAGGTCGCCGACCCGATCGCCGACAAGGCGCTCACGGGCGCCGGATTCATCACCCTGTCGATGATCGACGAGATCCCCTGGTGGGTCACCGTCATCATCCTCGCCCGGGAGCTGGGGATCACCGCCCTGCGCTTCTGGGTCATCCGGCACGGGATCATGCCCGCCAGCCGCGGCGGCAAGATCAAGACCTTCCTGCAGGCCCTGGCGATCGGCCTCTTCGTCATGCCGCTGCACACCTTCCCTCTCGAGGACCTCTTCCGGCTCCTGGCCGGAGGTGTCCTCCTCGCCGCCCTCGTCGTGACGATCGCGACCGGTGTCGACTACGTCGTCAAGGCGCTGAAGCTGCGCACGACGAGTGACCGGGCACGGATGAAGCGTGACCGCAAGGCGGCCGGTGGCCACTGACCCGCCCACCGGCGCCGGCGGGCTCCTCGAGTCACTGGCTGCCCGCGGCTGGTCGCTCGGCACCGCCGAGTCGCTGACCGGGGGCCTGCTCGCGGCGACGCTGGTCGCGGTGCCCGGAGCCTCCCGGGTCTTCCACGGCTCGGTGGTCGCCTACGACCCGGGCCTGAAGATCGAGGTGCTGGGGGTCGCGGCGGACCTGGTGGACCGCGTCGGGACGGTCGACCGGGAGGTCGCCTCGCAGATGGCCCTCGGAGCGTGCCGCGTGCTCGGGGTGGACGTCGCAATCGCGACGACCGGTGTCGCGGGGCCCGGACCGAGCGAGGGGCACCCGGCGGGGACCGTCTGGCTGGCCTGCGCGACCCCGTCGGAAGTGACGGCGCGCCGGCTGGCGTTGACCGGGGACCGGTCGCAGGTGCGCAGCGGAGCCGTCGAGGCTGCGCTCGACCTCGCCCACGAGGTCACCCTGTCCGGCTGACGGGAGGCCGATGTACGGTGGAGCGTGACGAAGAACATGAGGAGGTGGACCGATGGTGCTGCTGAGGGAAGAGCTCGGTGACGTGCTCCGCAGTGCGCGGCGCGCCCGGGGGAGCACCCTGCGGGACATCTCCGCCCGGGCATCGGTCTCCCTCGGCTACCTCAGCGAGATCGAGCGCGGGGAGAAGGAAGCGAGCTCGGAGCTCGTCGCCTCCATCTGCCAGGCGCTCGACCTGCCGATGTCGGTCGTCTTCACCGAGATCGCCCACCGGGCAGACCGCGCTGAGCGCGCGAGCGCCCCCGTCGCGCTGCCCGTGGCCACCCGCGACGAGACGGTCGTCTCCGCAGCCTGACCGCTACCCGCTCTGGCACACCGGGCACGAGAAGAAGACGCGCTCGTGCGCGCCCACGCCCAGGTCACCGACCCGGATCGTCGTGCCGCACCGGCGGCACGGCTGACGAGCCCGCCCGTGGACGAAGGCCCGCCGGTCGGCGCGGCGGTGGCCGGTCGAGGACTGCATCCCGAGGGCGTGGCTGCGCACCATCAGGGTGTGCACCCGCTCCACCAGGGCGGCGAGGTCCTCCTCCCGCAGCTCGGCCACGGGACGCCACGGGTCCAGGCGCTGGAGGAAGAGGGCTTCGCTCGCCCAGAACGTCCCGACTCCCGCGAGGTTGCGCTGGTCCAGCAGTGCCGCGGCCAGGGTCGTGCCCGGCGCGCCGGACAGGCGCGCCAGCGCTGTCGCCGCGTCCCAGTCGGCCCCGAGCACGTCGGGGCCGAGATGGCCGACGAGGCGGTGCTCGTCATGCCGGCGCACGAGGTCGACCTCCCCGAGGCGCAGGCCCAGGGTCGTCCACGCCGCCGTCCCGAGGGCGACCCGCAGGTCGCGACGACGCAGGGCCCGCGCCGCCGCCGGTGAGCCACCCCCTTCGATCCGCCAGGATCCCTCCATCCGCAGGTGAGTGTGCAGGGTCCACCCGGTGTCGAAGCGGTGCAGCAGGTGCTTGCCGCGCGGGACGATCTCCTCGACGAGGGCGTCACGGATCGGATCCTCGCCCACGGTGCCCCACCGGATGTCGACGAGGGTCAGGCGCTGCCCGGTCAGGGCCTGTCCCAGACGGTCGGCCGCGCGCCGGACGGTGTCACCCTCGGGCATGCTCAGCGACTCCCGGTCGGCCGCAGGCGCAGCCCGCGGGGGGTCATGGTGAAGCCGGCGTCGGTCAGCGCGAGCGCGAGCGGGTCGGTGGAGCCGAGCACGGGAGCGCCGTCGGCCTTCTGCACGGTGAGTCGCCCGAGGGCGCCACGGCGCACGGCCTCGGCGAGCCCTCGCGCCGCCGTGCGCAGGACCTCGGCATCCTCGCCCCAGGTGAGCAGCGTGCGCCCACCGCGCTCGACGTAGAGGACGAGCTCCCCGTCGACCGCGACGACGAGGGCGCCGGCCTTGCGGCCGGGCTGGTGCCCGGACCGGTCCGCGGCGCGCTCCGGCCAGCGCAGGGCCGCCCCCCACGGGCTCGCGGGATCCGTCGCGGCGAGCACGACCGCGTCCTCACCGGCACGCGCCGAGCGGACCTCGTCCACCGCGCCCGGGAGGGCGAACTGGGAGGCGCCCAGTCCCTCGACGAAGTACCCGCGGCGCACCTGACCGGCCTCCTCCGCGACTCCGAGGACCCGGTGGATCGCCGCGAAGCCACCGGTGACCTCCTCCGCGACGACGGCTCCCCGGGTGACGACGCCGTGCCGGTCGAGCAGCCCCTCGGCGGCGGCATGGACCCGGATCGTCGGGTCCGTCTCGGCAGCCGGGAGCAGCGACCAGCGGCCCGCGACGCGCGGTGGTCCGGTGCGTTGTGGCACGGCGGCCCGACCCAGCCGGGGACGGCCCCCGTATCGGCTGCGACTCGTGGCGCGGCGGGGGGTGCGGTGCGCCGAGCGACCGCCGGCGAGCAGCCCGCGGACCGGCGCCAGGGTGTCACCGGTGACCAGGCCGCGGTGGGCGAGCGACCACAGCGCATCGGCGAGCTCGTCATCGCTCGCCGGCTCCGGTCGCTCCTCCCCGTCGTGGTCGATGCGCGCCTGCGCAACCGCATCGGCCACGTCGCGGAAGAAGTACGCGCCACCGCCTCCGAGCGCCGCGTGCACGGCCCGCTCCAGCTCGGTCAGGTCGTCGGTGGCGGGGACGGGCAGGGTGGCCTGCACGCCATCGGTCAGGTGGAGGCTGACCCAGGCGTCGTCACCGGGCAGTCGTCCGTGCCCGGCCCACAGCACCTGGCCGCTGGCCATGAGGTCGTCCAGCAGCGGCGCGACCGGCTCGTCGATGCGCGCGGGCAGCACGAGCGTCTCGAGGGCGCTGGCGGGCAGCTGGACGCCGCTCAGCTGCTCGACGGCGCGCAGCACGCCGTCGCGTCCGCGCATCCGCCGGCCCACGCCCTGCCAGGCCGGCAGGAAGCGCGCGTACTGACGGGGCTCGACCGGCTCCACCTCGTGGCGCAGCGCGGCGAGGGAGCGCCGGCGCAGGGTCCGCAGCACCTCGGCATCGCAGAACTCGCCACCACGACCTCCGCACTCCACCGGCAGCAGGTCGCCCTCGGCGAGCCGGCCCGTCTGGACGAGGCGACGCAGTGCGTCCACGGCCACGGCCCGCCCGATGCCGTAGTGCTCCGCGAGGTCGGTGGCGGCGAAGGGGACGTGCGTGCGGGCGTAGCGGGTGACGAGGTCGCCGAGCGGGTCGGTGACCGGTTCCAGGGCGGTGGCGGGCAGACCCGGGGGGAGGGAGGCGCCGAGGGCGTCGCGCAGGCGCGCGGCGTCGTCGGTGCTCGCCCACGTCTCCCGGCCGGCAACCGGGATCCGGATGACCTGCCGGGCCGTCTCGAGCCGGTCCAGCGCCGCTCGCACGCCCGCCTCGTCGAGCTCGGGGACGCTGCGCCGCACGAGGTCCGCAGTACTCAGCGGACCCAGGACGCGCACGAGGTCCGCGAGATCGTCCATGTCGCGCGCGGCACGCGTGGGCGCGAGGTGCTGCAGCTCGGCCGCGGTGCGCTCGACGGCGGCAGGGTCGAGCAGGTCGGCCAGGGAGAGCTGCTCACCCCGGCCGAGCAGGTCGGCCAGCAGTGTCGGGTCGAGCGTGAGCGCGGCCGCGCGACGCTCGGCCAGTGGTGAGTCGCCCTCGTAGAGGAACTGCGCGACGTAGCCGAACATCAGCGACGCGGCGAAGGGGGAGGGACGCGGGCTCTCGACGTCCACGAGCGTGACCCGGCGTCGCGCCACGGCCGTCATCAGCTCGGTCAGCGAGGGCACGTCGAAGACGTCCTGGACGCACTCGCGGACCGTCTCGAGCACGATCGGGAAGTCGGAGTGCCCGCTGGCGACCTGGAGCAGGGAGGCGGCCCGCTGGCGCTGCTGCCACAGCGGCTGCCGCTTGTCGGGTCGTCGGCGGGGGAGCAGGAGGGCGCGGGCGGCGCACTCACGGAAGCGTGCCGCGAAGAGGGCCGACCCGCCGACCTCATCGGTGACGAGGGAGTCGACGTCGTCCGGGTCGAGGGTGATCAGGTCGAGCAGCTCGCTGCTGCTGACGCTGACGTCGTCCCGCACGTCACCCATCTCGATGTCCGGCAACCGCAGCACGATCCCGTCGTCACCGTGCATCGCCTGGACGTCGACGCCGAAGCGCTCACGCATCCGGGCGGAGACCGCCAGCGCCCACGGCGCGTGCACCTGCGCGCCGAACGGGGAGTGGATCGCCACCCGCCAGTCACCGATCTCGTCGCGGAAGCGCTCGACGACGATCGTGCGGTCGTCGGGCAGGTGGCCGGTCGCGGTGCGCTGCTCGCCGAGGTACTGCAGGAGGTTGTCCGCGGCCCACGGGTCCAGGCCGGCGTCGGTGAGGCGGGCGGTCGCCCCCTTCGCGTCCATGCCGGAGAGCTCGCGGACGAAGGCGCCCACGGCGGTGCCCAGCTCGGCCGGACGCCCGATCTGGTCGCCGTGCCAGAACGGCAGCTTGCCCGGCTGGCCCGGGGCGGGGGTGACGAGGACCTGGTCGTGGGTGATGTCCTCGATCCGCCAGCTGCTCGTGCCGAGGGTGAAGACGTCGCCGACGCGGGACTCGTAGACCATCTCCTCGTCGAGCTCACCCACCCGGCGGCCCGGACCGCCGCCCCCGGCGAGGAAGACGCCGTAGAGGCCGCGGTCGGGGATCGTCCCGCCGCTGGTCACCGCCAGCCGCTGCGCGCCGCGCCGGCCGACGAGGGTGCCGGCGACCCGGTCCCAGGTGATCCGCGGGCGCAGCTCGGCGAAGTCCTCGGAGGGGTAGCGCCCGGCGAGCATGTCGAGGGTCGCGTGCAGCAGGGTCTGCGGCAGCGAGGCGAAGGGGGCCGCCCGCCGCACCAGCTCGCCCACCTCCTCGACCTGCCAGTCGTCGAGGGCGCACATCGCCACGACCTGCTGGGCGAGGACGTCGAGCGGGTTGGCCGGGACGTGGAGGGACTCGATGGCGCCCTCGCGCATGCGCTCGACGACGACGGCGGACTGGACGAGGTCGCCGCGGAACTTGGGCACGACGACACCGTGGCTGACGGCGCCGACCTGGTGCCCTGCGCGGCCGACGCGCTGCAGGCCGGAGGCGACCGAGGGGGGTGACTCGATCTGGATGACGAGGTCGATCGCACCCATGTCGATGCCGAGCTCGAGGCTGGACGTGGCGACGACGCAGGGCAGGCGCCCGGACTTCAGGTCCTCCTCGATGTCCGCGCGTCCCTCCTTGCTGACCGAGCCGTGGTGGGCGCGGGCGAGGATCGGGGGTGCGCCCGCATCGGACCCGGCCTGGGCCATCACCTCTGCCGGCGTGCGGTCGGGGCCGGGGGCCTCCTCGGCCGGAGCCGTGCGCTCGTGCCAGATCTCGTTCAGCCGCCCGGTGAGGCGCTCGGCGATACGACGCGAGTTGACGAAGACGAGCGTCGTGCGGTGCGCGCTGACCAGGTCGACGACCCGCTCCTCGACGTGCGGCCAGATCGAGGCGCGCTGCGGCTCGCCAGCGGCGGCGCCGCTGAGGTCCCCGGTGGGCTCGCCGAGCTCGGTGAGGTCGGCGACGGGGACGACGACGTCGAGCTGCCACTGCTTGTGCGAGGTCGGCTGGACGATCTCGACGGGGCGCCCACCGGTGAGGAAGCGACCGACCTCGTCGACCGGTCGGACCGTCGCCGACAGCCCGATGCGTTGGGCGGGGCGGGCCAGCCGGGCGTCGAGACGCTCCAGGGAGAGGGCCAGGTGCGCGCCGCGCTTGGTGCCGGCCAGGGCGTGGATCTCGTCGACGATGACGGTCTCGACGCCGCGCAGGGCGTCGCGCACCCCGGAGGTGAGCATGAGGAAGAGGGACTCGGGGGTCGTGATCAGGACGTCGCTGGGCGTCCTGGCGAAGGCGCGGCGCTCGTTGGCCGGGGTGTCACCCGAGCGCACCGAGACACTGACCTCGGGCGCCTCCAGCCCGAGCTGGTCGGCGGCGTGCCCGATCCCGACGAGGGGTGAGCGCAGGTTGCGCTCGACGTCGACGGCGAGGGCCTTGAGCGGGGAAATGTAGAGCACGCGACACCGCTCCTGCGGCTCCTGCGGGCGCGGCCGGGAGGCGAGGCGGTCCAGCGCCCAGAGGAAGGCCGAGAGGGTCTTGCCCGAGCCGGTCGGGGCGACGACGAGGGCGTGGGCGCCGGCACTGACCGCCCGCCAGGCGCCCTCCTGTGCCGCGGTGGGCGCGTCGAAGTTGCTCCGGAACCACGCGGCCGTGGCGGGGGAGAAGCGGTCGAGGACGTCATCGGTCATGTCGGGACCCAGCCTGCCACCTGCCACCGTCAGCGCCGCCGTGGGCGCTTCCCGTCACCTCGAGGGATACCCCGATGGGTGTCGGGGGATACCCTCGACCTGTGGACGAGACGGCGGGCCGCGGCCCGTGGTGGGGCGGCCTGGTGGCGTGGTCGCGCGCGCGGGGGTACTCGCTGCCCGGCAGCTGGACGGCGCTGGTGCTGGCGGCCCTCTCCTTCACGCCGTCGTTGATCCCCCGCCCCGCGATCTTCCAGGCGATCCTTGCGCCCATCAGCGCCGCGATCGGGTACGGGCTCGGCGTCCTCGGTGCCCGCGTCTGGCGTGAGTTCGCGGACCGCCCCCCGCGCAGGCCGCGGCCCGGAGCATGGCGCGCCTTCGGCGTCGTGGCCGTGGCGGGACTGCTCGGGAGCATCCTGCTCGGCCTCTGGTGGCAGCGCCAGGTGGCCGCGCTGGTCGGGCTCGATCCGCAGTCGATCTTCGCCGCGCTGCTCATCCCGCCGGTCGCCGCCGTGGTCTACGTCCTGCTCGTCGGCGCCGGTCGGCTCCTCGCGTCGGGCACCCGACGGCTCTCCCGCCGCCTTGCCGCCCACATGGGGGCCCGCGCGGCCCGGGCGACGGGCGTCGTGCTCGTGGTGGCGATGGTGCTGCTCACGGTCAACGGCGTGGTCAGCCGGGTGGTCATCGGCGCGGCCGACTCCGCCTTCTCCGTACGGGACACCACGACCGCTGCCGGGGTGACCAGACCGACCAGCACCGATCGTTCCGGGGGGCCGGGGTCGGTGGTCGAGTGGGAGGAGCTCGGACTCGAGGGGCGCACCTTCGTCGCGCGTGGCCCGAACGCCGCAGGCATCGCAGCCGTCAACGGCGAGTCGGCGGTGAACCCGATCCGCGCCTACAGCGGGCTCGCCGGCGCCGAGGACGAGATGACCCGCGCGGCGCTGGCCGTGCGTGACCTCGAGCGGGCCGGCGGCTTCGAGCGGGCCAACCTCCTCGTCGCCACCACGACGGGCACCGGCTGGGTCGAGCCCAGTGCGGCGAGCTCGTTCGAGTACCTCAGCGACGGGGACTCGGCCATCGTGTCCATGCAGTACTCCTACCTGCCCTCGCCCGTCTCCTTCCTGGTCGACCAGGAGCGGGCGCGCGACGCAGGGCGCGCCCTGTTCGATGCGGTCTACGAGAAGTGGTCGGCGCTCCCCGCGGACGAGCGTCCGCGTCTCTTCGTCTTCGGTGAGAGCCTCGGGTCGTTCGGTGGGGAGACCGCGTTCAGTGGGGAGTACGACCTGGCCAACCGCACCAGCGGAGCGCTCTTCGTGGGGCCGCCGAACTTCAACCCGCTCTACCGCCGCTTCGTCGACCGGCGCGACGCCCGCTCCCCGGAAGTGGAGCCCGTGTACGGCCGGGGGAGCATCGTGCGCTTCACCACCTCACCCGCGGATGCGGTCCGGCCGGTCGAGAGCCCATGGGGCCGATCCCGGGTGCTGTACCTCCAGCACGCCTCGGACCCGATCACGTGGTGGAGTCCAGACCTGATCCTCCAGCGCCCCGACTGGCTCGAGGAGCCGCGCGGTCGGGACGTCCTCGGGGCGACCCGGTGGATCCCCTTCGTCACGTTCTGGCAGCTCACCGCCGACATGGCCCTGAGCATGGAGCCCGGGCCCGGGCACGGGCACAACTTCTCGGGGGAGCACGTGGACGCGTGGGCGGTCCTCATGCGGCCGGCGGACTGGAGCCCCGCCAGGGCCGAGCGCCTGAAGAGGGTCGTGCGGGAGGGCCTGCGAGAGCCCTATGTCGCGACGCCCTGACGGGGGTCGTCGCGCAGGCCGTGCACGAGCAGGGCGAGTGCCGTGGTGTAGGTCGAGAGGACGACGCCGTCGGCGACGGCCCGCCGCACGGGTGTGGTCGCGTACTGCTGGCCGACGATGATCGCCGCGTCGGAGAGCAGGAAGAGGGCACCCCCGAGGGCGACCCCGCGACGGGCCCGGGGGGACCCCCCTTCGCCCATGGCCAGCGCCGACATCGAGCCCAGGAGCACGCCGTAGCCTCCCAGGACAGGGTCGGGCAGGCCGCCGTCGGAGTCGAGCGTCGCGAGGACCGCCATGACGCCGGCCGAGCCTGCGGTGGGGACCGGCCGCGGGCGGGCGCCGTCACGCAGCAGCGCGCGGATCAGGCCGAGCTGCTGCACGGCGAAGGCGCTCGCGCCCAGCCGCATGTGCTGCCGGGACGCCGCCCCCTCGGTCCGGCCGGAGCGGTACATGAACCAGTCGCCGACGAGCGACCCGGTGAGTGCGACGAGCAGGGTGGTCGTGCGTCCCCGGGTCCGTGCCGATCGGGTCGCGGCGACACCGGCCGCGAGCGTCGGGGCGAGGGCCAGCTTGCTCACCAGGTGGGTGCGGTCGCGTCCGGCCACCGCCGCCGCGGTCGTCGTCACAGCGACCGGCACATAGGCGAGGAGGTCGGCGCGGGTGCGCAGGAGCGACGGTCGGCTCACGCGGACAGCGGTTCCTGCTGGGTGATGCAGTGGATGCCACCACCGCGGTCGAAGAGGGGACGGGCGTCGACACCCACGACCTCGCGACCGGGGTAGACCTCGCGCAGCACCCGCAGCGCGCGCTCGTCGTTGGGGTCGTCGAAGACGCACGCCACGACGCCGCCGTTGCACACGAGGTGGTTCACGTAGGACCAGTCGACGGGGCCCTCGTCGTCGGTCAGCGTCCGGGGCGCGGGGATGCGGGTGACCTCGAGCGAACGACCGGCCGAGTCGGTCGCGGCGAGCAGCACCTGCTCGATCTCGCGGCAGACCGTGTGGTCGGGGTGCGACTCGTCCTCCTGCCAGTGCAGCAGGACGTGCCCCGGCGCGGTGAAGGTCGCGACGATGTCGACGTGCCCGCGGGTGCCGAACTCGTCGTAGTCGCGCGTCAGCCCACGGGGGAGCCAGATGAAGGTGTCGACCCCCAGGAGGGGGCCGACCTCCGCCTCGATGTCCGCCCGCGTCGCACCGGGGTTGCGGCCGGGGTCGAGCTGGACGGTCTCGGTGAGCAGGACCGTCCCCTCGCCGTCGACGTGCAGCCCGCCGCCCTCGTTGACGATGGACGACGGGAGGTGGTGGGCCCCGGCGGCGTCGGCCACGTGCCCGGCGATCCGGGCGTCGTGCCCCCAGCTGGCCCAGGACTGCGCGCCCCACCCGTTGAAGATCCAGTCGACGCCACCGAGCCCGCCCTCGGGGTCGAGGACGAAGGTCGGACCGATGTCGCGCATCCACGCGTCGTCGAGGTCGGCGAGGACGATGTCGATCGGGTGGGCGGTGTCGTTGCGGAGGTACTCGCGGCACAGGTGGATGTCCCGCGGCTGGACGACGAGCGTCACCGGCTCGAAGGCGGCGATCGCGCGGGCGACGGCCGCCCAGGTGCGTCGTGCCACCTCCGCGTCCTCCTCGGTGTCCCCGAGGGTGTAGCCGTGGCTCGGCCAGGCCATCCACGTCTGCTCGTGCGTGTACCACTCGGCGGGCATGTGCCACCGGGTCGTCGGGCGCCCCATCCGGCGTCCTCCTTCGTCGTCGTGGGTGCAGTATGCCGCCTGCATCCGACACCGTCACAAGCAACTAGCCTGTGCGGGTGCGTTTGAGTCGCTTCTGGACCCTCATGACGGACGAGTTCGGTCAGGCCTATGCCGACACGCTCGCCCGGGGCCACGTCGTGCAGGCGCTCGGGGACCGCACCGCGGTCGCCGCGCTCGATGCGGGGGTCCCGCCGCGCACGGTCTGGGAACACCTGTGCGAGGACCTCGGGATCCCCGAGGACCGGCGCCTGGGCGTCGACCGGGAGCCGGTGCCGGTCCCGCCCGAGATCGCCTTCGAGCGGCCCGAGTGAGTGGGTCCCGGGCTCCTGCGTCGCACCCCGACCCGCGGGAGGACGCCCGTCGGGCGGAGGTGCTCCTGCATGCCCGGGGCCTGACCAAGACCTTCGGCGACTTCACCGCCGTCGACGGCATCGACGTCGAGGTGGTCAAGGGGGAGTCCTTCGGCTTCCTCGGGCCCAACGGCGCCGGCAAGTCCTCGACGATGAAGATGGTCGCCGCGACCTCGCCGCCGAGCAGTGGTGACCTGCGGATCTTCGGCCTCGACCCGCTCGTCGACGGACCGGCCATCCGGGCCCGCCTGGGCAACTGCCCCCAGCAGGACAACCTCGACGAGGAGATCACCGTCGAGGAGAACCTCCACGTCTACGGGCGCTACTTCGGCCTGTCCCGCAAGGTCATCCGCGAGCGCACCGACGAGCTGCTCGACTTCGCCCAGCTGACCGAGCGTCGCAGGGACACCGTCGAGCCGCTCTCGGGCGGCATGAAGCGCCGCCTGACCATCGCGCGCAGCCTGGTCAACAACCCCGAGATCCTCCTGCTGGACGAGCCCACGACCGGTCTCGACCCGCAGGCCCGGCACGTGCTCTGGGACCGCCTCTTCCGCCTCAAGCGCCGGGGCGTGACGCTGATCATCACCACGCACTACATGGACGAGGCCGAGCAGCTGTGCGACCGGCTCGTCGTCATGGACCACGGTCGGATCGTCGCGGAGGGGTCGCCCCGCTCGCTCATCCGGGCCCACGCCACCCGTGAGGTCCTCGAGCTGCGCCTGCCGCTGGCCGAGCCGGCGGACCACACCGACGCGGCGCACCTCGTCGAGGGGATCGGCGACCGGGTCGAGGCGCTGCCCGACCGCCTCCTGCTCTACACCGACCACGGCGACGGCGCGCTGGAGGCGGTCCACGCCCGGGGCATCGACCCGATCAGCTCCATCGTGCGCCGCTCGACCCTCGAGGACGTCTTCCTCCACCTGACCGGACGCACGCTGGTCGACTGATGGCCCTCCCTTCGCCCCCGGCACCACCGACCGGCGCCCGGCACCTGCACGGGGTGCGCAGCCCCCTTCGCCCGACCGAGCGGATCGGGGCCGTCGCGGCCTACTTCCTCGTGGTCTACCGGCGCACCTGGCGGGGCTCGTTGTTCAGCCGCTTCGTCTCACCGCTGCTCTTCCTGCTCGCGATGGGGCTCGGCCTGGGCTCCCTCGTCGACGCGTCCTCCGGCGGGGTCGACGGCGTGCCGTACCTGGCCTTCGTCGCCCCGGGCATGGTCGCCGTGCAGGCGATGATGACCGCCGTCAGCGAGTCCACCTACCCGGTGTACGGGCTCTTCACGTGGAACCGGATGTACCACTCGATGCTCGCCACGCCCCTGCGCGTCAGCGACCTGCTGCTCGGCCACCTCACGGTCGTCGCCACCCAGGGGACCGTCGCCGCGGCGGCCTTCGTGCTCGTGGCCGCACTCTTCGGCAGCTTCTCCTCGGCCTGGGTGGTGCTCGCCGTCCCGATCGGGCTGCTGGTGACGCTCGCCTTCGCCGTCCCCCTCTTCGGGTTCACCGCACGGGCGAAGGGGGACTCCTCCTTCAACGTCGTCTACCGGTTGGTCATCACCCCGCTGATGCTCTTCTCCGGGGTCTTCTTCCCCGTGGACCGGTTGCCGCTCGTCCTCGAGGTCCTCGCGTGGCTCACGCCGCTGTGGCACGGCGTGGAGCTGACGCGGGGCGCCGCCACGGGCGACTTCGCCGTCGTCGACCTCGTGCACCTGGCGGTGCTGCTGCTCTTCATCGGCGTCGGCTGGGTGTACGCCCGCGCGGGCATGACGCGGAGGTTGGTGTCGTGACCTCCCTGGCTCCCGGGGTGCTGACCCCCGGCCTGGCGATGTGGCGCTCGGTCGTCGAGCGCAACGTCGTCAGCTTCCGTCGGCAGTGGGCGGCCTTCGTCACCGGCTTCGCCGAGCCGGTCTTCTACCTCTTCTCCCTCGGGATCGGGGTCGGCTCCCTCGTGCCCTTCGTCATCACCGACGGCGGGTCGAGGGTCACCTACGCCGCCTTCGTCGCACCGGCCATGCTCGCGGCATCCGCGATGAACGGCGCGGTCATGGACTCCACGTTCAACGTCTTCTTCAAGCTGAAGTACGCCAAGATCTACGACGCGATGCTGGCGACGCCACTGGGTCCCCGCGACATCGCCGTCGGCGAGGTGGCCTGGTCGCTCATCCGCGGCGGGGTCTACGCGCTCGTCTTCTACCTCGTGGCCCTGGCCGTCGGGGTGGTCGACTCGTGGTGGTCGGTGCTCGCGGTCCCGGCGGCGGTCTTCATCGGGCTGGCCTTCTCCGCCGTCGGCATGTTCGCGACCACCTTCATGCGCTCGTGGGTGGACTTCGACTGGGTCATGCTGGTCATCCAGCCGCTCTTCCTGCTCTCGGCGACCTTCTTCCCGCTGGGCACCTACCCGGGCTGGGCGCAGCCGCTCGTCATGGCCACGCCGCTCTACCACGGGGTGGCGCTCGAGCGCGGGCTCATGCTCGGCGAGGTCGGCTGGGGGCTGCTGTGGCACCTCGCCTACCTGCTCGGCCTCGGTCTCGTGGGGATCTGGGCGACCTCCCGACGGATCGAGACCCTGCTGCGGGCCTGAGCGAAGGGGGTCAGGCCAGCCCGAGGGCCACGGCCTCCTCCCACAGCTCGTCCCGGACGCGGGGATGGGCCGCCTCCTCGATGAGCGCGCGCGCCTGCTCCCGCTCGGTCGACCCGAAGAGCGGGGCGGTGCCCTGCTCGGTGACGATGGCACTGGCCTGGAACGAGGTCACCGGCTCGTCGACGAGCGGCACGATCGTGGAGAGGTCGGCGCGGGGGTGCCAGGAGCGCAGGGCCAGGAGCGCCTGGCCCCCGGGGGAGTGCAGGGCGCCGACGATGAAGTCCGTCTGGCCACCGAAGCCGCTGTGGATGCGGGTGCCGATGCGCGAGGCGTTGGCCTGCCCGAAGAGGTCGACCTCCAGCGCCGTGTTGATCGAGGTCATCAGGCGCTGCTCGGCGATGAGCCCCGGGTCGTTCGTGCGCTCGGTCCGGGCCATCCTCACTCGAGGGTTGTCGTCGACCCAGGCGTAGAGCTCCGGCGACCCGAAGAGGAAGGACGTGGTCAGGGGATGCTCGGGGTCCAGGGCGCCGGCCGCGTCGAGGGCGAGTACCCCGTCGGAGAACATCTCGGTCCACAGGCGCAGCCCGCGGTGCTCCGTCAGGGCGGCCAGGGCGGCGTCCGGGACGGCCCCGATCCCCATCTGCAGGGTGGCGCCGTCGGGGACCCTCGCGGCGACGCTGCGCCCGATGGTCTGCGCGTCCTCGCCGAGGGTCGGCGGGGCGCCCGGGGAGGGGAGCGGCTCGTCGCACTCGACGGCCAGGTCGACGTCCTCGAGGGGCACCAGGGCGTCCCCGTGCGTGTACGGCATGCGGTTGTTGACAACGGCCACGACGAGACCACCACGGGCGCGGCAGGCCTCGAGCGCCGCGGGCAGGATGTTGACCTCCAGGCCGAGGGAGAGGTGCCCATCGCGCGGCGGTGCACAGTGCAGCACGACCGCGTCGACCGGCAGGCGTTCGCGGAAGAGGACCGGGACCAGGGACAGGCGGCTGGGCACGTAGCTCAGGCCCGGCCGTCGACGCTGGCCGGGCCCGACGAAGCTCGTCTCGAGGGTGACTCCCTCGCGGTCGGGCAGGCCGGGGGGCCCGTTGAGGACGTTGAGGACGTAGGAGTGCACGTGCTCGTCGAGCACGCGCACGGCCTCCCAGGGCACGCTGTGGTTGCCGGAGACGACGACTCGGGGCGTCGCGGGAAGGGCGCGGAAGGCGGTGGCGAGGGCGGCGGTGTCGACGGTCTGCACGGACACATCCTCGCGTGGGACGGTGGGAGCGTGCCACAGCGGATGTTCGTCGCGGTCGTGCCGCCGCAGGAGGTGCTCGAGGAGCTGGCCGACTTCCTGGCGCCCCGGGAGGGGATGCCGTGGATCGACCCCGGGCAGTGGCACCTGACGCTGGCCTTCATGCCCTCGGTGCCCCAGGCCCGGGAGGACGAGCTCGTCGAGCACCTCGACTCGGCGGCAGCACGGGTCGCCCCCTTCGACGTGCAGCTCGGGGGAGCCGGGTGCTTCCCCGACCCCACCCGGGCGAAGGTGCTGTGGCTCGGGGTCGACGCCGCGGCGGGGGAGTCGCTCACGAGACTGGCGACCGGGGCTCGGGCCGCCGCGAACGTCTCCGGGGCGACGCCGGACGGCAGGGCCTTCGTGCCGCACCTGTCCCTGGCCCGCCTGAAGAGGCCGATCGAGGCGACGAGGTGGTTGCGCGTGCTGGAGACCTTCCGCTCCTCGCCGTGGCGGGTGCGCGAGATCGAGCTCGTCGCCTCCCACCTGGGGGAGGGCCCGAGGCGTCGCCCCCGGTACGAGACGGTGGCCCGGGCCGCCCTGTCGGGGGAGTGAGCGGACACTCGTGCGGTCCCGTGCGGCGTGTCGGCGCGTCGGATACTGACCTCGAACACGTGTTCGGGTAGCGTCGTGCACAGGTGCCCATCCGACAGCATCGGTGTCCACAGCCCCACGGCAGCTGCGGACCGTTGTCGGTGGTGGCTCCTAGCGTCTGACCAGACAAGCACGAGACGTCCGACAGTGCGGATCCGGTCGCCGGTGGGCGCGCCCGACACGATGACAAGGAAGGTGTGGCATGGCTGAGGTCACGACCATCGACAGCAAGCTCCACGAGCAGAAGCTCAAGTCCCTCGACAGCGTCATGGGGCAGATCGAGAAGGCACACGGCAAGGGCGCGGTCATGCGCCTCGGCGATGACGTGCGCCCTCCGATCGCCACCATCCCGACGGGGTCGATCTCCCTCGACGTCGCCCTCGGCATCGGCGGCCTGCCCCGCGGTCGTGTCGTCGAGATCTACGGTCCCGAGTCCTCCGGCAAGACGACCGTGGCCCTGCACGCCGTGGCCAACGCGCAGAAGGCCGGCGGCATCGCGGCCTTCATCGACGCCGAGCACGCGCTCGACCCCGAGTACGCGAAGAAGCTCGGTGTCGACACCGACGCCCTCCTGGTCAGCCAGCCGGACACCGGTGAGCAGGCCCTGGAGATCGCCGACATGCTGATCCGCTCCGGTGCGCTCGACATCATCGTCGTCGACTCCGTCGCCGCGCTCGTGCCCCGTGCCGAGATCGAGGGCGAGATGGGTGACAGCCACGTCGGTCTGCAGGCTCGCCTGATGAGCCAGGCGCTGCGCAAGATCACCGGTGCGCTCAGCACGTCCGGGACGACGGCCATCTTCATCAACCAGCTCCGCGAGAAGATCGGCGTGATGTTCGGCTCACCCGAGACGACCACGGGTGGCAAGGCGCTGAAGTTCTACGCGTCGGTGCGCCTGGACGTCCGGCGCATCGAGACCCTCAAGGACGGGACCGACCCGGTCGGCAACCGCACCCGGTGCAAGGTCGTGAAGAACAAGGTCTCGCCGCCGTTCAAGCAGGCCGAGTTCGACATCCTCTACGGCCAGGGCATCTCCCGTGAGGGCGGCCTGATCGACATGGGCGTCGAGCACGGCTTCGTCCGCAAGGCCGGCGCCTGGTACACCTACGATGGCGACCAGCTGGGGCAGGGCAAGGAGAATGCGCGCAAGTTCCTCAAGGACAACCCGCAGCTCTCCGACGAGATCGAGCTGAAGATCAAGAACAAGCTCGGCATCGGTGTCGCCCCCGTCGAGGACGAGGCCAAGGAGTCGGCCGAGGTCCCCGTCGACTTCTGAGCCGGTCATGAGCGATCACGACACCACGGAGACCGCCCCGCGCACGCTCGAGCAGCTGCGCGCGGCGGTCTCCGCCATCGAGGACGGATCCGCTGAGGCACCCGGCGGGCCCACGCCGGCTGAGGTGCGCAGGCCGCCCGCGGCCGGGGCCTCGAAGCCCCCCGCAGGCGAGTCGCCGAGGATCCCCCCACCCGACCCGAAGGCCACGGACGAGGACGCGGACCCGTACGCGGTCGCTCGCGCCGTCGTGCTGCGGCTGCTCACCGGGGCGCCGAAGTCGCGCTCCGAGCTGGAGAAGGCGCTGCGCCGCAAGGGCTGCCCCGACGACGTCGCGGCCGAGGTGCTCGACCGCTACGAGGAGGTCGGCCTCGTCGACGACGAGGCCTACGCCCAGACGTTCGTGCGGTCCAAGCAGGCCGGTCGCGGGTTGGCCCGACGGGCCCTCTCGCACGAGCTGCGGAAGAAGGGCGTCGACGAGGAGCTCGCCCGATCGGTCCTCGACGAGATCGATCCCGAGGACGAGCGTGCCCGCGCCCACGAGCTGGTGGAGAAGAAGCTGCGCTCGATGCACGGCCTCGACCGGGCCGTCCAGACCCGGCGCCTGGCCGGCATGCTCGCCCGCAAGGGGTACGGCCCGGAGGTGGCCCGGCTCGTCATCAACGAGGCGCTCGACGCCCGGCCCGAACACCAGCGGGACTGATGAGCGAGCGGGTGCCCGTGGAGGACGTCCTCGCACGTCGGATGCGGGCGCACGGGCTCACGGAGCGAGTGCCGGTGGATCGGCTCGCCGAGGTCGTCGGGGCCTGCGGCGTGCAGGACAGCCCGCCCGGGGCGGCGCTGCTCGCGATCCACGCCCGGGTGGAGGGACTCACGTCCGAACACCTCGACCGGGCGATCACCGAGGACAAGGTCGTGGTGCGGACCTGGGCCATGCGCGGGGCGCCCTTCCTCGTGCCGACCGTCGATGCGGCCGTCTTCACGACCGGGGTGCTCCCACCCACCGAGTCGGCCAGGGAGCAGCTGATCCTCGGGGTGCGTGAGGCATTGCGTTCCCTGGGGATGGGACTGGACGAGGCCGTGACGGCGACACGCGCCGAGACCGTTGCGGTGCTGTCCGGGCGGCGCCTGCCCATCGGGGAGCTCGGGGCCGAGATCTCGGCGCGGATCGCGCCGACCCTCGCGCCACGACGGCGCGAGCGGTGGCGCGCAGAGGGGCCGTACGCGCAGGGTCAACCGCTGGGGGAGGCCGTCGTCCACTTCTGCCTGCGCATCCTCACCCTGGAGCAGGTGGTCTGCTTCGCGCCGCGGGAGGGAGCCTCGTACCCCTTCGTCCTCGTCGACGAATGGCTCGGTCGGGCCGTCCCGCATGCGCCACCGGATCAGGCGCGAACGGAGCTCGTCCGCCGGTACCTGCGGTGCCACGGCCCGTCCACGCGTGCAGAGCTCGCCGCGTGGCTGGGGGTGCGTGCCGGTGACGCCACGGACTGGTGGGACCTCGTCCGGGACGAGCTGACCGAGGTCGACACCGGCCGTCGGTCGTGGCTGCTCACCGAGGACGCCGAGGAGCTCGGGTCCGCTCCCCGGCCGCAGGGGGTGCGGCTGCTGCCGCCCCGGGACCCGTACACCCAGTCGCGTGACCGCACCACGATCCTGGCTGCGGAACACCACCGGAGCGTGTGGAAGAACGTCGGTGAGCCGGGCTCCGTGCTCGTCGACGGCAGGATCGTCGGCACCTGGCGGTCCCGGGCAGCGAGCCACAGGCTGACCGTCACGGTCACCCCCTTCGTCCCGCTGACCCAGCGGCATGCGGACGGGGTGCGGACCGAGGCCGAGTCGCTGGGCCGCCTGCGCGGGGCCACCTCCGTGGAGGTCGTCACCGCGCCGACCTGAGGGTGCCGAGCAGAACGCCCTTCGTCCGCACACTCCGGTGCTGTCCCCGCGGTTAGTGTGGGCTCCGTGACTGATGCACTGGACTCTCTCTTCGGGACGTACACGCCCAGTGCGGCGTGGGACGAGATGCTCGACGAGTCGGGTGAGCCGCGACCGCCCTACAAGCCGATCCACCACACCCTGCGCCTGATGGAGCCCGAGGCGTTGAAGGAACGCGCCGACGCGCTGGCCCGGATGTTCTTCGAGCAGGGCGTCACCTTCGACCACGCGGGCGAGGAGCGTCCCTTCCCCCTGGACGCCGTGCCGCGCGTCATCGACGCCGACGCCTGGCAGACCGTGGAGCAGGGTGTCGCGCAGCGGGTGAAGGTGCTCGAGGCCTTCCTCGACGACATCTACTCGCGCCCCCACGGCCTCCCGAGGGCCGTCGAGGACGGCATCATCCCGTGGAAGCTCATCGCCACCTCGGCGCACTACCACCGCGCCGTCGCCGGACTGCGACCGCCGAACGGCGTGCGCGCCCACGTCAGCGGCATCGACCTCATCCGGGACGAGGAGGGCACCTTCCGCGTGCTCGAGGACAACGTCCGGGTCCCGTCCGGGGTCTCCTACGTCATCGCCAACCGCCGGGCGATGACCAATGTCTTCCCCGAGGCCTTCGCCACGATGCGCATCCGACCGGTGCACGACTACCCGCGGATGCTCCTGCAGGCGCTGCGCGCCTCGGCGCCCGAGGGGAGGGCCGAGCCGACGGTCGTCGTCCTCACTCCCGGCGTCTACAACAGCGCCTACTTCGAGCACACGCTCCTCGCGCGGATGATGGGCGTCGAGCTGGTGGAGGGTCGTGACCTCGTCGTGCGCGGGGGAGAGGTGCGCATGCGCACGACCCACGGCGAGGAGCGGGTCGATGTGATCTACCGCCGCATCGACGACGACTTCCTCGATCCGGTGCACTTTCGCCGCGACTCGATGCTCGGCGTCCCGGGGCTGGTCTCCGCCATCCGGGCCGGGCGCGTGACCCTGGCCAATGCCATCGGCAACGGCGTGGCCGACGACAAGCTCGTCTACTCCTACGTCCCGGAGCTGACGCGGTACTACCTCGAGGAGGAGCCGATCCTCCCGAACGTCGACACCTACCGCCTCAACGAGCCCGAGGCGCTCAAGGACGTCATCGGGCGCCTCGACGAGATGGTGGTCAAGCCCGTCGACGGCTCCGGCGGCAAGGGCCTGGTCGTCGGCCCCGACGCGTCGCCCGGCGAGCTGGACGAGCTGCGGACCAAGCTGCTCGACGACCCGCGCGGGTGGATCGCCCAGCCGGTCGTCCAGCTCTCGACGGTCCCGACGCTCATCGACGGGGCGCTGCAGCCGCGGCACGTGGACCTGCGTCCCTTCGCGGTCAACGACGGCGACGAGGTCTCGGTGCTGCCCGGGGGCCTGACCCGGGTCGCCCTCCCCGAGGGGCAGCTCGTCGTCAACTCCAGCCAGGGCGGTGGATCGAAGGACACCTGGGTGCTCGCGGGTCGGTACAACCGCCTGTCGCAGGACACCGACGAGGGCGAGGTCATCTTCCTCGGCTCCGGTGCGCCCAACGAGACCCGCTCGACCGAGGAGGACCGCTGATGCTCAGCCGGATCGCCGATGCGCTCTTCTGGATCGGCCGCTACGTCGAGCGGGCCGACGGCACCGCTCGCATCGTCGACACGCTGCGCCTGCAGCTCCTCGACGATCCCGCGACCGACGAGCAGACGGCCTGCACGATGGTGCTGCGCGGCATCATGGGGTACGACGACGTCGGCGAGGTCGACTACACCGGCACCAGCCGGATGCTCGTCTTCGATGCGACCAACCCCAACGCGATCTCCGGGTCGTGGCACTCGGCCCGGGAGAACGCCCGCCGGGCCCGCGAGACGGTCTCCACCGAGATGTGGGAGACGATCAACACGACCTACCACCGGTGGAACGTCTTCACGCCGGGCCGGGCGACCCAGCACCACCTGGGGTGGGTGCGCGAGCGGGCGGCGCTCGTCGGAGGCCTCGCGGACACGACGATGAGCCACGACGACGCCTGGGACTTCCTCGTCCTCGGTCGGGCCCTCGAGCGGGCGGACATGACCGCACGGCTGGTCGCCACCGGGGCCAGTGACTTCGGGCCGGGCTGGGGATCGGTGATGGCCAGCTGCGGTGCGCAGCAGGCGATGCTGCGCACGATGCGGGGAGTGGTCACCGACCGCACGGCCGCGGCCTTCCTCACCCTCGACCGGCGCTTCCCGCGCTCGGTCATCGCGGCGCTGAAGGAGGCCGAGGACCGGTTGATCGTGCTCTCCCCGGACAAGGACCGGGTCGGCTTCTCCGACGAGGCCCGCCGCATCCTCGGGCACATCCGCACCTCGCTCGAGTTCAGCAACCCGGAGGTCGTCCTGCTCAACCTGCCGGAGCGGATGCAGGAGGTCCAGGAGGCCGTCATGGCGGCATCGGACGCGGTCGGCGCGCGGTACTTCATGTCCGCGCCGGTCCAGGAGTGGACGGGAGAGATCGTATGAGCACCAGGCGCTACCGCATCGTCCACCACACGACGATGCGTTACGAGGGCGAGGTGTCCACCTCGCACAACGAGCTGCGCATGACACCGGTCGACGAGCCGAGCCAGGCGACCCTCGAGGCCCGCATCCGGGTGCGTCCCCTGACGTGGAGCAATGTCTACGAGGACCACTGGGGCACTCAGGTCATGGCCATGGAGGCACAGTCCCCGCACGACGTCCTCGAGATCGAGGCGATCAGCCTCGTCGAGCGCTCAGAGGTCACGGAGGAGGTGCCGGACGCCGGCGGCTGGGACGTGGTGCGCTCCGCGGACACCCAGGACCGGCTCAGCGAGTTCCTCGCACAGACCGCCCGCACCGCGCCACCCGCGGAGGTGGCCGAGTTCGCCGCGCAGGTCGCCGACGAGGCCACGCCGCGAGCGGCGGCCCTGGCCCTGGCCGATCGGGTGTACCAGGCCCTCACCTACGAGCCGGGCATCACCGGTTGGCAGTCGACGGCGGCCGAGGTGTGGGAGCAGCGTCGTGGTGTCTGCCAGGACTTCGCGCACATCACCCTCGGGGGACTGCGCTCGATCGGCATCCCGGCCCGGTACGTGAGCGGCTACGTCACCGACGAGGCCGGGGAGATCCCGCGGGGAACGAGCGTCGTCGCCCGCAACCATGCCTGGGTCGAGTTCTGGGACGGCGCCTGGCGCCCGATCGATCCGACCAACCCGGGCTCGGTGGGGCTCAACCACATCGTCCTCGGCCGGGGCCGTGACTACGACGACGTCTCGCCCTTCCGCGGCATGTTCGTCGGGCCCCCGCTCGTGGAGCTCGACCTCGAGATCACCTTCACGCGGCTGGGTTAACCGGCTGCCGTCACGTCGTCACCGGTGTCGGCGACGTGGACCGTCTCGGTCCCTTGGCGCCGCATCCGGCTCTCGAGGTGCACCGCGAGCCTCGAGAGGCTGTAGTTGATGACGATGAAGACCGCGGCCAGCACGATGCCCACCGCAAACGGGTTGTCGTACACCCTGGCGAGGTAGATCCGCTCCCCGACGTCGACGATGCCGGGTGCGCCGATGGCGAAGCCGAGGGTCGTGTCCTTCAGCGCGACGACGCACTGGCTGATGATGGCCGGCAGCATCGAGCGCAGGGCCTGGGGAGCGAGGATCTGGACCAGGACCTGGGACTTCGTCATCCCGATGGCATATGCGGCCTCGCTCTGCCCCGTGGGGACGGCCTGGATCCCGGCGCGGAAGATCTCCGCGAGGACCGACCCGTTGTAGAGCATGAGGGCGAGGACGAGCGACCAGAAGGTCCCCAGGGTGTTGCCGAATCCGTAGAACAGAACGAAGATCATCAGCAGGAGCGGCACGGCTCGGAAGAACTCGACGACGGCCCAGCACGGAAGGCGGATCCACGCCGGGTCGGCGAGACGCCCCGCGGCGAAGACCGCCCCGAAGGCGACGGCGAGCACGATCGCGACGGCAGCGCCGGCGAGGGTGGCGAAGACCAGTTCCTCGAGGAGGGACATGAGGATCCGGGGCTCGGTGAAGGCCACCCACTGGTCGGGAGTGATCATCTCCTTCGTCCACAGCTGCCACAGTGCCGCGGCCAGCAGACCGCCCAGGACCACGGTTGTCATGACCGTGTAGATCCGCTGTCGGGCGAGGGCGCGCGGGCCGGGAGTGTCGAAGAGGACGGTACTCATGCCGCCACCCCCACTCGACGCTCGAACATGTTGGCGATCGCCGAGATCACCGCCACGATGAGGATGTAGCCCAGGGCGATACCGATGAAGTTGACCCACAGTGACCCCGGGAAGTCCCGGATGAGGTTGCTCAGCTGGTAGGTCGCCTCCGTGATGCCGAAGACGGCCGCCACCGAGGTGTTCTTCGTCAGGGCGATGTAGACGCTGGCCAGTGGCGGGATGACCGCGCGGAAGGCCTGGGGGAGGACGACGAAGCGCAGGGACTGCCCGAAGTCCATCCCGATCGATCGGGCGGCCTCGGCCTGCCCGGCTTCGACCGTGTTCACTCCCGAGCGCACGCACTCGCACACGAAGGCCGCGGTGTAGAGGGACAGCGCGATCACCGCGCGCCAGAAGAAACTGGGCAGGAAGCCGATGCCGGGCAGGCCCACGACCACGATGAGGAAGAGCACCACGAGCGGCATGTTCCGGAAGATGTTGACGTACGCGGTGCCGAACGCCCGCAGCGGCGCGAGGGGCGAGACCCGCATGGCGCCGAGCGCCGTGCCGATGACCGTCGAGAAGAGCAGCGACCATCCGAGCAGCTGGAGGGTCACCACGAACCCATCAACAAGCCTGGAGATCAACTCTGAGAAGTATTCAGGACCCACGGACGTCCTCTCGCGGCCTCGGGGTGGGCTGGGTCAGGGCTCCTCGGCGGGCCGTGGCCGGGGGATGACGCGTCCGGTCGGCCCCGGCCCGGCGAGGAGCCTTCCGGTCAGGCCGTGCAGCCCTCGTCGACAGCCGGGGGCTCCGGCGTCTCGACGCCGGACTCGCCCAGCGTGCTCTGGAAGGCCTCGTCGTACGAGCCGTCCTCGAAGGAGTCGGTCAGCGTGGTGGTGAGGAACTCGCACATCTCGGCGTCGTCCTTCTGGAACCCGATGCCGTAGCGCTCCTCGCTGAAGGCCTCACCGACGACCTCGAGCTCGTCGGGGGTCTCGGCGGCGTAGCCGAGGAGGATCGCGCCATCGGTGGTGACCACGTCGACGGAGCCGTTCTCCAGCTGCGTCACGCACGCGGAGTAGGTGTCGAAGGGCACCGGTTCCGCCCCGAACTCCTCCTCGACGGTCTTGATGGACGTCGAGCCCGTCACGGAGCAGGTCTTGACGCCCTCGAGGTCGTCGGGGCCGGTGATCTTGTCCTTGTCCTCCTCGCGCACGAGCAGCTGCTGCCCGGTCACGTAGTAGGGGCCGGCCTGGCCGACGACGCCGCGGCGCTCCTCGGTGATCGAGTAGGAGGCGAGGACGAGGTCGACGGTGCCGTTCTCCAGGAAGGGCTCGCGATTGTCGGAGACCGTCTCCTTCCAGGTGATGTCCTCCGGCGCGATGCCGAGCTTGCCCGCGACGATCTTGGCCATCTCGATGTCGAAGCCCTCGGGGACGTCGGCGCCGGGAGGCATGAACCCGATACCGGGCTGGTCGAACTTCACGCCGATGGTGACCTTCCCCGCGTCGGCGAGCTCGGCCATGGTGGTGCCCGACTCGAACTCGGGGCTGTCCTCGACGGCGACATCACTGTCCCCCCCGCCGCCGCAGGCGGCCAGCGTCAGTGCCAGAGCCGCCATCGTGGCGAAGGCCTTGGTCTTCTTCAGTGCCATGGGTCTTCCTCTTTCCCTCCGTGCTCGTGTGCGAGCTGTGTGGCGTTGCGGTGTGGTCTCAGTGCTCGAGGATCTTGCCGAGGAAGTCCTTGGCCCGATCCGACTGGGGGTTGGTGAAGAACTCGGTCGGGGTGTTCTCCTCGACGATCCGACCACCGTCCATGAAGATCACCCGGTCGCCGGCGGTGCGGGCAAAGCCCATCTCGTGGGTGACGACGACCATGGTCATGCCGAGCTCGGCGAGGTCGACCATGACGTCGAGGACCTCCTTGATCATCTCCGGGTCCAGTGCGGAGGTCGGCTCGTCGAAGAGCATCACCTTCGGCTCCATCGCCAGGGCCCGCGCGATGGCGACGCGCTGCTGCTGGCCGCCGGAGAGCTGGGCCGGGTACTTGTCGGCCTGCTCGGCGATGCCGACGCGGTTGAGCAGCTCCTTGGCCCGCTTGTCCGCGTCCGCCTTGCTCTGGCCCAGGACCTTGATCGGTCCGAGGGTGACGTTCTGCAGGATCGTCTTGTGGGCGAAGAGGTTGAAGCTCTGGAAGACCATGCCGACCTCGGCACGCAGCCGGGCCAGGGCCTTGCCCTCCTGGGGCAGCGCCTGCCCGTCGAGGGTGATGGTGCCGGACTCGATCGGCTCGAGGCGGTTGATGGCGCGGCACAGGGTGGACTTGCCCGACCCGGAGGGGCCGATGACGACGACGACCTCGCCGCGCTTGATCGAGAGATTGATGTCCTGCAGGACGTGGAGGTCCCCGAACCACTTCTGCACGTCATCGAGCACCACGAGTGGCTCGCCTCGGGCAGCGGTCATGCTCTCGGGTGGGGTGACGGTCATGCGGGCAAACCTAACGTGACGCAGGACACCGGTGGGGTCCCGGCGCGTCTTCGTGATGAATCCTTTGCCTGCGGGCCGGATCCGCCGGAGGGGTGTGGTCCCCCCTTCGCCCGGACGTACCCTTGTGGGGCCATGACTGCAACGCCCAAGACCTACGACGTGCGCACCCACGGGTGCCAGATGAACGTCCACGACTCCGAACGCCTCGCCGGCCTCCTCGAGACCGCCGGGTACACCGACATCGCCAGCGTGCCCACCGAGGACCGCGGTGAGGTCGCCGACGTCGTCGTCTTCAACACCTGCGCGGTGCGGGAGAACGCCGACAACAAGCTCTACGGCAACCTCGGGATGCTGCGACGGCAGAAGCAGCGCAACCCGGACCTGCAGATCGCCGTCGGTGGCTGCATGGCGCAGAAGGACCGCGCCGCGATCGTCGAGAAGGCCCCGTGGGTCGACGTCGTCTTCGGTACGCACAACATCGGCTCGCTGCCGGCGCTGCTCGACCGTGCGCGCCACAACGAGGAGGCGCAGGTCGAGATCCTCGAGTCGCTCGAGACCTTCCCCTCGACGCTGCCGACGCGACGCGACTCCGCCTACTCGGGCTGGACGTCGATCTCGGTGGGCTGCAACAACACGTGCACCTTCTGCATCGTCCCCGCCCTGCGCGGCAAGGAGAAGGACCGCCGGCCCGGCGAGATCCTCGCCGAGCTCGAGGCGCTCGTCGCCCAGGGCGTCGTCGAGGTCACCCTCCTGGGGCAGAACGTCAACAGCTACGGCGTGGAGTTCGGCGACAGGTACGCCTTCGGCAAGCTGCTGCGGGCGTGCGGTGAGATCGAGGGGCTGGAGCGGGTGCGCTTCACCAGCCCGCACCCGGCCGCCTTCACCGACGACGTCATCGACGCGATGGCCGAGACGCCCAACGTCATGCCGAGCCTGCACATGCCGCTGCAGTCCGGCTCCGACCAAGTGCTCAAGGCGATGCGCCGCAGCTACCGCTCGAAGAAGTTCCTCGGCATCCTCGACCGCGTGCGCGAGCAGATCCCGGACGCGGCGATCACCACCGACATCATCGTCGGCTTCCCGGGGGAGACGGAGGAGGACTTCCAGGAGACGCTGCGCGTGGTGCGCGAGTCCCGCTTCTCCTCCGCCTTCACCTTCCAGTACTCCATCCGTCCCGGCACGCCGGCGGCCACGATGCCCGACCAGGTGCCCAAGGAGGTCGTGCAGGACCGGTACGAGCGTCTGGTCGAGGTGCAGGAGGAGATCTCCTGGGCCGGCAACCGCGCGCAGGAGGGCCGCGAGCTCGAGGTCCTCGTCGCGACGGGGGAGGGGCGCAAGGACCGGGAGACCGCCCGTCTGAGTGGCCGGGCCCGCGACAACCGGCTCGTCCACTTCGCCCTGCCGGAGGGGCTGTCCGAGGCCGAGCGTCCGCGCCCGGGCGACATGGTCACCGTCGGCGTCACCTACGGCGCTCCGCACCACCTCGTCGCGGACTCCGCGCTCGAGGGCGGTGCCTTCTCCGTGCGCCGGACGAAGGGCGGCGACGCATGGGCGGCCCTGCAGGACAAGGGCGCCGAGGGGGCCGTCGCCAAGCCGAGCGTCTCGCTGGGGATGCCGCGCATCGGTGCTCCCGAGCCCGTCGCGGCCCCCGAGCCCGCCTGCGGCGCGTAGCCGCCGCACTCCACCCGGGTACGACGAAGGGGGTGGGTCACCGTCGAGGTGACCCACCCCCTTCGTCATGTGTCGGGGGAAGGGGAGCGATCAGCCCTGCTGGTCGCCCTCGCCGCCCTGGTCGCCGCCACCGATCTTGCCGTCGGCGAAGTCACGGCCCTGCTCGACCTTGTCCGCGCCCAGGCCCTTGCCCTCGGCGAACTCGCTGGCCTTGTCCAGGCCCTGGTCGCTGACCTGCTCGCCCTTCTCGCTGTTCAGCGCGTCGCTTGCCTTGCCGGCGAGGTCATCGAAACCCATGGTTACTCCTACGTGTTGTCGGGACCCCCGTTCGGGGCTTCGGTCTCCACCCAAACACGACGTCGCGCACCTCTCAACCGGAGGGCCGACGCGATTCGGTGGGCGGCAGTAGTTGACAGTTCAATCAACACTCCTCTAAAGTTGTACCCACAACGACAGGCCAACCGCCTCCGTCCAACCCCCCCACAAGGAGTTCCCCATGACCGACATCAGCACCGCCACCACCCTGCAGGACCTCGCCGCCGGCACCTACACGATCGACCCGAGCCACACCGAGGTCGGCTTCGTCGCCCGCCACGCGATGGTCACCAAGGTCCGCGGTTACTTCCGCGACCTCGAGGGCACCATCGAGATCGCGGAGAACTTCGCCGACTCGACGGCCAACGCCACGATGAAGACCGCGTCCGTCGACACCGGCGCCGCGGACCGTGACGGCCACCTGAAGTCGGAGGACTTCTTCGACGTCGAGACCTACCCGGAGATCACCTTCGTCGCCAAGCGCGTCCAGGACGTCGAGGGCAGCAACTTCGACCTCGTCGGCGACCTGACCATCAAGGGCGTCACCAAGGAGGTCGCCCTCCAGGCCGCCTACGACGGCACCGCCCAGGACCCCTTCGGCAACGTCCGCGCCGGCTTCACCGCCGTCACCTCGGTCGACCGTGAGGACTGGGGCCTGACCTGGAACGCCGCGCTCGAGACCGGTGGCGTCCTCGTCTCGAAGAAGATCACCCTCAACCTCGAGATCTCGGCCATCAAGGCCTGAGCCCTCGACACCCCCGCGGAGCCGGGGCCGGTACCCCTGAGCCGGCCCCGGCTTCGTCATGCCTCGGCAGTGCGGGAAGATACCGCTCATGACCATCCACCCCATCACCATCTGCGGTGAGCCGGTCCTGCACACCCGAGCGGAGCCGGTCACCGAGTACGACGAGTCGCTGCGCACGCTCATCGCGGACATGCACGAGACCCAGGACGCGGCCCATGGCGTCGGTCTGGCCGCCCCGCAGATCGGGGTCGGCCTGCGCGTCTTCACGTGGGACATGGCCAACGACGACGGCGTGCCGACGCGCGGCCACATCATCAACCCCTTCGTGAAGGCGACCAAGCCGGCCGTGGGGGAGCCCGACCGCGACCACGAGTCCGAGGGGTGCCTGTCCGTGCCCGGCTACTCCTTCCCCCTGCGCCGGGGTGAGCGGGCCGAGGTCACCGGCTACGACGTGGACGGCAACGAGCTCTCCTTCACCGCGACCGGATGGTTCGCGCGGTGCATGCAGCACGAGTACGACCACCTCAACGGCTTCCTCTACATCGACCGGCTGAACGAGAAGTGGAAGAAGAAGGCGAAGAAGATCGTCAAGGCCGAGGAGTGGGGTGTCCCCGGGCTGACGTGGACGCCCGGCGAGGGTCCGGATCCCTTCGGCCATGACGAGGAGTCCGACGAGAGCCTGTGATCCCGCAGGTCATCGCCGTCGTCGGGGCCACGGCCACCGGCAAGTCCGACCTGGCGCTCGACCTGGCCGAGTCGCTGGGGGGTGAGGTCGTCAACGCCGACGCCATGCAGCTCTACCGCGGCATGGACATCGGGACGAACAAGCTGCCCGTCGACGAGCGGCGGGGGATCGCGCACCACGTCCTCGACGTCCTCGAGGTCACCGACGAGGCGACCCTCGCCGACTACCAGGAACGGGCCGAGGCGGCGATCGCCGACGTCCTCGCCCGTGGGCGGGTGCCCGTGCTCGCCGGCGGGTCGGGTCTGTACGTGCGCGCCGCGCTGGACCACCTGCAGATCCCACCGACGGACCCGGCCGTACGGGCCCGGCTCGAGGCCGAGGCGCAGGACGAAGGGGGCGTGGCCGCCCTGCGCGCCCGACTGCGCTCCGTGGACCCGGCCGCCGCCGAGGCGATCCAGGCCAACAACATCCGCCGGATCATCCGGGCCCTCGAGGTCGTGGAGATCACCGGCCGCCCCTTCTCGGCGACGGCTCCGACGAAGCGCTACCGGCGCCCTTCGCTCGTCATCGGCCTGCGCGACGACTGGGAGGCGCTGACCACGCGGATCGAGCGCCGCGCCGCACGGATGTGGGCGGACGGGCTGCTCGAGGAGGTGAGCGCGCTCGATGCCGCCGGGTTGCGGCGCGGGCGCACCGCGTCACGGGCCATCGGCTACTCGCAGGCGCTGGCCGAGCTCGACGGTCGGATCACCCGCGAGGAGGCGATTGCGCAGACCGCGCAGGCCACCCGCCGCTATGCCCGACGGCAGGAGTCGTGGTGGCGGCCCGACCACCGGGTCGAGTGGCTCGACGCCGCGGACCCGGGCCTGGCGAACGCGGCCATCGCACTCGCCGGACGTCCGACGAGGCACCCTCCGGCAGAATGGACGCCATGACGCTGCGCTTCACCAAGGGCCACGGCACGGAGAACGACTTCGTCCTCGTCCCCGACCTCTCCGCCGAGCTCGAGCTCACCCCGGAGCAGGCCGCCCTGCTCGCCAACCGGCACGCCGGCATCGGTGGTGACGGCGTCATCCGGATCGTGCCGACGGCTGCCGCCGCGGAGGAGTCCGTGCGTGCATTGGCCGATGAGGCCGAGTGGTTCATGGACTACCGCAATGCCGACGGGTCGCTGGCGCAGATGTGCGGCAACGGCACGCGCGTCCTCGCCACCTGGCTGCGACGCGAGGGGCTCGTCGGGGACGAGTTCGCGCTCGCCACGCGTGCCGGGCTGAAGCGCATCCGCTTCGAGGGCGACCACGTCGTCACCCACATGGGGACGTGGCGGTTCGTCGACGAGGCGACGGCGCGCGCGGACGGCTTCGACGCCCTCGTGCACGTCCAGGAGGCCGAGGCGGTCACCGAGCCGTACTCGGCGCTCTCGCTCGACCTGGGTAACCCGCACACCGTCGTCGCGCTCCCGGAGACGGTCTCGCTCAACGGTCTTCGGCTGCTGACACCTCCGGTCGTCAACCCGACGCCGCCGGAGGGGAGCAACGTCGAGTTCGTCCGCGTGCTCGGCCCCGGGCACATCTCCATGCGCGTGCACGAGCGCGGGGTGGGGGAGACCCGCTCCTGCGGCACCGGTGTGTGTGCCGCCGCGATCGGCATGGCGTTCTGGTCCGGTGACGTCGATGCGCCCGGGCGGGTGAGGGTCGAGGTGCCCGGTGGCACGTTGCAGGTGCGGCTGCTGCCCGGCCGCGAGGTCGAGCTCGCCGGGCCGGCGGAGCTCGTGGCGGACGGGACGACGACGCTCGTCTGACCGATCAGTCGGGGCGGCTGACGCGGAGGACCCGAAAGCCCTTGCTCGAGGCCGTGCGCTCGGTCGGCAGGCCGAGCTCGCTGGTGATCCAACGCTGCAGGCTGTCGGCACCGAGGTTCTTGCCGACGACCAGGTGGGCGTCGGCCCCCTTCGCCAAGCGGGGGAGCCATGTGCGCATCAGCTCGTGGACGGCCGGCTTGCCGATGCGGATCGGCGGGTTGGACCAGATCGCGGCGAATGGGGTGTCCGCCGGGACGTCCTCGGGCCGCACCGCGCGCACGTTGTCCAGGCCGAGGGCCTGCGCGTTGCGGCGGGTGAGGTCGAGGGCGCGCTCGGTGACGTCGACGGCCCACACGGTCGCCTCGGGGGAGCGCATGGCCAGTGTCAGCGCGATCGGCCCCCAGCCGCACCCGAGGTCGAGCAGGTCCCCTGACGAAGGGGGGTCCGGAACCTCGTCGAGGAGGATCGCCGTCGCCTTGTCCAGGCTGCCGGGGGAGAAGATGCCGCCGGCGGTCTCCACCGTCACGTCACGTCCCGCGAGGTGGGTGTGCAGCTGCCGCCGCTCGGCATCCGTCGCAGCGGGGGAGTCCGTGAAGTAGTGGTCGGTCGGCTCGGTCACGGGGACACCTTAGGTCGGCTTGTCGGTGGGGCGTGCCACGTTGCTGGGGAAGGTGGGATGTGGGAGCGAGAGTCACCGAGACCCTGGCACGGCACAGATCCCTCCTTTCACCTCTTGAACTCTTCGAACAGGTGTTCGACAATGGAGCCAGGCCATAGGAGGCGTGATGATCGAGCAGACGGCAACGGCAGTTCCCGAGATCGAGGGTGCTGCCACGTTGCCGGACCAGCTCGATGATGTCCTCGGCGCGCTGAGCGCAGCGGCCATCGACGGCCTGTCCGAGGCCGACCTCCTGGACGTCATCACCACCCTCGAGGCGACGAAAGGGGCTGCGGCCGCCCTGCAGGCGCGCGCCACCGCGCGCTTCGTCGAGGACCGGGACCACCTCGCGCAGGAGGCCGTGGTGCGGGAGGAGATCTCCCGGCGCGACGCCTCGTGTCGACGCAGCGCCACCCGCGCGGAGGTCGCCCTGGCCCGCCGGTGCTCGCCGTGGCAGGCGGACCGGCACGTGGGGGCGGCCAAGACCCTCGTCCACGACCTGCCGATGACGATGTCCGCGCTCAGTGTCGGCGAGATCAGCGAGTCGCGGGCTCTGATCGTCGCGCGGGAGACGGCCTGCCTCTCGCGTGCGCACCGCATCGAGGCAGACCGGCGCCTCGCGGGGGACCTGTCGACGTCGGGTGACCGAGCGTTGACCGCCGCGGCCCAGCGCGTGTGCATCGACCTCGACCAGGAGGCCATCGTCGAGCGGCGTCGCCGCGCTGCTGGCTCGCGTCATGTCGGCGTGCGGCCCGCCCCGGACGGCATGGCCCGCCTGAGCATCCTGGGCCCGCTCGCCGACGTCGTGGGCGCGTACGCGGCCCTCACGGCCGCAGAGCAGGCTCGCTACGTCGCCACCGGAGACCCCGAAGTCGACGCCGCCCGAGCCGTTGATGAGCGGGGGCGTGGCGCCTGGCTGGCGGACACGGCCCTGGAGCGGCTGTCCGGGCGCGACGAGGGTCAGGTCCAGCCGGTCGAGGTCGGACTCGTCATGCGCGAGGACGCGGTCGTGCCGAGGGCAGGGGCGCGCACTGGTCGGCCGGGTGACGCCGAGGAGCTGGCGGACGAGGTCGAGATCCCCGGTTGGGGCTCCGTCCCCGGTGACATGGCTCGCGAGCACCTGCTTCGCCTGTGCGACACAGGCACCGAGACGTGGCTGCGTCGGTTGTGGACCGCACCCGGTGGTCGCGACCTCGTGGCCATGGACTCCAGCCGCCGACTCTTCAGCGGCGTGCTGCGGCAGCTGATCGGGTTGCGTGACGCGGTCTGTCGGGTGCCCTGGTGCGATGCCCCCGCCCGACAGGTCGACCACGTCATCCCCTTCGCCCGCGGCGGCGCCACCTCCGCGGCCAATGCGATGGGTGACTGCCAACGACACAACCTGGTCAAGGAGGAACCCGGCTGGCGGGCAGAGGTCATCTCGACCGGCCTGGACCCGGGCGGCGGCAGGCCACACACGGTCAGAGTCACCACACCGACGGGGTCCCAGTTCACCTCCGTGGCAGCTCCGCTGCTCGGTCACGGCCGGGCGTCGCCGGGACGGGCCCGGTCCCCGATGGAGATCCACTACGAGGGGTTGCTGGCGGCCTGACCCGTGGGCCGGGGATCAGCGGTGTCAGACCACGTCCTCGTCCACCCAGTCGAGGGTCTTGGTGATCGCCTTGGCCCAGTTGCGCATCAACCGCGCCACCTCGTCGGTGTCCATCTGCGGGCTCCAGCGCACGTCCTCCTGCCAGTTCGCCGTGATCTCCTCCGTCGACTCCCAGTAGCCGACCGCGAGTCCGGCGGCGTAGGCCGCACCGAGGGCCGTCGTCTCGGCGATCTTCGGGCGCACCACGTCGACCCCGAGGACGTCGGCCTGGAACTGCATGAGCGTCTCGTTGGCCACCATCCCGCCGTCGACCTTCAGCTCGGTCAGCCGCCCGCCGGCCCGCTCGGCGTCGCCCTGCATCGCGTCGAGCACGTCGCGCGTCTGGTACGCCGTCGACTCCAGCGCCGCCCGGGCGATGTGTCCCTTGTTGGCGAACCGCGTCAGCCCGACGATCGCGCCGCGGGCGTCGGGGCGCCAGTGCGGTGCGAAGAGCCCGGAGAAGGCCGGCACGAAGTACACCCCGCCGTTGTCCTCGACACTCGTCGCGAGGTCCTCGACCTCCGGGGCGGAGGAGATGAGCCCGAGGTTGTCGCGCAACCACTGGATGAGCGAGCCGGTGACCGCGATCGACCCCTCGAGGGCGTAGACCGGATCCGCGTCGCCGAGCTTGTAGCAGACGGTGGTCAGCAGGCCGTTGTCACTGCTCACGATCTCGGAGCCGGTGTTGAGCAGCATGAAGTTGCCCGTGCCGTACGTGTTCTTCGCCGTCCCCGGCTCGAGGCAGGCCTGCCCGAAGGTCGCCGCGTGCTGGTCGCCGAGGATCCCCGCGACCGGTGTCCCGTTGAGCACGCCCGGCCGGCACTCCCCGTAGACCTCCGACGAGGACCGGATCCGCGGCAGCAGCTGCATCGGCACACCGATGGCCGCGCACACGTCCTCGTCCCACGCGAGGGTGCGCAGGTCCATCAGCATCGTGCGGGACGCGTTGGTCACGTCGGTGACGTGCACGCCGTCGTTCTCCGCGCCCCCGGTGAGGTTCCACAGCACCCACGTGTCCATCGTCCCGGCGAGCAGCTCGCCGGCCTCGGCCCGCGCCCGCGCTCCGTCGACGTGGTCGAGGATCCAGGAGATCTTCGGCCCGGCGAAGTACGTCGCGAGCGGCAGCCCGCACACGTCCTTGAACCGCTCGGTCCCCCCGTCCTGCGCCAACGAGTCCACGAGCGCCTGCGTGCGCGTGTCCTGCCACACCACGGCGTTGTGGATCGGCTGTCCCGTCGCCTTCTCCCACACGACCGTCGTCTCGCGCTGGTTGGTGATGCCCATCGACTCGATGTGGCCGCTGCTGAGGTTGGCCTTCCCGAGCGCACCGCCGATGACGCGGCGCGTGTTCTCCCAGATCTCCAGCGCGTCGTGCTCCACCCACCCGGCCCGGGGGAAGATCTGCTCGTGCTCGATCTGGTCGGTCGCGACGACGCCCCCGTCGCGGTCGAAGACGATGGCGCGGGTGCTCGTGGTGCCCTGGTCGATGGCCAGCACGTACGTCGTGGAGGTGCTCATGGTCGGCATCCTCGCAGGTCACCCACCCGGGCCGGGTGGATCTGCACGTACCGTTGGCGGACAAGGGGAGCCACCCCCTTCGCCCCGGACCATCGGAGGAATCATGCCCGTCGCCACCCCCCTGGACGCCGCGCAGCGCGCATCGGCCTGGCGCCGCCTCGCCGAGGAGGACCTCGACGTCCTCGTCGTCGGCGGGGGAGTCACCGGCGCCGGTGTGGCCCTCGACGCGGCCACCCGCGGCCTGAGGGTGGCACTCGTGGAGCAGCGCGACTTCGCCTCAGGGACCTCCTCGCGCTCGAGCAAGCTCTTCCACGGCGGGGTGCGCTACCTGGAGCAGCTGAACTTCGGGCTCGTGCGCGAGGCCCTCCAGGAGCGCGAGCTGATGCTCACCCGGATCGCGCCGCACCTGGTCAAGCCGGTCTCCTTCCTCTACCCGCTCTCGCACCCGGTCTGGGAGCGGCCGTACGTCACCGCCGGGCTCACCCTCTACGACACGATGGGGGGCGCCCGGTCGGTACCGCGCACCAAGCAGCTGACGAAGGGGGGAGTCCGCCGGATCGCGCCCGGCCTGAAGCCCTCCGCGCACCACGGCGGACTGATCTACCACGACGCCCAGTGCGACGACGCCCGCCACACGCTGACCGTGGTCCGCACGGCTGCGGCCTACGGCGCGACCGTCCTCAACTCCGCGAAGGTCACCGGCCTGCTCCACGCCGGCGAGCGGGTCGTCGGGGCGAGCGTCCTCGACGTTGAGACCGGGCAGGAGACCGAGGTGCGCGCCTCCGTCGTGGTCAACTGCACCGGGGTGTGGACCGATGACATCCAGCGGATGGCCGGTGGGCGCGGCCGGTTCCACGTGCGCGCGAGCAAGGGCGTGCACCTCGTGGTGGCCCGCGACCGGATCAACTCCGAGACGGGGCTGATCCTGCGCACGGAGTCCTCGGTCCTCTTCTGCATCCCGTGGAACACCCACTGGATCATCGGCACGACCGACACCGACTGGAACCTCTCCCGCGCCCACCCGTCCGCGACCGCCGCGGACATCGACTACCTGCTCGACCAGATCAACGGCGTCCTGCTCACCCCGCTGACCCGCGACGACATCCAGGGGGTCTACGCCGGTCTGCGGCCGCTGCTCGCGGGGGAGAGCGAGGAGTCATCCCAGCTGAGCCGTGAGCACGCGGTGGCGCGCCCGCAGCCGGGCCTGATCTCCATCGCCGGTGGCAAGTACACGACCTACCGCGTCATGGCCGCCGACGCGGTCGACGCCGCGCGCGAGGACCTGTCCGCCGGTGTCCCCGACAGCGTCACCGAGCACATCCCGCTCGTCGGCGCCGAGGGCTACCAGGCGCTGGTCAACCAGCTCGACACCCTGAGCCGGCGCCACGACCTGCCGCCGTGGCGGATCACCCACCTGCTCGATCGGTACGGGTCCCTCGCCGTCGACCTCTTCGCGCTCATCGACGAGGACCGGTCCCTCGCCACGCCGCTGCCCGGGGCGGAGGAGTACCTCACGGTGGAGGTCGTCCACGCCGCCCGCCACGAGGCCACGATCCACCTCAACGACCTGCTCACCCGCCGCACCCGGATCTCCATCGAGACCACCGACCGTGGCGTCGAGGCGGCCGAGTCCGCCGGTCGCATCCTCGCCGACGAGCTCGGGTGGGACGACGATCGCACCCGCTCCGAGATCGACCACTACCTGCGGCGGGTGGAGGCCGAGATCGACTCGCAGCAGATGACCGAGGACGAGCGGGCCGACGCCGAGCGTGCCCAGGCCACCGACATCAGGACACTGGCGAAGGGGTGAACCCGGCCGGCGGGGTCATCGCCGGCTGTCGGAGAGCTGGCTGGTAGGGAGCTCCGCACTCGCGCGTGCCGGCAGCTCGACTCGCTCACGCCCGCGGCCCCGCACGAGGGTGACGTAGGCCAGCGTGAGCAGCACCAGGGCCCCCGCCCCGACGAGGAAGGCGTCGCGGCCGCTCTCGGTCGTGGCGAGCAGCACGACGACGAAGACCATGAACGCGGTGGCGACGGCGTTGAGCAGCGGGAAGAGGGGCATCCGGTAGCTGGTGTCCGCGGCGCCCTCCCGCGCCATCTGCACCCGCATGCGCCAGTGGGCGAGCAGGATCATCAGCCAGGTGAAGACCGTCGCGAAGGTCGCGATCGCCGCGACGAAGAAGAACAGCCGCTCGTCGATCGTCAGGAAGAGGAGGAGGCCGACGGCCCCGGTGAAGAACATCGACAGGACCGGGACGACCGGGATGTTGCCGTGCTTCGACAGGTGCAGGAAGGACCTCGGCGCGTGCCCCTGCTCGGCGAGGCCGTACATCGTGCGCGAGCAGGCGTAGAAGATCGCGTTCATGGCCGACAGCGCGGCGGTGAGGACGACGAAGTTCATCACGTGCTGCGCGGCCGGGACCTGCAGGGCGCTGAAGACCGCGACGAAGGGCGAGGACTCACCGGTGACCTCGGTCCACGGCATGATCGACATGATGATCGCCAGGGCGGCCACGTAGAAGAGCAGGATGCGGAACGGCACCGTGTTGACCGCCCGGGAGATCGAGCGGCTGGGGTCGTCCGCCTCGCCCGCGGTCATGCCGAGCGTCTCGATGCCGCCGAAGGAGAAGACGACCACGCTGAAGCTCATGAGGATGCCCCACAGACCGAAGGGGGCGAAGCCGTCGTGGGACCACAGGTGCGCGAAGTCCGGGGTCGTGCCGCCGACCTCGCGGCCCCAGAGGATGAGCACGAGCCCACCGACGACGAGCGCGAGGATCGCGACCACCTTGATCAGCGAGAACCAGAACTCCATCTCGCCGAAGACCCGGACGGCCATGAGGTTCAGCGCCCCGATCACGGCGATCGCGGCGACCATCCAGACCCACCCGGCCACACCGGGGAACCACAGCCCCATGTACGTCGCCACGGCCGTCATGTCGGCGATCGCGACGACCGCCAGCTCCAACCAGAAGACCCACCCGACGATGAAGCCGGCGAAGGGACCGAGGAAGGACCCGGCGTACTGCGCGAAGGACCCGGCGACGGGATGGCGCACCGCCATCTCGCCGAGGGCCCGCATGACGACGAAGACCATGGCGCCGGCCACGAGGTAGGCCAGCAGCACGGCGGGGCCGGCCGCCTGGATCGTCTCGGAGGAGCCGAAGAACAGGCCCGTGCCGATCGCCGTGCCGATGGCGATGAACTGCACGTGGCGTGGGTTGAGACCGCGGGAGAGCTCGTGGGACTCGGACACGGGAGCCGATAGTACGTATCCCGGGGGTCGCGGGAGTAATCACTGGCCCTCGGGTGTTCCCTGATGAGACCCTGAGGAGAACATGACAGAACCACTGAGCAGCGACCAGTACCCCGACGCCGACACGAGCACCGTCGAGCCGGACACCGACCCGACCATCGACCGGGTCCTCTCCCGGCGGGCCTCCGCGCTCGCCGACCCCACCCACGACGCCGACGGTTTCGTCGACGGCGGGTACGACGGTGACCAGCTCGACCGCGAGGAGCGTTCGGCCCTTCGCCGGGTGGCGGGACTGTCGACCGAGCTCGAGGACATCACCGAGGTCGAGTACCGCCAGCTGCGGCTGGAGCGGGTCGTCCTGGCCGCCGTCTGGACCGACGGCACCGTCGAGGATGCGGAGAACTCCCTCCGCGAGCTCGGCGCGCTCGCCGAGACGGCGGGCTCGGAGGTCCTCGACGGTGTCCTCCAGCGCCGGCAGAACCCCGACCCGAGCACCTACCTCGGTTCCGGCAAGGCCGCCGAGCTGCGCGAGATCGTCGCCGCTGCGGGCGCCGACACCGTCATCTGCGACACCGAGCTGGCCCCGAGCCAGCGGCGCGCACTCGAGGACGTCGTCAAGGTCAAGGTCATCGACCGCACGGCGCTGATCCTCGACATCTTCGCCCAGCACGCGAAGTCCCGTGAGGGCAAGGCCCAGGTCGAGCTCGCCCAGCTGCAGTACCTCCTGCCGCGCCTGCGTGGTTGGGGTGAGTCGATGTCCCGGCAGGCCGGTGGCCAGGCGGCCGGCGGTCTCGGTATGGGTTCGCGTGGTCCCGGTGAGACCAAGATCGAGCTGGACCGCCGTCGCATCAACTCCCGCATCGCCAAGCTCAAGCGCGACCTGGAGGGCATGAAGACCCACCGCGACACCCGCCGCTCGCACCGGCTCAGCCACGCCGTGCCCGCGGTGGCCATCGCGGGTTACACCAACGCGGGCAAGTCGACCCTGCTCAACCGGCTCACGCACGCCGGTGTGCTCGTCGACAACCAGCTCTTCGCGACCCTGGACACCACCGTCCGCCGGGCGGAGACCGAGGACGGGCGCGAGTACACGCTCACCGACACCGTCGGCTTCGTGCGCGCCCTGCCGCACCAGCTCGTCGAGGCCTTCCGCTCCACGCTCGAGGAGGTCGCGGACGCCGACCTGCTGCTGCACGTCGTCGACGGCTCCCACCCCGACCCGGAGGGGCAGATCTCCGCCGTGCGCGGTGTGCTCGCCGACGTCGAGGCCACGGACGTCAAGGAGGTCGTCGTCGTCAACAAGGCCGACCTGGCCGACCCGGAGGTCGTCGACCGGATCCTCCGCCACGAGAAGTACTCGATCGCCGTGTCCGCGCGCACCGGGGAGGGGATCGACGAGCTGCTCGAGCTCATCTCCGCCGAGCTCCCCAGGCCGGAAATCGACATCGAGGTGCTCCTGCCCTACTCACGCGGGGACCTCGTCAGCCGGCTCCACGACGAGGCCGACCTCGTGTCCGAGGAGCACATCGCCCAGGGCACCCGCGTGCACGCGAAGGTGATGCCCGACCTCGCCGCCGAGCTGGCCCCCTTCGTCGCGACGCCCGCCTGACCTCAGGCGGTCGTCAGCCGCACCGCCAGCGCGATCATCATCACCCCGATGACGCCGTCGACGACCCGCCACGTGCGCGGACGGCCGAGGGGGCCGGCCAGGGCGCGCGCGCCGAGGCCCAGACCGGTGAACCACACGATGCTGCCCACGACGGCGCCCCCGGCGAAGGCCCACCGCTCCTCACCGAAGCCGTTGGCGATCGACCCGAGCATGAGCACCGTGTCGAGGTAGACGTGCGGGTTGAGGAAGGTCAGCGCGAGCGTCGTCAGGACGACCGACCCGCGTGAGGCCGGGGCGTCAGCGACCGACAGGCCCTCGGGGGCGGCCGCCCGGCGCAGCGCGAGCAGGCCGTAGCCGACGAGGTAGGCGGCGCCGAGCCAGGTCACCACCCGCACGAGCGCGGGGTGGGACGCGACCACGACGCCGACCCCCGCCGTCCCGAGCAGGATGAGCGTGGCGTCGGCCGCGATGCAGATGAGCACCACCGGCACGACGTGCTCCCGCCGCAGGCCCTGCCGCATGACGAAGGCGTTCTGCGCGCCGATGGCGACGATGAGTGCGAGTCCGGTGAGCGTCCCGGCGACGACGGTGGTGAGCACGTCTCCACGCTAGGCGGTCGCACGAATGCAGCCCAGCGAATGATTCTGCACGATCATTAGCATTGCTTCATGCAGATCGATCAGTTGCGTGCCCTCCTGGCCGTCGTCGACCACGGCACCTTCGACGCCGCGGCCCGGACCCTCCACATCACGCCGTCCGCGGTCAGCCAGCGGATCAAGGCCTTGGAGCGGGACGCCGGTCGGGTCCTCGTCGAGCGGACGACGCCGTGCCGCGCCACGACCGCGGGTGAGGCGCTGATGCGAGCGGCCCGCCAGATGGTCGTCCTCGAGGAGGACGCCCGCGCGGCCATGGGCGAAGGGGGTGACGCCGCCGTCGACCTACCGGTCGCCGTCAACGCCGACTCGCTCGCGACGTGGTTCGAGCCGGTCCTCGGGGTCGCCGCCGGCTGGGACGACGTCCGGCTCCAGCTGGAGGTCGAGGACGAGGAGTACAGCGCCGATCACCTGCGCCGGGGGTCCGTCGTCGGGGCCGTCACGGCCGACCCGACCCCGGTTGCGGGCTGCCGCACCGAGCCGCTCGGAGCGATGCGGTACCTGCCGGTGGCCGCGCCCCGGCTGGCGCAGCGGTTCACCCGGGGCAGGGGGATCGACTGGGCGTCCATGCCGGTGCTGAGGTTCAACGCCAAGGACGACCTGCAGCGCAGTGTGCTGCGCGACCTCGGCGTCACCACCGCCCCGCCCTCCTCGCAGGTTCCCTCGTCCGAGGGATTCGTCGCGGCCGCGCGCGCCGGGCTCGGGTGGGCGATGGTGCCGGAGGCCCAGCTGGGCGACGACCTCGACACCGGGGCCCTCGTCCTGCTGCGCCGAGGCGCCCACCGGGACGTCCCCCTGTACTGGCAGGTGTGGACCCTCGGGACCCCGCGGATGACCCGTCTGGGCGAGGCCGTCCACGACGCCGCCCGGCAGCTGCGACCCGCGCGTCGGGGCGCGGGTCCACCGGCTGTCGCTGCAGCCGACTAGCGTTGGTCCCGAGGGGCCCTGCATGGTCCCGCGGACGCACCCGAGGATGGTTCTCATGGCAACCCGACTGAACCCCTACCTGAACTTCGACGCCACCTGCCGCGAGGCGATGGAGTTCTACCGATCGGTGTTCGGGGGTGAGCTGGTCATCAACACCTTCGGCGAAGCGATGCCCGATGCCGGTGACATCGCCGACCAGGTGATGCACGCCAGCCTCGAGACCGACGCCGGCTACACAATCTTCGCCAGCGACTCGCCGCCCGGTGCCCCGAAGGTCGAGGGCGCCGGCATGTCGATCAGCATCAGCGGCGACGAGCCCGAGCGGCTGCGCGGCTACTGGGAGGCCCTGGCCGAGGGTGCTGACGTCGTCATGCCGTTGGAGAAGCAGATGTGGGGCGACGAGTTCGGCATGCTCACCGACCGATTCGGCACGCCGTGGATGGTCAACATCGCCGGGGACGCGACGCAGGGCTGACGGCGGCTCTCGTGGAGACCCTTCGCAGCCGGTGGCTCACCGACGTCGACGCCCTGGGCGCCGGCGCGGGCAGGGACGTCGTGCTCGCCGCGGGCACCGATCTGCTCGATCGCTGGTTGGAGGACCATCGCAGGTACCACGACGCGGTCCACCTGGCGGAGGTGCTCGCCGCGCTGGAGGAGCTGGCCGAGGGCGGCGAGCTGCCCGGGCGCGATCGCCACCTGGCGGGGTTGGCGGCGTGGTTCCACGACGCCGTGTACGACGCCGGGGTGGAGGCCGGGGCCAACGAGGAGGCCTCGGCGCAGCTGGCCGAGGACCGGCTGCGGCAGCTCGGACTCGCCGAGGACGACGTGCGGCGGGTCGCCCGGCTGGTGCGCGAGAGCGCGACCCACGAGATGACCACGCACGACCCGGCGACCAGGGCCTTCCACGACGCGGACCTGTGGATCCTCTCGGCGCCGGCCGAGCGCTTCGACTCCTACTGCCACCAGGTGCGCCTGGAGTACCGGCAGGTGCGGGCCGCCGACTACGCGCGGGGCAGGACCGCGGTCCTGACCCACTTCGTCACCCGCGAGCGGCTGTACCTGACCGACCACGCCCACGAGCGGTGGACCGAGCGAGCGCGGATCAACCTGGCCCGGGAGATCGACCGGCTCGCTGCGCCTGCGTGACCCGCAGGCCGCTGGCGAGCAGCCGGCGGATCAGCTGCGACCCGCTGACCTCGATGGCTCCGGCGGCGACGGCCTCGTTGTAGCGCTCGACCGGCACGTCGTAGTGGTCCTCGTCGAAGAGCCGGCCCGGGAGCCCGAGCCGACCGGCGAAGTCGTGCAGCTCCTCGATCGAGGAGTCGGAGACGAGATGGCTCCACGTGCGGCCCCAGCCGGGCCACGTGGGGGGGTCGATGAGGATCACAGCTGCTTCAGCGCCGTCGCCAGCACGACCGCCTCACCGATCCGGTCGGAGGCGTCGAGGTCGACGGTGGCCTCGATGACCCAGTCGTGGTCGCCGGCCGGGTCGGCGAGTGTCTGCCGCACGAGCCACAGCCGCACGTCCTCCGGGTCCTGCGCGTCGTCGACCCCTGGCGGCGGCCCGCTGGCCTCCTCGATGTGCAGGTGGTGGGGACCGCGGGCGTCCTGGTCGGTGCCGATCCGGTCGTGCTCGTCCCAGTAGTCGCCCAGCGCCACGTCCCAGTCGTCGCGGCACATCACGGGGGAGCGGCCGTCGTCGGCGAGCTCGGCAGCCGCGGTCTCGATCGCCGCCAGCGCGTCGAGGTCGTCGCGGGAGGCCTTGTCCACGCGCTGCCACAGTGCACCGCGGACCATCGCCCGGAAGGGACCCTTGCGGGCACTCAGCGGGCGCGGCGGAGGAGCCGCCTCCTCGTGGCTGACGAGGCCGGGCGTGTGCTCGTCCGGGTTGGTCAGGGCCTCCCACTCGTCCAGCAGCGAGGAGTCGGTCTGGCGCACGGTCTCGCCGAGCCACTCGACGATCTCCTCCAGCTCCGCGGAGGAGTGGGCGTCGGGCACGGTGCGGGTGAGGGTCCGGTAGGCGTCGGTGAGGTAGCGCAGCACCAGCCCCTCGCGCGGCCCGAGCTCGAAGCGACGCACGAAGTCCGCGAAGGACATCCCCTCCTCCCACATGAGCCGGACGACCGACTTGGGGATCAACGCCTCCTCGGGCAGCCACGGGTGGGTCTGCCGGTAGGTCTCGAAGGCGGCGGTGAGCTCCTCGGCGAGCGGCTGCGGCCAGGTGATCTCGTCGAGCAGGCGCATCCGCTCGTCGTACTCGATGCCGTCGGCCTTCATCTCCCCGATCGCCTCACCGCGGGCCGCGTGCTGCTGGGCCATGAGGACGGCTCGCGGCGCCTCGAGGACCGCCTCGATCGTCGAGACGACGTCGAGGGCGTGGCCCGGGTCGTCCGGGTCGAGCAGGTCCAGGGCGGCGAGGGCGAAGGGGGCGAGCGGCTGGTTGAGCGCGAAGTCTCGGGGGAGGTCGACGGTCAGCTCCACCGTCCGGCCGGTCTCGTCCGGCTCGTCGAGGCGCTCCAGGACGCCGGAGTCGAGGAGGCTGCGCCCCAGGCGGATGGCGCGACGGGCCAGGCGGGCCCTCCCCTTCGGCTCCTCGTGGTTGTCCCTGGTGAGGCGGGAGAGGGCGGCGACGGCATCGCCGGGGCGGGCGACGACGTTGAGGATCATCGCGTTGTCGACCTTCATCCGGGAGCGCAGCGTCTCCGGGGCGGCCGTCGTCAGCTTGGTGAAGGTGTCCTCGGTCCACACGACGAAACCCTCGGGTGCCTTCTTGCGCTGGACCTTCTTGCGCTTCTTCTCGTCGTCGCCGGCCTTGGCCAGCGCGCGGTGGTTGTCGATGACGTGCTCGGGTGCCTGCACCACGACGTACCCCTCGGTGTCGTACCCGGCACGACCCGCGCGTCCGGCGATCTGGAGGAACTCGCGCACGCGGAGCACGCGGTGGCGGGTGCCGTCGAACTTCGTCAGCGAGGTGAACAGGACGGTGCGGATCGGCACGTTGATGCCGACGCCGAGGGTGTCGGTGCCGCAGATGACCTTCAGCAGCCCTGCCTGGGCGAGCTGCTCGACCAGCCGCCGGTAGCGAGGGAGCATCCCGGCATGGTGCACCCCGACGCCGCGGCGCAGCATCGCCGACAGGGTGCGACCGAAGCCGGCGGAGAACCGGAAGGTGGACAACCGCGCGGCGAGGGCCTCCTTCTCCGCCGTGCTCAGCAGCCTCAGTGTCTGCAGCAGACGGGCGTGCTCCGCGGCCTTGGCCTGCGTCTGGTGGACGACGTAGACGGGCGCCCGTTGCCACTCGAGGATCTCCTCGATCGTCTCCTGCAGCGGGGTCATCGCCCACGAGAAGGTCAGCGGGACGGGACGCTCGGCGTCGTCGACCACGACGACGTCGCGGCCGGTGCGCTCGGCGAGGTCCTCCTCGATCGCGCGGGTGTCGCCGAGGGTGGCCGACATCAGCAGCATCTGCGCCTGCGGCAGCTCGAGCAGCGGCACCTGCCACGCCCACCCCCGCTCGGGCTCGGCGTAGTAGTGGAACTCGTCCATGACCACCAGGCCCACGTCGGCGGTGCTGCCCTCGCGCAGGGCGAGGTTGGCCAGGACCTCCGCGGTGCACACGATGATCGGGGCGTCGGCGTTGACCGAGGCGTCCCCGGTGAGCATGCCGACGTTGTCGGCGCCGAAGATCGCGCACAGGTCGAAGAACTTCTCGCTGACGAGCGCCTTGATCGGGGCGGTGTAGAACGACACCCGGTCCTGGGCGAGGGCGTGCGCGATGGCGCCGGTGGCCACGAGCGACTTCCCGGAGCCGGTCGGCGTCGCCAGCACGACGTGGTCGTCACCCAGCAGCGCGAGGAGCGCCTCCTCCTGGTGCGGGTAGAGGGTGAGTCCTCGCCCGGTCGACCACTGCGAGAAGCGCTCGAAGACGTCGTCGGGGTCCGTCCCGGTCGGGATGGTGAGGTGCTGGGGCGCGGTGTCTGTGGACGTCATCGTGGCCTCATCGTGGCAGGCGGTGTGGTCGGGGGGCCACCACGGGTCGATCACGTCCCGGTCAGGTCTGCTCCACCGGGGCCCCGGTGCCGAGTCGGTAGAAGCGCCAGAAGCCGAAGTCGTCGATCGGCAGCACGTCGACGGAGGCGTACCCGGCATTGGAGGCGATCTGGCGCACCGTCGCCTCGCGGATGACGGTTCCCGTCGCCACCGTCGGGTCGTGGGACATGCTGTCGGGGAGGCAGACGAAGAGGCTGAACCCGTAGAGCAGGCGCTCGACCTCGTCACCGTCCGGGGCGAAGGTCTCGGCCGCCGCCTCGTCCATGACCACCACCGGTGCGCCCGGCGCGAGCGCGGTGCGGACCGAGGAGAGGACCCCCACCGGCTGGGGCATGTCGTGCACGCACTCGAAGGCGAACGCCGCGGTGAACGGGCCGGGCAGGGGCTCGGCCGCATCTGCGCAGGTGACGTGGATCCGGTCCGCCAGGCCCGCTCGGGTGACGTTGTCCCTGGCCATGGCCACGGTGGCCTCATCGATGTCGATGCCGTGGAAGGTCGCTGACGGGTAGGCCCTCGCCAGGGCGATCGTCGACCAGCCACCCCCGCACCCGACGTCGAGGACAGCGGCCCCGGGCCGCGAGAGCGTCGCGTGGAGGTCATCGGCACGGCTGAGCGCATCGGCGAGGTGGTTTTCGAACCACGGACGATTCATGTCGGACTGCGACTCACGCGCGTCCACGCCCATGCTCGCCCAGCTCACTCCGCCGCCGTCGCGGTAGGCCCCGAGCAGGGCCGGCAGGAGCGGCGCGACCCCGCCGAACATGCGGGCCAGGGGCGCGAGGTAGTTGACGCTTCCCTCCCCGGTCATGACCTCGACCGTCGCAGGCGGGATGGAGTAGACGCGTGCGTCGCCGTCCACCACGCTCGCGTCGGACGTGACGGTGAGGAGACCGGAGACGGCCTGCTGCTCCAACCATTCCCGGGCATAACGCGGATGGGTGCTCGTGCGCTCGGCAAGACGTGGTGCCGTCGCGGGGCCGTCGTCGACCAGGGCGCGGTACCACCCCAAGCGGTCTCCCACGTAGACGGACATCAGCTCGACCGCCCCCAGGGCGGAGCCGAAGAAGCGCTCGGCGAGGGCATCGGCTGTCAGGGTGTGCTCGGTCATGGTCAGACCTCCGTGTCGCAGCACCCTTCCATTGTGCTCCCGATCATGCCGGCGCAACAGACGCGCCGAACACCGCGCCGTGGCCAACGACGAGGCGCTGAGGCACCATGGGCCCGTGAGTTACTCGCAGTTCACGACGACCGAGGACGGACATGCGGTGCCCCGCGCCGTCACCACCGACGCGCTCGCGCTGCACGCTCCCGTGGACGAGGACGTCACGCTCGTGGCGCAGATGATGGACGTCCCCGATGACGCGGAGCGACCGGCGCAGATCGTCGCCACCTGGCGAGAGCACTGGGACGAGCACGGGTACGGGACATGGATCGTGCGGGACGCCCACGGCAGCAGCGCCGGCTTCGTCGGCCTGCGCGGGCACGCGGAGTTCATCCGGCTCACCCTGCGCATGCTCGAGGGGCCCGGCAGCGAGGACCTCGGGGCGCGGGCCCTGCGCCTGGCCACCGCCCACGCGATCGAGTGGCTGCCCGACCTGCCGGTGCGCATCCGGATCGCGCCGGAGGACACCGCGACCCGCTCGGCCGTCCGGTCCGCGGGGCTGGTGCGCGTGCCGGAGCTCGACCACACCTCCGAGGAGGGGGACTGGCAGGTCCTGGAGCTCCCGTACATCCGGGTCGCCGAGCGCACCCCGACGCGGGCCCGTGAGGCGATGCTCGCGATGTGGCTCGAGGTCACCGAGGCCGGTGGGTCGGTCGGCTTCCTGCCCGGCGCCACCGCGGAGGACGTCGCGCCGGTGCTCGACGGGTACACGGCCCGGATGGCGAGCGGCGACACCGTGTGCGTGTCGCTGAACTCCCCGCTGGGCGAGCTGCTCGGTTTCGGCTTCCTCGTCGGCTCCACGGGGGCGCTCACGCGCCACGGGGCCAACATCGAGCGGATCATGACCGACCCTGCCCGACGCGGCACCAACTACGGCGCACTCCTCATGGCGGGCGTGCACCGGGCGGCCCGCGAGCGCGGTGTCGAGCTGGTGACGCTGGACTACCGGGGCGGTACCGGTCTGGGTGAGTTCTACACGCAGTACGGCTACACCGAGGTCGGCCGGGTGCCGGGCGCGCTCCGCGTGGCGGCGGGGGACGACCGCGACGGCGTGATCATGGCGAGGTCGCTGTGAGCGCGTTGGAGCCCTTCGGCACGGAGCAGAGCTGGTTGGCCGTCCGGGACCGGGCGCAGGGTGTCGTCCTCGAGGCGCTCGGCCTCACCGACGGCCGGGTGACCGAGGTCGACGCAGCCGTCCGCGAGGCCCTCGGCAGCGCGACGGCCGTGCTGCCCCCGATGCCTGGGGTCGGCGGCAGGTGGACGCTCGTCCTCGGCCAGGACGTGGCGCACCCGTCCACGGCACGGATCACGACGCTGTCGGCCATGCTCGGCACCGGGGTGCAGTCCTTCGGCCGGGCCGACGACGGGTCGCGACACTGCCTCCTCGTCGAGCGCGGCACCGTCCAGCGCGAGGTCGACCTCGGACGAGACGACCTGCCCGCGCTCGCAGCGGAGTGGAGCATCGACCCGACGACACTGGAGGGGCCGGCGCCCGGGTCGGCCCTGCTCGTCGGGCCCCTGCGCGCGGAGCCGCCCACCCCGGAGACCGAGCCCGAACTGGTGGTCATGCCGCGGGGGCGGAACTTCTGGGCGCGCATCCTCGGTCGCTGACGCACCGCCGCAGACGGTTAGCATTCGGCCCATGCCGCGACGCCCCGACACCGGAACCCGTTCCCCCTTCGGCCTCGGCTGGACCCTCCACGGAGACGGCCGCGCGGTCCGGCCCGGCGAGGTGGTCATGCCGGGCGAGCGGCTCTCGTGGGGCCGCACGATCGGGCTCGGCGCCCAGCACGTCGTCGCGATGTTCGGCGCGACCTTCCTCGTGCCGCTGCTGACGAACCTCCCTCCCGCGACGACGCTCTTCTTCAGCGGCATCGGCACGATGCTCTTCCTGGTCATCACGGCCGGCCGGGTGCCGAGCTATCTCGGCAGCTCCTTCGCCTTCATCGCGCCGCTGACCGCGGCGACGCAGAGCCACGACCTGCCGACCGCCCTCGGCGGCGTCATGATGGCCGGGCTGACCCTGGCGCTCATCGGTGTGCTCGTCCAGGTGGCCGGGGACCGGTGGCTGCGGGCGATCATGCCGCCGATGGTCACGGGTGCGATCGTCGCGCTCATCGGCCTCAACCTCGCCCCGAGCGCGAAGGACAACTTCATGGCCTCCCCGGTGACCGGCCTCGTCACCGTCGCCGGGATCGTGCTCGTCACGGTGGCCACCCGCACGCTCTTCTCCCGCATCGCGATCCTCGTCGGTGTCGGTGCCGGCTACCTCACGGCCGTGCTGCGCGGCGAGGTCGACTTCGCGAAGGTCGAGACGGCCGGGTGGGTCGGCCTACCGACCTTCACCGCACCCGACCTCGACATCGCCGTCGCCGGCCTCTTCGTCCCCGTCGTCCTCGTCCTCGTCGCCGAGAACGTCGGGCACGTGCGCTCCGTCGCGTCCATGACCGGGGAGGACCTCGACCCGGTGACCGGCCGCGCGCTCATCGCCGACGGCCTGGCGACCACCCTCGCCGGCAGCGGCGGCGGCTCGGGCACCACGACCTACGCGGAGAACATCGGCGTCATGGCGGCCACCCGCGTCTACTCCACGGCGGCCTACTGGGTGGCCGCCGTCGTGGCCCTGCTGCTGTCCTTCTCGCCGAAGTTCGGCGAGGCCATCGCCACCGTCCCCCAGGGCGTGCTCGGCGGCGCCGGGACCGTCCTCTACGGGATGATCGGCTTGCTCGGCGCCAAGATCTGGATCGAGGCGCGGGTCGACTTCGGCAACCCGATCAACCTCATGACCGGGGCGCTCGCGCTGATCATCGGCGTCGCCGACTACACGTGGCAGCTCGGCCAGCTGCAGTTCGCCGGCATCGCGCTGGGGACCGCGGCGGCGCTCGTATGCTTCCACCTCATGCGAGGAGTCAACCTCATCACCCGGGCCGTGCCGGACCCGATGCTGCCGGCGGCCGAGGGGTCGCCCGACCGCGGTTGATGAAGATGTCCTCATGTGACCTTCACGCACGGCTCATGCCCACTTCCTAGGGTCGGACCCACCGACAGACCGACCGAGGGCCCGTGATGATCCGTCCAGACCGCACCAGCACCGCAGCCGCGTCATGAACCGCTGGCGCATCGGACGCGAGGGCATGCTCCTCGTCGCGATGCTCAGCGTGCCCCTGCTCGTGTTCCTCGGCTTCCGCGTCGCTGCCGCGCCGGCCGATCCCCCGCCCGTCGAGGAGGGGCCGGTCCGGTTGACGACGAGTACGATCTCGCCGACGTCCAGCACGTCCTCGACGTCCTCCTCGTCCTCCTCGTCCTCCTCGACATCGACGTCCTCGTCCACGTCGCAGCCCGCGCCGGCCCCGACCTCCACCACGCCGTCGACGCCCCGGCCCACCTCCACGCCCCGGCCCACCTCCACGCCCCGTCCCACCTGGACACCGCAGCCCTCCGTGACGCGAACCCAGGCGCCGCCCCCGCCGGTCTACGACGATGATGATGACGACGGGGACGACGATGATGATGACGACGATGACGGCGACGATGGCGACGACTGATGACGACTGAGGCCCCCACGCGGCGACGCCGTCCCCGGCTGTCCCGCGAGACCATCGTGGGCTGGATGGTGCTCATCCTCTTCGTGACCCTGCTCTCCGTCGTCATCGTCGTGCACGAGACCCTGCGCCTGTCGGTGACCGACCGTGCCAACGCCGATGTCACCCAGGAGATCCAGGAGTTCCGCACATTCACCCAGGAGGGGGTGGACCCGGAGACCTCGCGTCCCTTCACCTCGGCCGAGCGCCTCCTGCAGGTCTACCTGTCCCGGCAGCAGCCCAGCCCCGACGAGATGCTCGTCGGGTACGTGGGCACCGAGGGCACCGTCACCATCTCCCGCGGCGCCCGGGCACCCACGGCCGAGGAGTACGACCTCACCCGTGACCAGGAGCTGCTCGAGCAGACCATACGCTCCGCGTCCGGCGCCCACGAGACCGCGGCCGGAGAGATGCGGTGGGCCCGGACCATCGTCGAGGTCGCCGACGGCGAGGACGCCGTGCTTCTGGTGACGTCCTTCACGGAGCCGGCGATGACCGAGGCGGACCAGACCGTCCGCATGCTCGTGATGGCCTCGGTGTTCGCCCTCCTCCTCGCGGGCGTGGTCTCCTGGGTCGTCGCCGGCCGACTGCTGCGTCCGGTGCGTCTCGTGCACGCGGCGGCCGAGGAGATCACCGAGCACGACCTCACCCGCCGCATCGACGTCGGGGACGACGACGTGTCGGGACTGGCCTCGACCTTCAACCGCATGCTCGACCGGCTGGAGGAGGCCTTCCGGGCGGAGCAGCGCTTCGTCGACGACGCCGGCCACGAGCTGCGCACACCGATCACGGTCATCCGTGGTCACCTCGAGCTCATGGACGACGACCCCGCCTCGAGGGAGGTGACGATGCGCGTGGTCACCCAGGAGCTGGACCGGATGAGCCGGATCGTCACCGACCTCCTCGCCCTGGCCAAGGCCGACCGCCCCGACTTCATCCGACCCGTCGAGGGTGTGGACGTCTCCATGCTCACCGTCGCCCTCGAGGCCAAGATCTCGGCGCTCGCGCCCCGCCGGTGGCAGGTCGGGCGCATCGCCGAGGGGGAGGCGGCGCTGGACGCCGAACGCATCACGCAGGCCGTGCTGCAGCTGGCCCAGAACGCCGTCCAGCACACGCGTGAGGACGATGTGGTCACGTTGACCTCGCAGTTCGTCGACGACCCGCAGCTCGGTCGGGCGCTCGCGGTCGGCATCTCCGACACGGGGCCGGGCGTGCCACACGCTGACCGGGACCGCATCTTCGAGCGGTTCAGCCACGGGGAGCCGCCCGACGGCCGCCGCCACAGCGGCGCCGGCCTCGGACTGGCGATCGTGCGGGCCATCGCGGAGGGGCACGGCGGCCGCGTCACCGTCGGTGGTGAGCCCGGCACCGGAGCCGTCTTCACCATCGTCCTGCCCGTCCCGGCGGGACCCGGCGACCATGATGGTCGGGACGACACCCGCGTCGACCTGCAACCGAGCACCCAGGAGGGGTCATGAGCGCGATCCTCATCGCCGAGGACCACGAGCAGATCTCGAGCTTCGTCGACAAGGGCCTGCGCGCCAGTGGCTACCAGACGACGATCACCGCCGACGGGCGGCAGGCCTGGGCGCTCGCGGCGACGGGGGCCTTCGACCTACTCGTCCTGGACGTGGGGCTGCCGGGGCTCGACGGCTTCGAGGTGCTGCGTCGTCTGCGGGGGGACGGTGTGGCGATCCCGGTCATCATCCTCACCGCCCGGGACGGCGTCGACGACACGGTGACCGGGCTCGAGGGCGGGGCCAACGACTACATGACCAAGCCCTTCCAGTTCGCCGAGCTGCTCGCCCGGGTCCGGCTGCGCCTGCGCGAAGGAGGCGCCGCCCCCGCCGAGGAGGCGACCCTGACCGCCGGTGACCTCAGCCTCGACATCCGGCGGCGCACCGCCCGGGTGGCCGGCCGGGAGGTGGAGCTGACCGCCCGGGAGTTCTCCCTCCTGGAAGCCTTCGTCGAGCACGCCGACCAGGTCCTCTCCCGCGAGCAGCTGCTCGGCATGGTCTGGGACATGGACTTCGACCCGGGATCCAACGTCGTCGACGTCTTCGTGCGCTCGCTGCGCTCCAAGATCGGCGCCGAGCGCATCCTGACGGTGCGGGGAGTGGGTTACCGGCTCAAGCCGGCGACCGGTTGACCCGGGGGTCGGGCCGAGGCGAGGTCAGGGGAGCACGCCGTCCTCGCGGGCGCGGGCGACCGCGGCGGTGCGCGAGTCGACGTCGAGCTTGGTGAAGACGTGCACGAGGTGCGTCTTGACCGTCGCCTCGGAGATGACCAGCTCGCGGGCGACCTCCTTGTTGGACAACCCCCGGGCCACCGCGGCCAGGATCTCGACCTCCCGCGCGGACAGCTGGGCCTGCGGGCGGGAGATGCGGGCGACGACCCGCTGCGCGAGCGCGGGGGAGAGGACGGTCTCCCCGGCAGCGGCGCGCAGGACCGCGGAGGTGATCTCCGCCGGGTCGGCGTCCTTGAGCAGGTAGCCGGCGGCGCCTGCCTCCACCGCGCGGACGATGTCGCGGTCGGTGTCGTAGGTCGTGAGCACGAGCACCGCGGGTGCGGGCACCCGGGAGCGAAGGGAGGCGGTCACCGCGACCCCGTCGGGACCCTCGCCGAGGCGCAGGTCGGTGACGACGACGTCCGGGCGCTCCCGCTCGACGAGCGCGATCGCCTCCTCGCCGGTGCCGGCCTCGCCGACGACGGTGATCCGATCCTCCTGACCGAGCAGGGCGATGAGCCCCATCCGGGTGACCGGGTGGTCCTCGACGACGACGACGCGGGCGCTCACCGGATACCTCCATCGGGGGAGTAGCTCTGCACCGGCAGCCACGCGGAGAGGGCGGTCCCCTCACCGGGCGCCGACTCGAGGGCCAGCCCGCCGCCGAGCTCGCGCAGGCGGGCCCGCGTGGCGCGCAGGCCGTAGCCGCCGTCGCCCGCGGAGCGCGGCGCCCGGGTCGTCCAGTCGGTGGAGTCGAAGCCCTGCCCGTCGTCGACGACGTCCACACGGACCACCTCGGCGGACCCGTCGAGGCTGACGACGACCGACCCGGCACGCGCATGCGCCCGGACATTGGCCAGGGCGCCCTGCACGCACCGCACGAGGGCCACTTCGGTCGTGGTCGGGACCGGTGGGACGGCGCCGGTGGTGACGAGCCGGGCACTCACTCCGCTCTCCGTGGCGAAGCGGTCGGTGACGCGGTGGAGCGCGGCGAGCAGACCCCCTTCGTCCAGGTCGGCAGGGGCGAGCGCCCCGACCACGCGACGGGACTCCTCCAGCCCCTCGGCCGCGCTGCTCTCGAGGTGCACGAGCAGCTCGCGGACCCGGGCAGGGTCATCCTCGCCGCGGGCCGCGCGGGCGAGCAACAGGATCGAGGAGAAGCCCTGGGCGATGCCGTCGTGGATGTCCCGGGAGAGCCGGGTGCGCTCGCTCGTGGCGCCCGCCGCGCGCTGCACCCGGGCGAGCTCGTCGGTCAGGGCCGCCGTCTCCTCCTGGGCGGCGTAGAGCGAGGCGATGAGCCGCTGGCGCTCGATGCCGTCCCGCACGAGGGCCATCTGGGCCCGCGAGATGCCGAGGGCGACCACCATCCCGATGAACGGGCCGATGACCGCGGCGAAGGTGGTGGTCCCGGCCTGCCGGACCGGCTCGGCGACGACGACCACGAGGACGACCGCGGAGATGAGCACGCCGTGGGCCAGCGGCAGCAGGTGGCCGGCCAGCAGCCACAGGGGGAAGGCGAGCCAGACGTTCTCCGGGGAGACGAGGACGAGGACACCCCACAGGAGCGTGAGGACGACGAACCACACCGGACCGCTCACCCCGCGCCGGGCCACCGGGATGCCGGCGAGGTACCAGGCCACGAAGACGAGCAGGGCCCCCACCTCCGCGGCCGGGTGGGCCCCGGCGGCCACGGCCCGGGTCAGGCAGACCACCGCGAGGGCGGCGAGCAGGGCGTGCTGGCCCCACCGCAGCCAGCGGGCCGTGCCGCCGGCCACGGTCTCCTCGCCGGGGACGCCGACGGGACCGGCCGGCCGGGTGTGCCGGGTCTGGCGGGCGGCCGGTCCCGGGACGGCGGGAGTGCTCACGGACGGGACGCTACCCGGCCGGCGTGTGATGGCCACCAGAAGCGATCGCCGAGGAGGGCCGTGGCCGCGGGCACGACGACCTGCGCACGAGGAGGGTGTCGAGCAGGACCCCGAGCCCGACGATGAGGCCGAGCTGCCCCAGGACGACCAGGGGCAGCACCCCGAGGGCCGCGAAGACCGCGGCGAGGACGACACCCGCACTCGTGATCACCGTGCCGGTGCGGGCCACCGCCCGGGCGACGCCCTCGCGGGTGCCGTGCTCGGCCGTCTCCGACCGGGCCCGGTGCATGAGGAAGATCGTGTAGTCGATCCCCAGGGCCACGAGGAAGAGGAAGGCGATCAGCGGGACCTGCACGTCCAGGGCCGGGTTGCCCATGAGGTGCTCGTCGAGCCACGCGCCCATGCCGAGCGCTGCCAGTGCGCTGACGGCGTTGAGCGCCAGCAGCACCAGCGGGCCGACGACGGCGCGCAGCAGGACCACGAGCACGACGAGGCTGACGATCAGCACGAGCGGGACGACCGTCCTCAGGTCGCTCTCCGCAGCGGAGCGGGCGTCGAGCAGCTCCGCGGACCCGCCACCGACCCGGGCGTCGGCGCCGGGGACGTCGTGGGCCGCCTCGCGCAGGTCCGCGGCGAGCTCGAGGCCGACCGGGGAGCCGGGCGCGGGCTCGCCGATGACGGTGACGCGTGTGCGGCCCTCGCCGTCGTCACCGGCCGGGGCGGCCGTGGTCACGCCGTCGACGTCCTCGAGCGCGTCGACGGTCGCCAGCGTGCTCGGGCTGTTCGTCGTGACGGCGAAGGGGGCGGACGCCCCGGCGGGGAAGTGCTCACCGACGGTGGTGAGGCCGTCCGCGGACTCTGAGGCGGCGCGGAAGGAGTCCGCCTGGCCCAGGCCGACGTTCGCCCCGGAGAGACCGGAGGCGATGACGACGAGTACGGTGAGGCCGCCGACGAGGTGGGCGGCCGGGCGGGTGACGACGCGACGGGCGAGCCTCGCCCAGATGCCGTCGTGCTCCGGGGCCTGCCCCGGTCTGGGGACGAAGGGCCAGAAGACTCTGCGGCCCACCAACGCGAGGGCCGCCGGCAGGACGAGCGTGATCGCCGCCAGCGCGATGACGAGGCCCACGGCCGAGGCGAGGCCGAGGCCGCGTGTTCCGGGGACCGAGGCGAGCAGCAGGGTGCCCAGGGCGAGGACGACGGTCACGTTGCTCGCGAGGATCGCGGGCACGGTGGCGCGCCATGCCGATGCGAGGGCGGCGTGGTGGTCCTCGTGCACGTGCAGCTCCTCGCGGTATCGGGAGACCAGCAGGAGGGCGTAGTTGGTGCCGGCGCCGAAGACGAGGACGGAGACGATCCCGGCATCGAAGGACAGGCCGCTCCAGTCACCGACGGCAGCGGTGACGGTGCCGGCGAGCTGGTCGGCCGCGCCGACGACGGCCAGCGGGACGAGCCAGAGCACGGGGGAGCGGTAGGTGAGCAGGAGCAGGAGGGTGACGACGCCGATGGTCACGGCGAGGAGCGTGACGTTCGCGCCGTCGAAGGAGGACGTGATGTCCGCGCCGAACGCCGGGCCGCCGGTCACCTCGACGGTCACCCCGTCGGGCGTGGTCGCGGCGATCTGGTCGCGAAGGTCCTCGATCATCCGCGCGGTCGCGTCCGAGTCCTCGTGGGAGGTCATCGGCAGCGTGACCACCGCCGCCGCGCCGTCCTCGGACGGTCGCGCCGGCGTCGGGTCTCCTGCCGCTTCCAGACCCGAGGCCATCTCGTCGACGGCGGACAGGTCGGACGGGGAGAGGGGGGCTCCCCCCTTCGTCGCGACGAGGAGGACCGGTGCCTCGTCGCTGTCGGGGAAGCCCTCCAGCTCCTGCGCCACCACCGCCGACTCGGTGCTCGCGGGGTAGCTGTCGCCACGGGGCGGAGCCTGGCTCGAGCCGAGGAGCGTGCTGGCCAGCCCAACGACGAGGAGGGCGAGGGCGAGGACGAGGGCCGCGCCGCGGCGGCTGGTGAGCCGGTGGGCGAGACCCGCCCCGCGCCGCTGTGGCGGCGCGTCGGGGCGGTGCGGGAGCAGGGTGGTTGTCATGCCATCGATTCCAGCCGTGGCGGGGGCGCCGACACATCGCGCCGGAGGTTGGTTCCGGGATCAACCTTTCGATGGACTGGTCGACATCCCCAAGGGTCGTGCGCGGGGTTGTGGATGGCGCGTGCGCCCGGTCGCGGCGGCGTCCTAGGGTGGGGCGGTGTCCTCGTCAGTTGAGTCCCTGCTCGCCGCCGCCGTCGGGGGAGTGGGCGGCACGACCCGCCCCGGGCAGGTCGAGATGGCCACCGCGGTCGCCCGCGCCATCGACACCGAGGAGCACCTGCTCGTCCAGGCCGGCACCGGGACGGGCAAGTCCCTGGCCTACCTCGTGCCTGCCGTCGATCATGCGCAGCGCACCGGCCAGCCCGCGGTCGTCGCCACCGCGACCTTGGCGCTGCAGGCCCAGATCGTCGACCGGGACATGCCCCGCCTCGCCGACTCCCTCGAGGGTCACCTCAAGCGTCGCCCGACGTACGCGATCGTCAAGGGCCGCCGCAACTACGTGTGCAAGCACAAGGTCGAGGGCGGCTTCCCCGACGAGGACGAGGGCATGTTCGACGTCGGCGAGGTCGACGCCGCTGCCGGGCGACTGGGCAAGGAGGTCGTCCGGGTGCGTGAGTGGGCGGCCGAGACCGAGTCCGGCGACCGTGACGAGCTCGTGCCCGGCGTCTCCGAGAAGGCCTGGCGCCAGGTCTCCGTCTCCGCGCAGGAGTGCCTCGGCCAGAAGTGCCCGATGGTCGCCGAGTGCTTCGTCGAGCGCTCCCGCGAGGCGGCGAAGGACGTCGACGTCGTCGTCACCAACCACTCCTTCATGGCCATCGACGCCTTCGAGGGCCGGCCGATGCTGCCCGAGCACGACGTCCTGGTCATCGACGAGGCGCACGAGCTCGTCGACCGGGTCACCTCGACCGTCACCGACGAGCTCACCCCCGGGGCGATCCGGGCCGCTGCCAGGCGGGCGCGCAAGTACGCCGAGTCCGACGACGACCTCGAGGACCTGGCCGGCGACCTGGAGGCCGTGCTCGAGCAGGCCCCGGAGGGGCGCCTTGCGGCCGGTATCCCCGACTCGCTTGCGAGCATCCTCGGCCGGTGCCGTGACGTCGGCCGCACCCTGCTCACGGAGATGAAGCCGCCCAAGGGCGAGAGCGTCGACGGGAGCCGCCAGATCGCGCTCGCCGCGGTCGACGAGCTGCACGAGACCGCGGTGCGGATGCTCCAGGAGCACGAGCTCGACGTCATCTGGGTCAGTCGTGACCCGCGCCGCGGACCGGTGCTGCGGGTGGCGCCGATGAGCGTGGCCATGCGCGTGCGCGAGCGGATCTTCGGCACGGGCGCCACCGACGACGACGAGTCGGTCCGCGACCGCACGGTGATCCTCACCTCGGCCACCCTCGAGCTCGGTGGCACCTTCGACGCGGTCGCGGGCACGCTGGGCCTGCGCGGTCCGGGTGCGCCGGAGTGGACGGGTCTCGACGTGGGCTCACCCTTCGACTACGCCCAGCAGGGCATCGCCTACGTCGCCGAGCACCTCCCCGCTCCCGGTCGGGACGGGCTGGCCACGCAGACCCTCGACGAGATCGAGGCGCTCGTGCGCGCGGCCGGCGGCCGCACCCTGGGCCTCTTCTCCTCCATGCGCGCCGCCAAGGAGGCCAGCGAGGCGATGCGCGAGCGCCTCGGGAGCGAGTTCACGGTCCTCTGCCAGGGCGAGGAGATGATCGGCACCCTGGTGCGCGACTTCGCCCGGGACCCCAGGACGATCCTCTTCGGCACGCTCACCCTCTGGCAGGGCGTCGACGTGCCCGGCAGCGCCTGCCAGCTGGTGCTCATCGACCGCATCCCCTTCCCCCGTCCCGACGACCCGCTGTCGTCGGCGCGCACTCAGGAGATCGCCCGCCGCGGTGGCAACGGCTTCATGGCGGTCTCGGCCACCCACGCGGCCCTGCGGCTCGCGCAGGGCGCCGGTCGCCTCATCCGCAAGGGCGACGACCGTGGCGTCGTCGCCTTCCTCGACAACCGGATGATCAAGGCGCGCTACGCCGGCTTCCTGCAGCGCTCGTTGCCGCCCTTCTGGCCGACGACCGACCGTGAGCTGGTCCTCGGCGCGCTGCGCCGGCTGGACCAGATCGCCCCCGAGGTGCAGGCCGTGGCCGACCCGGCGAAACGGGGGATGACCGGACAGCCGGTCGCCGCCGATCCAGGTCCGGCCGACGGGGTGCGCACGGCCGTCACGCAGGGGGAGGGGTGGTCGGTGCAGGACGACGACGAGCTGCGCGACGGCGTCGACCTCGGGCTGCCGCTCGACGAGCTCGCGGCGTCCCTGGCCAAGGACGAGTCCGTGGTCGCCGCCCGGGCCGCGACGCTCGGGCTGGCTGTCCCCACCCGGGGATAGCCTGTCCCCCATGGAACTTCGCCGCCTCGGACGCTCCGGTCTCACCGTCTCCGCCGTCGGCCTGGGCTGCAACAACCTCGGTCGTCGCGGTGCCGCCACCCAGACCCAGGAGGGCAGCGACGCCGTCGTGCACGCCGCGCTCGACGCCGGCGTGACCCTCTTCGACACCGCCGACACCTACGGTGCCGAGCCGGGACTGTCCGAGACGATGCTCGGCAGGTCCCTGGGCGCCCGTCGCGACGAGGTCGTCCTCGCGACGAAGTTCGGCATGGACCTTGGTGGGGCCATCGGCCCCGACTTCGGCGCCCGCGGCGCGCGGCGGTACATCATGGCCGCGGTCGAGGCGTCCCTGCGCCGTCTCGGCACCGACCACATCGACCTGTACCAGTTCCACACCCCCGACCCGCTGACGCCGATCGAGGAGACGCTCGACGCGCTCGACGACCTCGTGCGTGCGGGCAAGGTGCGCTACATCGGCCACTCCAACCGCGCCGGCTGGCAGATCGCCGACGCCGAGCACGTCGCCCGGGCCCGCGGCGGCGCACGGTTCATCTCCAGCCAGAGCCACTACAACCTGCTCGACCGCCGTGCCGAGCTCGAGGTGACCCCGGCAGCGCAGGCCTACGGGCTGGGGGTGCTGCCCTACTTCCCGCTCGCCCGGGGGCTGCTCACCGGCAAGTACTCCTCGGGGACCGCGCCCGAGGGCAGCCGACTGGCCTCCCGCCCGGAGATCATCGAGGGCACCGACCTCGACCAGTTGCGCGCCTTCGGTGACTTCGCCCGGGAGCGGGGCCTGACCGAGCCGGAGGTGGCGTTCTCCTGGCTGGCCTCCCGACCGACCGTCACGAGCGTCATCGCCGGGGCGACCCGGCCCGAGCAGGTCCGGCAGAACGCCGAGGCGATCAGCTGGGTACCCACGGCCGAGGACGAGGCCGCTCTCGACCAGATCTTCCCGCCGGTCGACAAGGTGGCCCTCTTTTGAGCAGCCGGGCGGCCCCCTTCGTGCTCGTCTCCGGACCGGAGGAAGTCCTCGCGGACCGGGCGGTCGAGCAGGTCATCGCCGACGTGCGCGTGGGCACGCCCGAGGTCGACGTCGTCACCCTCACCGCGGAGGCCTACACCGAGGGCGAGCTGACCGTGCAGGCCAGCCCCTCCCTCTTCGGGGAGGACAAGCTGATCATCGTGCGCGACCTGCACCAGGCGCCCGACGCGCTCCAGATCGACCTGCTCAACTACCTCGCCGACCCGGCGGACTCGGTCACCCTCGTCGTCACCCACGCCTCGGGCAACAAGGGCAAGAAGGTCCTCGACGCGCTGAAGAAGGCCAAGGCGCACGTCATCCAGGCCCCGGCGATCAAGAGCGACCGCGACAAGGCCGAGTTCGTCACCAACGAGTTCCGCACCTCCCGGCGCAAGGCGACACCGGACGCCGTCCAGGCCCTCGTCGAGGCCGTCGGCAAGGACGTGCGCGAGCTGGCCTCGGCCTGCAAGCAGCTCGTCGACGACACCACCGGCACGATCGACGCCGACGTCGTCGAGCGCTACCACGGGGGCCGGGTCGAGGCGACCGGCTTCAAGGTCGCCGACGCCACCGTCGCCGGGCGCACCGGCGAGGCCCTGCGGCTGCTGCGCCACGCGGTCGACGTCGGGGTGGACCCGGTGCCGATCGTCGCCGTCATCGCCATGCAGCTGCGGCAGCTGGCCAAGGTCGGGGGAGCGGGGCGCGGCCGCAGCGCCGACCTGGCCCGCGACCTCGGCATGGCGCCCTGGCAGATCGACAAGGCCAGGCGTGCGCTGCAGGGCTGGAGCGGGGACGCGCTCGGGCGCAGCATCCAGGCGATCGCCGCCGCTGACGTCGAGGTGAAGGGTGGTGGTCGTGACCCCGTGTACTCGGTCGAGAGGGCCATCCTGACGATCTCGCGGGAGCGCAACGGCTCCTGACCGGCGGTTTGGCGGCGGTGGGCGGCGCTGCTAGATTTGGCCTTTGCGTGCGCGCATGGTCGTGTGCGTACAGCGAGCACCACCCAGGGCGTCTCTCCCACGGTGTCCCCACGCCGGTCCCGAGACGTCTTGCCGCCCTCTAACGGCAACCATCGACCGACGAAGAAAGTACACCTGTGGCAAACATCAAGTCCCAGATCAAGCGCGTGAAGACGAACAACGAGCGCACCGAGCGCAACCGTGCGATCAAGTCCGAGCTGCGCACGTGGATCCGCAAGGTCCGCAAGGCCGTCGAGGCCGGCGACGCCGAGACCGCCAAGTCGACGCTCGCCACCGCGAGCAAGAAGCTCGACAAGGCCGTGAGCAAGGGCGCCCTGCACGCCAACCAGGCCGCCAACAAGAAGTCGGCCCTGGCGAAGAAGGTCAACGCGCTCTGAGTCGAGCACCGCGACCCGTGACGAAGGGCGCCGGTCACCGCGATGGTGACCGGCGCCCTTCGTCATGCCGACGGGTCGTCAGACGGGGTCGTCGTCGTACTGCCGACCATGGGCGACGGCCCGCACGGCCTCCGCGACGGCGACGAAGAGCTCCTCGCCCAGGACCGCTCCCTCGCGGCGGACCGCGGCGGGGTCGACGCGGATGACTCGGTTGACGCGCACCTCGCTGCGCCGGCCACGGTGGTCCCACCGGCCGGGCCCGATGTCGATCCAGCGCCGGCCAGCAGCGGCCTCCTGGGCCTCGTCGAGGTCGTGGTCGACGCTCGTCAGCTGGAGCGCGAGCAGCCACGGGCCGTCACGGCCGATGAGCAGGACCGGACGGTCCTTGCCCTGCGTGTGGTCCTCCTCGTAGGGCACGTGGGCCCACACGACCTCGCCGGGGGAGGGCATCGGGTCCGCCGGCGTGGGGGCCCACTCCAGGGGTGGGTCTCCGACGTAGTCACCGGGGTAGCCGTCCATGGGACCACCGTAGTGCGATCCGGCGGCGTCGTTCGGCTCGCTGCGCCGTCCGTGGGAGGATGACTGACGATCCATGTCCCGACGAACCCGAGGTCCGCCACCCGTGTCACCCAAGGCCAGCGAGGCTCTCCCGCCGAACGCGACCCCGCCGGCGCAGATCCGCAACTTCTGCATCATCGCCCACATCGACCACGGCAAGTCCACGCTCGCCGACCGGATGCTCCAGATCACCGGGGTCGTCGAGGAGCGGCAGATGCGGGCGCAGTTCCTGGACCGGATGGACATCGAGCGCGAGCGCGGCATCACCATCAAGTCGCAGGCCGTGCGGATGCCGTGGGTGGCAACGGTCGACGAGGCTGAGTCCGTTTACTGCCTCAACATGATCGACACCCCGGGGCACGTCGACTTCACCTACGAGGTCTCCCGCTCGCTCGCCGCGTGCGAGGGCGCGATCCTGCTCGTCGACGCCGCGCAGGGCATCGAGGCGCAGACCCTGGCCAACCTGTACCTGGCCATGGAGAACGACCTGACGATCATCCCGGTGCTGAACAAGATCGACCTGCCGGCGGCGCAGCCGGAGAAGTACGCGGCGGAGCTCGCCGGACTCATCGGGTGCGAGCCCGAGGACGTGCTCAAGGTCAGCGGCAAGACGGGCGAAGGGGTCGAGGAGCTCCTCGACGAGATCGTCACCCTGCTCCCGCCGCCCGAGGGCGACGCCGACGCCCCGGCCCGGGCGATGATCTTCGACTCCGTCTACGACAACTACCGCGGCGTCGTCACCTACGTGCGCGTCGTCGACGGTGACCTCAACCCGCGCGAGAAGATCATCATGATGTCGACCCGGGCGACGCACGACCTCCTCGAGATCGGGGTCATCTCGCCCGACATGGTCGCGAGCAAGGGGCTGGGCGTCGGTGAGGTCGGGTACCTCATCACCGGCGTGAAGGACGTGCGCCAGTCCAAGGTCGGTGACACGGTCACGGCCGCGGCGGCACCGGCCGAGCACGCCATCGGCGGCTACCGCGAGCCCCGGCCGATGGTCTTCTCCGGTCTCTACCCGATGGACGGCAGCGACTACCCGACGCTGCGCGACGCGCTGGACAAGCTCAAGCTCAACGACGCCGCCCTGGTCTACGAGCCGGAGACGTCCGCCGCGCTCGGCTTCGGTTTCCGCTGCGGCTTCCTCGGGCTGCTGCACCTCGAGATCGTGCGCGAGCGCCTCGAGCGCGAGTTCAACCTCGACCTCATCTCCACCCAGCCCAACGTCGTCTACCAGGTGACGATGGACGACGGGACCGAGGTCGAGGTGACCAACCCGAGCGAGTTCCCCTACGGCAAGGTCGCGGAGGTGCGCGAGCCGATCGTCAAGGCCACGATCCTCGCCCCGAGCGAGTTCATCGGCCCGATCATGGAGCTGTGCCAAGGCAAGCGCGGCCAGCTCGGCGGCATGGACTACCTGTCCGAGGAGCGCGTCGAGATGCGCTACACGCTGCCGCTCGCCGAGATCGTCTTCGACTTCTTCGACCAGCTGAAGTCCCGCACCCGTGGCTACGCCTCGCTGGAGTACCAGGAGGCCGGCGACCAGTCGGCCGACCTGGTCAAGGTCGACATCCTCCTCCAGGGCGACGGCGTCGACGCCTTCAGCGCCGTCGTCCACAAGGACAAGGCCTACGCCTACGGCACGATGATGGCCGGCAAGCTCAGGGAGCTCATCCCGCGGCAGCAGTTCGAGGTGCCGATCCAGGCCGCCATCGGCTCGCGGATCATTGCGCGCGAGACCATCCGCGCCATCCGCAAGGACGTGCTCGCCAAGTGCTACGGCGGTGACATCTCCCGCAAGCGCAAGCTGCTCGAGAAGCAGAAGGAGGGCAAGAAGCGGATGAAGAACATCGGCACCGTCGAGGTCCCGCAGGAGGCCTTCATCGCGGCGCTCTCCTCCGACGCCGGCGCCGTGGAGAAGGCCAAGAAGTAGTCCTCGGGGCTGTCGCGGTGGAGGGCGGTCTCCGTAGGGTGGCCGGATGGACGCCGACATCCACTTCTACTTCGACCCCGTCTGCCCCTTCTGCTGGCTGACCAGCAAGTGGGTGCGGATGGTGCGCGACCAGCGTGACCTGACCGTGGACTGGCGGTTCATCTCGCTGCGCCTGCTCAATGCCGGGGTCGACTACGACGCCCAGTTCCCGCCCGAGTACGAGGCGGGGCACACCGCCGGACTGCGGCTCCTGCGGGTGGCCGCGCGGACCCGGACGGAGCACGGGCCCGAGGCCGTGGACGCGTTGTACGCGGCGTTGGGCCACCACATCTTCGACACCGAGCCCACCGCCACGGGGGGCGACTCAGGAGGTGAGCGGCGGGGGACCGCGGCCTTCGTCGAGCCCGTCCTCGAGGCAGCGGGTCTGCCCACGCAGCTCGCTCGTGCGCTGGACGAGGACTCCTGGGACACGCAGATCCGGGCCGAGACCGACGAGGCGCTCTCCCTCGCCGGCAAGGACGTCGGGACCCCGATCCTGCACTACCGACCCCCGGACGGCACCGCCTTCTTCGGGCCGGTGATCAGCCGGCTCCCGGACGAGGAGTCCGCCCTCGAGCTGTGGGACCACGTCGTCGGGCTGGCCGGCTTCCCCGGATTCGCCGAGCTCAAGCGCAGCCTGCGGGAGCGGCCCCAGCTGGTCGGCTTCGGCGTCGACCCCGGTGCGGTGGGCGTGGAGGAGGACTGGCACGGTGGCAGCCGACGCCAGCACAAGTGAGGAGCCGGACATGAGCGAGAGCACGCGAGGGTTCAGCCACCGTGAGTCCATCCGGGTCGCCGAACGGCCGGAGGTGGTCTACGACGTGGTCTCGGACGTCACCCGCACGGGCGAGTGGAGTCCGATCTGCACCGCGTGCTGGTGGGACGACCCCCGGCAGGCCGGGCAGGTCGGTGCGTGGTTCACCGGGCACAACGAGCAGCCGGGACGCACCTGGGAGACCCGCTCCCGGGTGGTGGCGGCCGATCGGGGCCGCGAGTTCGCCTGGGTCGTCGGCGACGGCTTCGTCAGGTGGGGCTTCCTCATGGCGCCGTTGGGCGAGGACACCGAGCTGACCGAGACCTGGGAGTTCCTGCCGCGCGGGCTGGAGATGTTCCACGAGAAGTACGGCGAGCGTGCCGAGACGGAGATCGCGACGCGGACGGAGCAGGCCCACGCGGGCATCCCGCGGACGCTCGACGCCATCAAACGCATCGTCGAGGGGTAGCCGGTGGCGCCCGGGTCCTCCTGCGGGCCTAGGGTGCTCACGTGGCACAGCAGACCTTCACCCTGTACAAGCTCATCTCCCGGCTCCCGCGGGGCAAGTCGATCTTCTCGCTGCTCTACAGCAGGAAGGCGCCCTACTTCGCGACCGTGCGCCCGAAGGTGCGTGAGGTCCGGGAGAACTACGCCGAGCTGTCCATCGCCAACCGCAAGGCGGTGCACAACCACATCGGCACCCTGCACGCCATCGCCGTGTGCAACGGTCTCGAGGCCGCCATGGGGCTGCTCGCCGAGGCCACCTGCCCCTCGGAGCAGCGGTGGCTGCCGCGTGGCCTGCAGGTGGAGTACCTCGCGAAGTCGACCACCGACCTGCTGTGCATCGCCGAGACCGACCCGGCCGACTGGGCCGCCGCCCCCGGCGACGTCGACATCCGCGTCAAGGCGGTGCGCACCGACGGGGTGGTCGCCGTCCGGGGCGTCATCCCGGTCTACGTGTCGATGAAGCCGACGAAGGACTGATCGGTCAGCCGAGGAGCCGCGCGCGCAGCAGCTCCAGGCGGTCCTCGTCCCACCCCTGCTGGCGCAACCACCCGGTCGCGCCGCCGTGCTCGTCCTCGAGCGTGCGCAGGATCATCTCCATCGTCTCCGGCCGCGGGGTCTGCTCGTCGATCGAGCGTCCCTGCAGGCCCCACTTGTACGGCTCGACGTCGATGAGCCGGTCGATGATCTGGCGGATCCGCTCGCCGCTGGCCGCGTAGTCGGCGATGATCTCCTCGTCCGGCACGCCGGCGACCGACAGCGCCATCGCCGTGACCGTCCCGGTGCGGTCCTTCCCCGCGGCGCAGTGCACGACGGCGCCCCCTCGGCTGCCCGCGATGATGCCGAGCGCTCCCGCCACGGAGTCCGGCCGCTGGTGGAGGTAACCCAGGTAGTGCCGCGTCCAGAACCCGGGGGTGCCGCGGTCCGGGTCACCCTGCGAGAGCACCAGGGCGTCCCTGCCCGTGTCGGTGTCGCTCGGTGCCGCGCCCGGATGGCGCTCCTCGTCGATGAAGCTCAGGTGGTGGTGCGCCAGCGACGTCTCGGTCAGGGGCCCGGGCCCGGTGAGGTCGCGCTCGACGTCGGTGCGCAGGTCGATGATGTCGGTGACACCCACCTCGTCGACGAGACGACCCACGTCCTGGGGGGTGAGGTCCTGGAGGTTGTCGCTGCGCAGGAGCCGGCCCTCGCGCGTGCGCCCGCCGCGGAGGGTGGGCAGGCCCCCGAGGTCGCGCATGTTGACGACACCATCGAGCTCGATCCAGCGGGTCATGGTGCTCACGGTAGCCAGCCGCCCCGGCGGTGGGCGAGCGGTGTCCCGCGGGTGCGAGGATGGGGCGGTGCCTGCCCTGCCCGATGGAGACGAGGCGCCGCGCGACGGCGCCCTGCCCGCCACCGCCCGTGAGGCGGTCGGGCAGCGGCCCTTCGGCATCTACCTCCACGTGCCCTTCTGCACGGTGCGGTGCGGCTACTGCGACTTCAACACGTACACGGCCACCGAGCTCGGTCCGGTCGGCGGGGCGAAGGGGGCGAGCGTCGCCACCTTCGTCGACGCGGCGATCGCCGAGCTCGACCTCGCCCAGGAGGTCCTGGGTGAGGCTCCGGCCGTGTCCACCGTCTTCGTCGGTGGTGGCACCCCGACCCTGCTGCCCGCGCAGGACCTCGTGCGCTTCCTCGCGGCCGTCCGCGAGCGCTGGGGGCTGGCCGACGACGTCGAGGTCACCACCGAGGCCAATCCCGACTCGGTGGACGTCGACTCCCTTCGTGTCCTCGCCGACGGCGGGTTCACCCGGGTCAGCCTGGGGATGCAGTCGGCCGTGCCCGGCGTCCTGGCCACGCTGGACCGCACCCACGACCCCGCCAATGTCGCCAGGGCGGTCGCGGCCGCCCGTGAGGTGGGACTCGCGGTGAGCCTGGACCTCATCTACGGCACGCCGGGGGAGACCCTCGAGCAGTGGCGCACGTCGCTCGAGACGGCGATCGCGCTCGAGCCCGACCACCTGTCCGCGTACGCCCTCACCGTCGAGGAGGGGACGAAGCTCGCGGCCCGCGTCCGCCGGGGCGAGCTGCCGCGACCCACGGACGACGACGAGGCGGACAAGTACGAGCTCGCCGACGGGCTGCTCGCCGACGCGGGGTTCGACTGGTACGAGATCAGCAACTGGTCACGCACACCGCGGGGCCGGTGCCGGCACAACGAGGCCTACTGGCGCAGCGACGACTGGTGGGGGATCGGCCCCGGCGCCCACAGCCACGTCGGCGGTGTGCGGTGGTGGAACGTCAAGCACCCCGCGGCCTGGGCGCAGCGCCTCGCCGAGGGGTCGCCGGCCGCCGCGCGGGAGGTGCTCACCGCGGAGCAGCGCAGCGACGAGGAGATCCTGCTGTGGGTCCGGCTGCGCGAGGGCCTGCCGACCGACCGGTTGCCACCGGAGGGGCGACGGGCGGTGGCCGGCCTCGTCGCCGACGGTCTCGTCGACGGTCGTGCGGCCATCGGGGGGCGCGTCGTGCTCACCCGGCGGGGGCGGCTGCTCACCGACACCGTGGTCCACCACCTCATCGCCGGACGTCCCGACCCCGTGGCGGTGGAGGCGATCCATGACTGAGACGCCCGCCGTGGTCCCGGAGATCATCCGGCTGCTCGACCTGCTCGGCGTGCTCGCCAACGGCCTGCTCGGCGGGGCCGTCGCCCGCCGCTTCAACCTGGACCCGGTCGGCTTCATCGTCCTGGCGATCGTCTCCGCCCTCGGCGGTGGCGCGATCCGTGACGTGCTGCTCAGCCTCCAGCCCATCGCCCTGACCGACCTGGACTACCTCACGGTCGCCCTCATCGCCGCCGGCATCGCCTTCCTCGTCCCCCTCGAGGGTCGACGCTGGCGCCAGCTCTTCCCCTGGGTCGACGCGATCGCCCTGGGTACCTGGGCCGTCGTGGGGACGCAGAAGGCGATGCTGTACGACATCCACTGGCTGCCGGCGATCCTGCTGGGCGTGCTCACCGCGTGCGGCGGCGGCGCCGTGCGCGACATGATGCTCGGCCGCGTGCCGGTGATCCTGCAGCAGTCCGAGCTCTACGCGAGCGCTGCCTTCGTCGCCGGCGCGGTCTTCGTCGTGCTCGAGGTCTTCGTCCCCGGCACGAGTGCCTCGCTCATCGCCGTCGCCGTGGGTGGCGGCATCTGCGTCCTCGCGCGCAAGCGTGGCTGGCGGCTGCCGACCGAGCCGCGGTGGATCGCGGTGCGTCCCAAGGAGTGAGCCCCCCGGGGACCGGGGTGTCCTCACGCCGGGGCCATGGACGACGATGGGTGGGACCCTCCCTTCCCCATCCCCAGGAGCTGCTCATGAGCACCACCCGCACCGCCGTCGTCACCGGAGCCGCCCGCGGCATCGGACGCGCCGTCGCCCACCGACTGGCCACCGACGGTCACCACGTCGCCGTGCTCGACCTCGACGAGTCCGCCTGCCAGGTCGTCGCCGACGAGATCACCGAGGGAGGCGGCACCGCCCTCGCCGTGGGCGTCGACGTCTCGGACCCCGAGCAGGTCGAGGCCGGCGTGGCCCGGATCGCCGAGGAGCTCGGCGCGCCCACGCTGCTGGTCAACAACGCCGGCATCATCCGCGACAACATGCTCTTCAAGATGCCCGTCGAGGACTGGGACGCCGTGATGGCGGTGCACCTGCGCGGAGCATTCCTGATGACCAAGGCCTGCCAGGCGCACATGACGCAGGAGAAGTACGGCCGCATCGTCAACCTCTCCTCCACGTCGGCTCTCGGCAACCGCGGTCAGGTCAACTACTCCGCGGCCAAGGCCGGGATGCAGGGCTTCACCAAGACCCTGGCCATCGAGCTGGGCAAGTTCGGCGTCACGGCCAACGCCATCGCCCCCGGGTTCATCCAGACCGACATGACCGCCGCCACCGCGGAGCGCATCGGGGTGCCCTTCGAGGACTTCCTCGCGCACGCCGCCAAGGAGACCCCGGTCCAGCGGGTCGGTCAGCCGGAGGACATCGCCGCGACGGCGTCCTTCCTGCTGTCGCAGGAGGCCGGCTTCGTCTCCGGCCAGGTCGTCTACGTCGCCGGTGGCCCGCGCGACTGACCACGAACCGCAGCTGCTTAGGCTTTTGCGAAGTCCGGGCCTCTCCCTTCGCAACTGCTTAGGCTCTTGCGGAGTTTGGGGCCTCTCCCTTCGCAACTGCTTAGGCTCTTGCGAAGTCCGGGCCTCTCCCTTCGCAACTGCTTAGGCTCTTGCGAAGTCCGGGCCTCTCCCTTCGCAACTGCTTGGGCTCCTGCGATCTACTCGTCGGTGACGCTGAGTCATTGTTCGTCAGTGACGAAGTCGATCAGCTCCTCGACCCGGCCGAGCAGGGCGGGCTCGAGGTCGGCGTAGCTGCGCACCGTGCCCAGGATCTGCTTCCAGGCGCGGGCGATGTCGGCCTGCGAGTCGTGCGGCCAGCCCAGGTGCGCGCAGATCCCGCGTTTCCACTCCATGGAGCGCGGGATCTGCGGCCAGGTCGTCATGCCGAGGCGCTGCGGGCGCACCGACTGCCAGACGTCGACGTAGGGGTGGCCGACGACGAGGACGTGCTCAGGGGCCACCGCGTTGGCCTTCTCGACGATCCGGGACTCCTTCGTGCCGGGCACGAGGTGGTCGACGAGCACGCCCATCCGGCGCCCGGGGCCGGGGGAGAAGTCCCTGATGACCGCGGCGAGGTCGTCGACCCCGTCGAGCATCTCGACGACGACGCCCTCGATGCGCAGGTCGTGGCCCCACACCTTCTCCACGAGCTCCGCGTCGTGGCGGCCCTCGACGAAGATCCGCGACCCGCGGGCGACCCGCGCCTTCGCGTCGCGCACGGCGACGGATCCGCTGGCCGTGCGCGAGGCGGCCTGCTCGGCCTCGGCCAGGGCGGCGCGCTGCGCCGCCCGGGGCGCGGTGAGCGCCACCGGCCGACCGTCCTGCAGGAAGCCCGCACCCAGCGGGAAGGCGCGCACCTTGCCGCGCCGGTCCTCGAGGTGGACGACGTGGACGCCCCCGGCCTTCTCCACCGAGACGACCGCGCCCACCCAGCCGGTCTCCACGTCCTCCACGACGGTGCCGTGGGTCGCCTCGACCGGGCGCGAGGTGGGGCGGGCGAGGCGGCCGTGGGAGCGCCAGTCACCGGAGAGCACGTCATTGCCGTATCGGTCGTTCACGAGGACCGACGCTAGGCCGCGCGGGGCCTCCGGGACGGCAGGGCACGCCGGATTCCGGGGAATGCGCCGATCAGTCGTAGACTTGGCACTCAGGTGGACCGAGTGCCAAGGCGGTGCGGTCATGATGTGTCGTGAAGGAGGACTCCATGAGTGACGAGCGGCGGATGGCCGTGCTCAGCGCCATCGTGGAGGACTACGTGCAGACGTCGGAGCCCGTCGGCTCACGGGCCCTGCTCGACCGCCACCGGCTCAACGTCTCGGCGGCGACCGTGCGCAACGACATGGCCGCCCTCGAGGACGAGGGCCTCATCGTCGCCCCGCACACGTCCGCCGGCCGGATCCCGACGGATGCCGGCTACCGGCTCTTCGTCGACCGGCTGCAGGCCATCCGGCCGATGTCGCGGGGCGAGCGGGCCGCCATCACCGACTACCTCGAGGGCGCCGACGAGCTCGACGCCGTCCTGGACCGCACGGTGCGCCTGCTGTCGACGTTGACCCGCCAGGTCGCCGTCGTCCAGTACCCGTCCCTGACCCGCAGCACCGTCAAGCACATCGAGCTGGTGCCGATGAACGACACCCGGCTGATGGTGGTCGTCATCATGGGCACCGGCCGGGTCGAGCAGCGGGTCGTGCCGACCGGGGTCGACTACACCGACGGCCCCGGCCTCGATGCGCTGTCCCGGGCGCGTGCCCGGATCAACGCCGCGACCCGTGACCGGCGCCTCACCGAGGCGCTGGGCGCGCTCGGCACCCTCCACGACGAGGACACCGACACCGAGGACGCGCTCACCGCCGGTGTGCTCGCGGCCCTCGGCGACGCCCTCGCCGAGGAGCGCGAGACCAAGGTCGCCCTCGCGGGGACGGCCAACCTCGCCCGCAGCTCCAGCGACTTCCCGATGACGCTGGAGCCGGTCCTGGACGCCCTGGAGCAGCACGTCGTGCTGCTGAAGCTCCTCAGCGTCGAGGCCGGCCAGGACGAGGCGGGTGTCTCCGTGCGCATCGGCTCGGAGAACCCCGTGAGCGGCCTGCACACGACCTCGCTGGTCACCTCGGGCTATGGCTCCGGGGACGAGCAGGTCGGTACCGTCGGTGTGCTGGGCCCGACTCGCATGGACTACCCGGCGACGATGGCGCAGGTGCGTGCCGTCGCCACCTACCTCTCGCGGATCATGGACACCTGACCGGCGTCCGTCCGCATCGACCGACCAGACCCACGACCTACGAGGACGTCACGCGTGAACGACTACTACGAGGACCTCGGCGTCAGCCGCGAGGCCAGCCCCGAGGAGATCAAGCGGGCCTACCGCAAGCTCGCCCGCACCCTGCACCCCGACGTGAACCCGGGGCCGGACGCCGAGGAGAAGTTCAAGCGCGTCTCCCAGGCGTACGACGTGCTCTCCGACGAGACCAAGCGCCGCCAGTACGACATGGGCGGCGACCCCTACGGCGGCGCCCACGACGGCTTCGGCGCGGGCTTCAGCTTCAGCGACATCATGGAGCAGTTCTTCGGCGCCCAGGCCGGTGGCGGCGGCCGTGGGCCGCGCTCCCGGCGCTCGCGCGGCCAGGACGGCCTCGTCGGGCTGGAGGTCGACCTGGCGACCGCCGTCTTCGGCGGCCAGGAGGACCTGACCATCGACACCGCCACCGCGTGTGCGGCGTGCGACGGCGACGGCGCCCAGCCGGGCACCGGTCGGCGCACCTGTGACACCTGCGCCGGTCGCGGCGAGATCCAGCAGGTGCAGCGCTCCTTCCTCGGCCAGGTCATGACCAGCCGGCCGTGCCCGACCTGCCAGGGCTTCGGCGAGGTCATCCCCAACCCGTGCCACGAGTGCTCCGGCCAGGGCCGGGTGCGCAGCCGCCGCACGATGACGGTCAAGATCCCCGCCGGCGTCGACTCCGGCACCCGCATCCACCTCTCCGGCGAAGGGGAGGTCGGCCCCGGTGGCGGGCCGGCCGGCGATCTCTTCGTCGAGCTGCGGGTCGCCGACCACGACACCTTCACCCGCCGCGGCGACGACCTGCACGCGTCCGTGCCGGTGCCGATGACGGCAGCCGCGCTCGGCGTCGACATGAGCTTCATGACCCTCGACGGGGAGCAGGAGATCACCATCAAGCGGGGCACGCAGCCCGGTGACACCATCATCCTGCCCGGCCTGGGGGTGACCCACCTGCGCCACGAGGGTCGCGGTGACCTGATCATCCACATCGACGTGCGGACCCCGACGCGGCTGGACCCCGACCAGGAGGACCTGCTGCGTCGGCTCGCGAGCGTGCGCGACGAGGAGCAGCCCGACGGCCAGCTCGACGACGTGGACGCCGGGTTCGTCGGCCGGCTGCGCTCGGCCTTCAAGCGCTGACCCGCACGACGCACACCGACCGGTGACCGCCCCCCTCTTCCTCGTCGACCCCGGGGCCCTCGACGGGCTCGGGCCCGACGACGTCGTCGAGCTCACCGGGGCCGAGGCACACCACGCCGCGACGGTGGTGCGGCTGCGGGCGGGCGAGGAGGTCCTCGTCGCCGACCGCAGCGGAGCACGCGTGCGCAGCGTCGCCGACTCGGTGGCCCCCGGTCTCGTCGCGCTGCGCGTGACGGGACGTGCGGACGAGCCGGCACCCTCCCTTCGGCTCACCCTGGTGCAGGCCCTCGCCAAGGACGGCCGCGACGAGGACGCCGTCGAGGCCGTGACCGAGCTCGGGGTCGACGGGGTCCTGCCCTGGCAGGCGGACCGCTCGATCGTGCGGTGGAAGGGCCCGAAGGTCGACAAGGGCCTGCGCAAGTGGGCCAACGTCATCGAGCGCGCCGCCAAGCAGTCGCGGCGCGGCCGCTGGCCCGACCTCGGTGACCTCGTCACCACCCCCTCGCTCGCGCAGCGGTGCGCGCAGGAGGGGGTCACCCCCTTCGTCCTGCACGAGGAGGCGACCACCCCGCTGGCGACGGTGGAGCTGCCCGCGGCCGGCGAGATCCTCCTCGTCGTCGGGCCCGAAGGAGGGATCTCGCCGCAGGAGATCGACCGCCTCGTCGAGGCGGGGGCGGTGCCGGTCCGGCTCGGCAGCACCGTGCTGCGCGCCTCGAGCGCCGGCCCGGCGGCGGTCGCCGCCATCAGCACCCGCACCCGGTGGAGGTAGGCAGGCAGACATCGCTAGGGTCACTGCAAACACCCGGCAGCGAATGGAGCAGCTCACTCGATGACGGCCAGACGCCCCGCCGTGAGGAACCAGTTCTTCCAGTGGCACGGCGGTACCGACGAGGACCACGCGGTGCTCGCCAGCTGGGCCGCGGCCACGCCCGAGGACATGGGTCCGTTGCTGGCCCGCTACCGCGGTGGTGTCCACGCGCGGTTGTGGGCGAAGGGGGCGCTGCTCGCCCTCGACCTGGGCCTGGCCCTGGGTCTCCTGCGGGCCCTGGTCGGCCCCCGCGAGGACCTGGCACGCGACGTCGTCGCCATCTTCCTCGGCGTCGCCGTACTCATCGCAGGTGTGCTGCTCGCCCTCCTGCTGGCCGCACGACGCCGCCGGCACGACGTGCACCGTGGTGGGATCGTGCTGCGGGCCACCGCCGACGCACCGGCCGCGGTCGTGCCCTGGTCGAGCGTCGACCCCGGCCGGGTCTTCATCGCCCCGACCACGGCCACGGCCAGGCGCTGGCTCGCGGCCCACGTGCAGCGCGCTGTCCGGCCTCCGGCAGCCGTCGTCAACGGGTCGGTCCGGGGACCGGGCGGGTCGGACGACCCGGACGGGACGAACGCCGTGCTGCGCCATCGTCCGGTCACCGGCGACGGTCCCTTCGGCTGGTGGCAGATCGGGGTCGCCGACCCCGTGTCCGTGCTCGTGGCCATGGAGTCGGCGATGGTGGCCGAGGGCTACCCCGCCGCAGGGATGGCCAGCCGGGCGCTCTTCCGCGAGACCACCCTGCGGGGGATGGGGCGGGACGCGGCCACCGAGCTCGACCGGGCCCTGGCCGACCCCGTCATCGGGGTCCCGTCGGACGGTGACTGACGCGGACGAGCGGGTCCGTCGCTCGTGGTCGATCCGGCGTCCCGCGTAGACTGGGGCACACGATGCCTCGACCAGACCAACCCGACCTGCGCGCCCTCGACTCGATCGCCGACGACCCGCGCCGCGACGACCTCCGTTCGCCGACGGTGCAGCAGACGATCGTCCTGCCCGACAACATGCCCATGGTGAGCCTCCTGGGGCCCACCGACGAGCTGCTGCGCACGATGGAACGATCCTTCCCCAAGACGGAGATCCTCGTGCGCGGCAACGAGTTCCGCCTGCGCGGACCGGAGGACGACCTCGAGGTCATCGACCGGCTCCTCGACGAGCTCATGGAGGTCCTCGAGTCAGGGCAGCCCCTCAACCGCGACGCCGTCGAGCGCTCGATCACGATGCTGCGGGGCCGCACCCGCGAGCGCCCCGCCGACGTGCTGACGACCAACATCGTCTCCAACCGCGGTCGCACGATCCGTCCCAAGACCCTCGGGCAGAAGCACTACGTCGACGCGATCGGCGACAACACGGTGATCTTCGGCATCGGCCCGGCCGGCACCGGCAAGACCTACCTGGCGATGGCCAAGGCGGTCGCGGCACTGCAGGCCAAGGAGGTCAACCGCATCATCCTCACCCGGCCCGCCGTGGAGGCGGGGGAGAAGCTCGGCTTCCTCCCCGGCACGCTGGGCGACAAGATCGACCCCTACCTGCGCCCGCTCTACGACGCGCTGCACGACATGCTCGACCCGGAGTCCATCCCACGGCTCATGGCCGCCGGGACCATCGAGGTCGCCCCGCTGGCCTTCATGCGCGGGCGCACCCTCAACGACTCCTTCATCATCCTCGACGAGGCGCAGAACACCTCGCCGGAGCAGATGAAGATGTTCCTCACCCGGCTGGGCTTCGGGTCCAAGATGGTCATCACCGGCGACACCAGCCAGGTCGACCTCCCGGGTGGCGTCAAGTCCGGCCTGAAGGTCGTCCAGCGCATCCTGTCCGACATCGACGGGATCCACTTCGCCCACCTCGACGCGAGCGACGTCGTGCGCCACCGTCTCGTCGGGGAGATCGTGGGCGCCTACGACCGGTACGACGCGACGAAGGGTCAGCAGCAGTGAGCATCGAGGTCCTCAACGAGACCGACCAGGAGGTCGACGAACGCGAGTTCGTCGAGATCTCCCGCTACGTTCTGGGAGAGCTGCGGGTCCACCCCCAGGCGGAGCTGTGCATCCGCATGGTCGACGAGGACACCATGACCGTCCTGCACGAGCAGTGGATGGACCTGCCCGGTCCCACCGACGTCATGAGCTTCCCGATGGACGAGCTCGAGCCCGGTCGTGACGGCGAGGAGCCCCAGGAGGGAGTCCTCGGCGACATCGTCCTGTGCCCCTCCGTGGCCGCGAAGCAGGCCGTCGAGGCCGGCCACGCGACGATCGAGGAGATGCTCCTGCTGACCACGCACGGGATCCTCCACCTCCTGGGCTTCGACCACGCGGAGCCCGAGGAGGAGACGGAGATGTTCGAGCTGCAGCGACAGCTGCTCCTCACCTTCCTCGCGGGTCGCGGGAGGGAGACCCGGGCGTGACCGGCTTCATCGTCGGCGCGGTCATCGCGATCGTCGCCGCGTTCGTCCTCACGCTCATCGACGCCGCCATCGGCTCCGCCTCGCGCGTCGCAGCCGAGGAGGCCGACAGCGAAGGGAGGCGCGGGGCCACGGAGCTGCGCGCCATCCTCGCCGAGAGCGCCGGTCCCATCTCGGTCATCGCCTTCCTGCGGGCCATCGCCGAGGCGTCGGCAGCCGTGCTCATCGCCCTCGTCGTCGTCGACCAGGTCGAGCGCACCTGGCTCGCGCTCATCATCTCCGTGGCGATCATGGTCGTCGTCACCTTCATGCTCGTCGGGGTCTCGCCGCGCACCCTGGGGCAGCAGCACAGCACCCCGGTGGCCCTGGCCGCGGCCCCCTTCGTCATCTGGCTGCGGCGCATCCTCGGCCCCTTCGCGCGGCTGCTGGTCACCCTCAGCAATGCCTTCACGCCCGGTGGTGGCTACCGGGACGGGCCCTTCCGCTCGGAGGCCGAGCTGCGCGACCTGCTCGACCTCGCGGGGGAGAACGCCCTCATCGAGGACGAGGAGCGCGACATGCTCCACTCGGTCTTCGAGCTCGGTGACACGCTCGCCCACGAGGTGATGGTCCCGCGCACCGACATGATCACCATCGAGTCCGACAAGCCGGCGCGCAAGGGTCTCAACCTCTTCATCCGCTCCGGCTTCTCCCGGGTGCCCGTCGTCGGCGAGTCCAGCGACGACATCGTCGGCCTGCTCTACCTCAAGGACGTCGTGCGCTCCCTGCTGGCGGACGAGGGGACGGCGGACAGGCCGGTCTCGACGTTCATGCGACCGGCCCCCTTCGTCCCCGAGAGCAAGCCCGTCGACGAGCTGCTGCGCGAGATGCAGGTCAACCAGACGCACGCCGCGATCGTCGTCGACGAGTACGGCGGCACCGCCGGCCTCGTGACGATCGAGGACATCCTCGAGGAGATCGTCGGGGAGATCGCCGACGAGTACGACCGCGAGGGACCCGGCGTGGAGGACCTCGGCGACGGGCGCCACCGCGTCCCGGCCGCGTTCGGCGTCGACGACCTCGCCGAGCTCTACGACGTGGACCTCGAGGACGAGGAGGTCGACACCGTCGGGGGGCTCCTCGGCAAGGTGACCGGCCGGGTCCCGATCAGCGGCTCGCACTGCGAGGTGGCAGGGTTGTCTCTCACGGCTGAGAAGATGTCCGGACGACGGCACCGCATCGCGACGGTCATCGTCGAGCGCGTGCTGACGCAGGACGCGGACGAGATGGACCAGGAGATCGGGGCATGAGCGTGGACGCTGCGCAGTGGAGGGCGGGCTTCGCCTGTCTCGTCGGACGGCCCAACGCGGGCAAGTCGACGCTGACCAACGCCCTCGTCGGCAACAAGGTGGCGATCACCTCGAGCAAGCCCCAGACGACCCGGCACATCATCCGCGGGATCGTCACGCGCCCGGAGGAGCACGAGCAGCTGATCCTCGTCGACACCCCGGGACTGCACAAGCCGCGCACGCTGTTGGGGGAGCGGCTCAACGACCTCGTCCGCGAGACGCTGCTCGAGGTCGACGTGATCGGCTTCTGCCTGCCGGCGGACCAGAAGATCGGCCCGGGCGACGGCTTCATCGCCTCCGACCTGCGTGAGCTGCAGCGGGCGAAGAAGGTGCCGGTCGTCGCCATCGCGACCAAGAGCGACGCCGTGGACAAGCAGCGCCTGGCCGAGCACCTGATCGCCATCGACCAGCTCGGGGACTGGGCGGCGATCGTTCCCTGCTCGGCCGTGCGCGGGGACCAGGTTGACGACGTCCTGGCTGTGCTGTCGCAGCACCTGCCGCCCTCGCCCGCGCCGCTCTACCCCGAGGACGCCGTCAGCGACGAGCCCGAGGAGCGGATGATCGCCGAGCTCGTGCGCGAGGCCGCGCTCGAGGGCGTGCGCGACGAGCTGCCGCACAGCCTCGCGGTCGTCGTGGAGGAGATCGTGCCGCGGGAGGGACGCCCGGACGACTCGCCGATGCTCGACGTGCGCGTGCACGTCTTCGTCGAGCGCGACAGCCAGAAGGCGATCATCATCGGTCGTGGCGGCTCCCGCCTGCGGGAGGTGGGGACGACGGCCCGTCAGGGGATCGAGAAGATCCTCGGGCAGCGGGTCTTCTTGGACCTGCACGTCAAGGTGGCCAAGGACTGGCAGCGGGACCCGAAGCAGATGCAGCGACTGGGGTTCTGAGACTCCTGCGCCGCTCGCCTGCGTTTGGCGCAGGACCGGTTGTGGGTCAGAGTGTTCGGTTGGGCGCACGTGCGTGTGCCCGATCGTCGCCACCGTCAAACGTAAGGAGAGGCCGAGGCGCGGCCGATTCGCAATGACGACAGACACGTCAGTCCACGAGGGGGCCGAGCCGCCGGGCACGCCCGACGGCTCCCCGCCCCCGCAGTCGAAGAAGGCCATCCTCGCCCCACGGGTCTTCTGGCCCTCGGCCGTCCTGCTGGGCGTCTTCGTGGGGATCGCGATGATCTGGCCGGAGCAGATGGACTCGGTCCTCGGCTCGTTGAACGACACGATCATCGGCGAGCTCGGCTGGTTCTACGTCCTCGTCGTGTCCGGATTCGTCTTCTGGTCGATCTGGATGGCGGCCTCCCCGATGGGGAGCATCGTCCTCGGTGACCCGGAGGAGGACCCCGAGTACTCCCTCCCGTCCTGGTTCGCGATGCTCTTCGCTGCCGGCATGGGCATCGGCCTGATGTTCTGGGGGGTGGCCGAGCCGCTGAACCACTTCGCCAGCCCGCCGCCCGGCACGTCCGAGGACGCGGCCGCACGCGCCCGTGAGGCGATGGACACCACCTTCCTGCACTGGGGGCTGCACGCGTGGGCGATCTACGTGGTCGTCGGCCTGTCCGTCGCCTACGCGGTGCACCGCAAGAAGCGACCGGTCTCGATCCGGTGGGCACTCGAGCCGATCTTCGGCACCAAGGTCAAGGGTGTCCTCGGTGACGTCATCGACATCCTGGCCATCATCGGGACCCTCTTCGGTGTCGCGACATCGCTCGGCTTCGGTGTCTCCCAGGTCGGCGCCGGTCTGGGCCACCTCGGCGTGGCAGAGGTCTCCGAGGAGACCGGCAGCGTCTCCACGTCCCTGCTCGTCATCCTCATCACCGGCATCACGGCGGTCGCGGTCGTCTCGGTCGCCAGCGGCGTGGACAAGGGCATCCGTTTCCTGTCCAACGCCAACATGGTCATCGCGGCGCTGCTCCTGCTCGTCGTGCTCTTCCTCGGTCCGACCAGCTTCCTCCTGGGGGACTTCGTCCAGCAGATCGGCTCGTACCTGCGGAACTTCTTCGGTCTGGCCTTCAGGACCCTCGCCTTCGAGGGGAGCGACGGCCAGAGCTGGCTCTCGGGGTGGACGACCTTCTACTGGGGCTGGTGGATCAGCTGGTCGCCCTTCGTCGGCGTCTTCATCGCACGCATCTCCCGGGGCCGGACCGTGCGGGAGTTCATCACCGGAGTCCTCCTCGTGCCGACGCTCGTCGGGATGCTCTGGTTCTCCGTGCTCGGTGGGTCCGGCATCCACCGGGAGATCTTCGGCAACGGCGGCATCATCGCCGATGACGGGACGGTCTCGACGGACCTGGCCCTCTTCCAGCTGCTCGACGGGCTGCCCGCATCGGCTCTGCTCAGCTGGGTCGCCATGCTCCTCGTCGTCGTCTTCTTCGTCACGAGCTCGGACTCCGGCTCCTTCGTCGTCGACATGCTGGCCTCGGGCGGCCAGGCGAACCCGCCGGTGTGGAGCCGCGTCATGTGGGCGATCTTCGAGGGCACGGTCGCCGCGGCGCTCATCGTCGTCGGCGGTGCCGCAGGCACCGGCTTGTCGGCCCTGCAGACGATGGCCATCCTCGTCGCCGCTCCGTTCAGCGTCGTCATGGTCTTCATGGCGTGGGGGACGGCCAAGGCGCTCATGGAGGAGTACGGCCGGGTCGTCCACGGTCGGGAGCGCCGCTTCCGCAGGTCGATCAAGCAGGAGGTCAAGGAGGAGATGGACGATCTCGTCCGCGTCATCACGCGCCGGCCGCCACGTGACGGCCAGGCGCCGGTGACGCCGCCGGAGAAGTAGGCGAGGAGCCGGGGTCACCCCGTCCGCATCGCGGACACGCCCGTCCGGGGCCCGAGCCCGATTGGGGGTTCGGGCCCCGGCCAGTATCCTTGCCGCCATGCACATTGGACTCTTTGGTGCCACCGGCCAGGTCGGATCCGTCATGCGTGAGCTGCTCGAGGAGCGGGACTTCCCCGTGACCTCGATCCGCTACTTCGCCTCCGCGCGGTCCGCCGGGTCGACCCTCCCGTGGAAGGACCAGGAGGTGACGGTCGAGGACACCGCCACCGCCGACTTCTCCGGTCTGGACATCGCCCTCTTCTCCAACGGCGGCTCCTCCAGCAAGGAGTACGCGCCGCAGGTCGCGGCCGCCGGCGCGATCGTCGTCGACAACTCCAGCGCCTGGCGCAAGGACCCCGAGGTCCCGCTCGTCGTCTCCGAGGTCAACGCCGACGACCTGGCCGACACCCCCAAGGGGATCGTCGCCAACCCGAACTGCACGACCATGGCCGCGATGCCGGTCCTCAAGCCCCTCCACGACGAGGCGGGGCTGGTCTCCCTTCGCGTGGCCACCTACCAGGCCGTCTCCGGCTCCGGCGGCAAGGGTCTGGAGGAGCTGGACAGCCAGCTGCGCGCCGGCTACGCCTCGGGGGACCCCAAGGACCTCGCCACCGACGGCGACGCGCTGACGCTGCCCGAGCCGCAGGTCTACGACGCGCACATCGGTTTCAACGTCGTGCCGGTCGCGGGCTCGGTCGTCGACGACGGCAGCCTCGAGACCGACGAGGAGCAGAAGCTGCGCAACGAGTCTCGCCGCATCCTGCACATCCCGCAGCTGCGGGTCTCCGGCACGTGCGTCCGGGTCCCGGTCTTCACCGGTCACGCCCTGGCGGTCCACGCCGAGTTCGACCGGGAGATCACTCCGGAGCAGGCCACGACGATCCTCGAGGGTGCGCAGAACGTCGTGGTCACCGAGGTGCCCAACCCCCTGCAGTCGGCCGGCAAGGACGACGTCTTCGTCGGTCGCATCCGCGTCGACCAGGCCGCCCCGGAGGGCAAGGGCCTCACGTTCTTCGTCGCCGGTGACAACCTGCGCAAGGGCGCCGCGCTCAACGCCGTGCAGATCGCCGAGGAGCTGGTCGCCCGCAAGGGCTGACCCTCCGCACCGCGCCACAGGACCCGCATCTCCGCACGGAGGTGCGGGTCCTGTGCCGTCCGGATCGTGACCAGCGTCTCCCCGGGCGGGGGCAGGGAGTATCGTGGGTGATCATGCGGACGGATCTCCTCCTTCTCTGCCGCGGCGGGGCCTGACAGACGGCCACCTCGTCGCGGAGTTCGTGGTGCCGCCCCACCCACTGACGTGACGAAGGACGAGAACGCATGATCCACCCCCAGCAGTCCACCCGGATGCCGATCCAGAAGTACATCCCCTTCCAGGACCAGATCGCCGTCGAGCTGCCCGACCGCACCTGGCCGGACAAGGTCATGACCCAGGCGCCGCGCTGGTGCGCGGTCGACCTGCGTGATGGCAACCAGGCACTCATCGACCCGATGGATGCCGACCGCAAGATGGCGATGTTCCAGCTGCTCGTGCGGATGGGCTACAAGGAGATCGAGGTCGGCTTCCCGAGCGCGAGCGAGACCGACTTCAACTTCTGCCGCCAGCTCATCGACGGGGGACACATCCCCGACGACGTGACGATCCAGGTGCTCACCCAGTGCCGCGACCACCTGGTCGAGAAGACCTTCGACGCCATCGCCGGCAGCAAGCAGGCGATCGTGCACTTCTACAACTCGACGTCCATCGTCCAGCGGCGGGTGGTCTTCAACACCGACCAGGACGGCATCATCGACATCGCCCTGCAGGGCGCACGGCTGTGCAAGAAGCTCGAGGAGACGGTCCCGGACACCACCGTCTACTACCAGTACTCGCCGGAGTCCTACACCGGCACCGAGCTGGACTTCGCCGCGCGCATCTGCAACGCGGTCATCGACATCATCGACCCGACGCCGGACCACAAGATGATCATCAACCTCCCGGCGACCGTCGAGATGGCCACGCCCAACGTCTACGCCGACTCCATCGAGTGGATGAGCCGCAACCTCGACCGGCGCGAGTCGATCATGCTCTCTCTGCACCCGCACAACGACCGCGGCGAGGGCGTCGCCGCAGCGGAGCTCGGGTACCTGGCCGGCGCCGACCGCATCGAGGGCTGCCTCTTCGGCAACGGCGAGCGCACCGGCAACGTCGACCTGGTCACCCTGGGGATGAACCTCTTCAGCCAGGGCATCGACCCGCAGATCGACTTCTCGCAGATGGACGAGATCCGGCGCACCGTCGAGCACTGCACGCAGCTGCCGGTCCACCCGCGGCACGCCTGGGGCGGCGACCTCGTCTACACGGCCTTCTCCGGGTCGCACCAGGACGCGATCAAGAAGGGCTTCGACGACATGCAGCGTCGGGCCAAGGAGGCCGGGACCAGCATCGACGGCATCGACTGGGGCGTGCCCTACCTGCCGATCGACCCGCACGACATCGGTCGCGACTACGAGGCGGTCGTGCGCGTCAACAGCCAGTCCGGCAAGGGTGGTGTCGCCTACCTGCTGCACTCCGAGGTCGGCCTGGAGCTGCCGCGGCGCCTGCAGATGGAGTTCTCCGCCGTCGTGCAGCGCAAGACGGACTCCGACGGTGGCGAGATGAGCGGCCTGGCCCTGTGGGAGGTCTTCAACGACGAGTACCTGCACGGTGAGGACACGGACGGCTGGGGCCGTTACCAGCCGGTGCGCACCACGCTCACCGGTGAGGACGACGGCCTCGACCGCATCGAGGGCCACATCCTCGACCGTGGCCAGGAGGTCGCGATCTCCGGCAGCGGGAACGGCCCGATCGCGGCCTTCCTCGACGCCATCGAGCCGCTGGGCATCGACGTGCGCGTCCTCGACTACGCCGAGCACGCACTCTCCGCCGGTGGTGACGCCCGCGCCGCGTCCTACGTCGAGTGCGCCGTCGGTGAGCGCGTTCTCTGGGGCGTCGGCCTGCACGACTCGATCGTCAAGGCCTCGCTGCGGGCGATCCTCTCCGCGGTCAACCGCGCCGAGCGCGACGCCGAGGCCGTCGAGGTCTGAGCACACGCCGAGGGGGGCCGGGTCGCCCGGCCCCCCTCGACGTCACGTGACGCCGACCTCAGCGCACCCCGGCGACGCGGTACTGGATCGAGATGCGAGGGCCCACGGCGGCGCTCGTCTTGGGCACCGCGTGCTCCCAGGTGCGCTGGCAGGCACCACCCATGACGGCCAGGTCGCCGTGCCCGAGGGAGAGGCGCTGCGAGGGGCCGCCGTCGCGCGGCCGGAAGGCGAGGTGGCGGGCCGAGCCGAGGGAGACGATCGCGACCATCGTGTCGTCGGTGCGACTGCGGCCGATCCGGTCGCCGTGCCAGGCCACGGAGTCGCTGCCGTCGCGGTAGAGGCACAGGCCGGCGGTGACGAAGGGCTCCCCGAGCTCGGGGGCGTAGTGCGCGGTGAGCCGCTCGCGCATCTCGGTGAGCAGCGGGTGGGGGAGCACCTCGCCCGCGGAGTAGAAACGGGTCAACCGCGGCACGTCGACCACCGAGTCGTACATGGTGCGCCGCTCCGCTCGCCATGGCACCTCGTGCAGCAGCGTTGCGAGGACGTCGTCGGCACCGCACGCCCACCCGGGCAGCAGGTCCACCCACGCGCTGCCATCGAGGTGGCGCCGGTGACGCGCCTGCAGGTCGCCGAGCGTCGGGGCGTCGGCGGTGTCGAAGAGCGAGGACTGGAGCGCCTGCATGCGGTCAGCGTAGCAGTCCCTCGAACGCCTGTTCGAGACCCGCGGAGGGTGCGGGGGTGCGTGTCGCACGGCGTGCAAGGGGGACAATGGGGACATGCCCCTCTACCGCGACTCCGGGGTCGTGCTGCGCACCCACAAGCTGGGTGAGGCCGACCGGATCATCACCGTGCTCACGCGCGGGCGCGGCAAGGTCCGGGCCGTGGCGAAGGGGGTGCGTCGCACCAGGTCGAAGTTCGGCGCACGCCTCGAGCCCGGGATGCACGTCGACCTGCAGTGCTACGAGGGACGCAACCTCGACACCGTGACCCAGACGGAGTCGCTCGACGCCTGGGGGGACGTCCTCGCACGGGACTACCGACGCTGGACCAGCGCCGCCGCGATCCTCGAGACCGCCGACCGCCTCACGGAGGCGCACGAGCCGGCCGTGCAGCAGTACCTGCTCCTCGCCGGGGCGCTGCGCTCCCTGGCCCACGACGAGCACGCCCCCGAGCTCGTGCTCGACGCCTACCTGCTGCGGGCCCTCGCGGTCGCCGGGTGGGCGCCGAGCTTCCACGACTGCGCCCGCTGCGGCGAAGGGGGGCCGCACCGCGCCTTCCACGTCGCCTCGGGCGGGGTCCTGTGCCGCAGCTGCCGGGTGCCCGGGTCCTCGGCGCCCGCACCCGAGACCCTCGACCTGCTCGCCGGGTTGCTCACCGGGGACTGGGTCCTCGCGGACGACTCCCAGGAGCGGCACCGCCGCGAGGGGTCGGGCCTGACGGCTGCCTTCCTCCAGTGGCACCTCGAGCGAGGCGTGCTCTCCCTCCGGCACGTCGACCGCACGCACGTCGATCGCACCCAAGCCGACCGCACCCCACCGCAGAGGACCGGATGAGTCGCTACGCCACCCCCTTCGCCCACCCCAGCGGAGCCACCGCACCGCCGGTGCCCGCGGACCTGGTGCCCGGCCACGTCGCCGTCGTCATGGACGGCAACGGCCGCTGGGCCAACCAGCGCGGGCTCCCGCGCACGAAGGGCCACGAGGCGGGGGAGGGGGCACTCCTCGACGTCGTCGCCGGCGCTCTGGCGATCGGCGTGCAGCACCTGTCGACCTACGCCTTCTCCACCGAGAACTGGCGGCGCTCACCCGACGAGGTGCGCTTCCTCATGGGCTTCAACCGCGACGTCATCCGCCGGCGGCGCGACCAGCTGCATGCCTGGGGCGTGCGGATGCGCTGGGTCGGGCGACGCCCGAAGCTGTGGGGCTCGGTGATCAAGGAGCTCGAGGTCGCCCAGGAGATGACCCGGGACAACGACGCGATGACGCTCTACTTCTGCGTCAACTACGGCGGTCGTGCCGAGATCGCCGACGCCGTGCGGGGGATCGCCGCGGACGTCGCCGCCGGACGACTGAAGGGCTCGCGGATCGACGAGCGGACGATCGCGCGATACCTCACCGAGCCGGACATGCCGGACGTCGACCTCTTCCTGCGCAGCTCGGGGGAGCAGCGCACGAGCAACTTCCTGCTGTGGCAGTCGGCCTACGCCGAGATGGTCTTCCAGGACACCCTGTGGCCGGACTACGACCGCCGCCACCTGTGGGAGGCGATCGAGACCTACGCCGGGCGGGAGCGGCGGTACGGTGGCGCCGTGGACGCGCCGACGGACGACCCGGCTACGCGCGGTCGCTGACGGACGCCTCCGTCGACTGCCGGGCGCAGTGGGCGCAGCAGTAGAAGTGGCCGTCGACCTCGGTGCCGTGGCCGATCACCTTGCACCCGCAGTGCTCGCACTCGGGCGCGACCGCATGGATGGCGCACTCGAAGCTGTCGAAGGTGTGCCGCGACCCCGCCGCGACCACCTCGAAGCTCTTGTCGTAGTCGTTGCCGCAGACTTCGCACTGGGCCATGAGTCCGTCCTCCTCTGATCGGATGAGGACGACCTACCCGTGGCCGCTGCGTCGAAACAGCCGGACGTGCTAGGCGGAGCGGCGGACGATCGATCGGGCCGCGGCCAGCACCCGGTCCGGGACGACGCGCCGCACCCGGGAGCTGCGGGCGAGCCGGTGCGCCGGCCGGCTGTCGAGGACCCGTGCGACGAGCGACTGTGCGCTCGGTCCCCGCGGCGGGGTCTCACCAGGTCGGGGAGCGCGCTGCGCCCGCGTCAGCTCCCGCTGGGTGCGCCGGAGCTCTCGCTGCGCCTGCTTCAGCTCCTGCTGCAGTCGTCGTGCCTCGGTGCGCAGGTCACCGATGCGCTCATTGGCGACCGTGTGGTAGGCGGCGTGCTCGATGGCATCCGCCGACCACCCGTCGGACATGCGGATGCGATCGATGCTCCACCGGTCACCGAAGGCCCGGAAGTCGTCGGCGAAGGAGTCCTCGATGATCTCCGCGACGCCGTCGTCGAGGGCCTCGGGGACGATGGGCAGGGGGGTCTCGTTGGCCCGCGGTGTGTACAGGGGCTGGTCGAGGCCGAGCGGCCGCAGGTGCTCGTGGACGTCGGCGAAGAGCGTGGACAGCTCGGACAGGTCGTAGATCCGGGTGTAGTTGACCCCACCCGGGCGCACCGAACGCACCTGGCTCTGGAAGTGCACATCCGTGCGCAGGTCGGGATCGTTCTCCCAGGGACGGGCGTGCACGAAGGCGCGCCAGTCCTCCAGGACCTGCTCGGGGCTCGCCGGCACGCGCGGGAACCACGCACGATCGGCGTAGCGCTCGACGTACCGCACGTGTCGCACGAGGAACGTCGACTGCCAGGCGGACCACAGCCTGCTGCGTGGATCGCGGACGGCGGCGAAGACGAACCAGCCGTTGTCCGGGGAGATCTCGGCCAGCTGCTCGCTGCCGAGAGTGCTGAGCTGCGGGGTCCTGCGCCATCGCGAGCGCTTGCCGTGGATGCCCAGGAGTCGGCTCTGCTGCCCCCCGATGGCGCCGACGAAGGACTCGGGGTCCTCGCCGGACAGGTCGGCGACCATCCACCGAAGGCTCGTGCACGCCGCCTTCGTCACGGACATGTAGACCATCTTGTGGTCCGGGAGGACGAAGGAGTTCGGTGGCGGCGGGATGTCGTTGAGCAGGGGCGTGGGGCTGGCGTCGGTGCTCATGGTCGCAGGTGGGTCCGTCGGTCGGCTGGCGTTGGGCCCCTCACACCTACCACGGCGACGGTGCCGTACCACCGCGGGTATCCGTCCCGGGCCCCCGCAGGTCAGCGGCGGCACGGGGCGCAGCGCCCGAAGAGCTCCAGGGTGTGGGCCACCTCGGTGAAGCCGTGCTCCGCAGCCACCCGGTCGGCCCACCGCTCCACGGCCGGTCCCTCGACCTCGACGGTGCGACCGCAGTCGCGGCAGACCAGGTGGTGGTGGTGACCGGTGCTGCAGCGGCGGAAGATCTGCTCGCCGTCGTCCGTGCGCAGCTGGTCGACGAGGTCCTCGTCGACCATGGCCTGCAGCGTGCGGTAGACGGTCGCCAACCCGATCTTGTCGCCGGTGGCGTGGAGGCTGGCGTGGATCTCCTGCGCGGTGCGGAACTCCTCGACGCGGTCGAGGTCGGACTCGATGGCGATGCGCTGCTTCGTCGGGCGGCGGCTGCGGACGTCGGTCATCGGTGGCTCCCTTCGAAGGGGGACGGGTCGGGCTGGTGGGGGGCGTGCTCGTCCCAGTGGTCACCGTGCTCGGCGTGCCGGTGCCCGTCGTGGAGGTAGTCGACGTGGTCCCCGTGGAGGACGGCCTCGTGGCCGCAGTCCTCCCAGTGCGTGTGCTCATGGCTCTCCGCGGTCCGGTGCCGCCGCCGGACGACCAGGTGCACGAGCCAGGCGCCGACCGCGGAGGCGATGAAGGCCGCGATGGCCAGCAGGACGATCGTCGCGCCCGACGGGGCGTCGCCGTAGAAGCTGACGACCACTCCGCCGGTGCTCGTGGCCAGCCCGACCACCACGGCCCACAGCAGGCTGGTGCGGAAGGAGCGCCCGAGGCGCTGGCCGGTGGCGTTGGGCAGGATCATCAGCGCACTGATGAGCAGCAGGCCGATCACCCGCATGGAGATGACGACCGTGACGCCGGTGAGCACCGCGAGCAGGACGTTCGTCGCGAGCACGGGCAGGCCGGAGGCGCGGGCGTACTCCTCGTCCTGGGCGACGGCGAAGAGGCGTTCACGCAGCACGAGGACCGTCACGAGCACGACCGCGGCGAGGACGGCGAAGGCGATGAGGTCGTTGCGGGAGACGGTGTTGAGCGCGCCGAAGAGATACCCCTGCAGGTTCGTCGAGGACCCCTGCGGTGCCTTGGCGATGATGACGACACCGGCCGCGATGCCGCCGTAGAACATGACGGCCAGCGCGAGGTCCCCGCTGGTGCGGCCGAAGTGCCGCAACAGCTCGATCGAGACCGCGGCCACGATGACGACGACCAGGGCGGCCAGGACGGGGGAGCCCTGCGTGAGCACGCCGATGCCGACGCCCGCGAGGGCGACGTGCCCCATGCCGTCACCGACGAGGGACATGCCCCGCTGGACGAGGAAGACACCGACCAGCGGTGCGGACGCCCCGACGAGCATGGCCGCGATGAGGGAGTTGCGCATGAACTCCAGGCTGAGGAGGTCGATCACCGGGGTCCCCCCTTCGTCGGGAGGAACGTCGTGGGGACCGGCGAGGGGGTCGGCTCGTCCTCGCCCTCGTGGTGGGTGTGCGCCACCTCGTGCGGGACGACCTCCTCCGGCGGCCCGTCGTGGCTGATCCGACCACCGCTGACGACGACCGCCCGGGTGACCAGGTCGGCCAGCGCGTCCAGCTCGTGGGTGACGACGACGAGGGTGGCGCCGCGCTCGACGAGACGGCGCATCACCGCGACCAGCACCTGCTGGTGCCCGCGGTCGACGCCGGCCGTCGGCTCGTCCATGAGGAAGACCTCCGGCTGGCTGGCCAGGGCGCGGGCGATGAGCACGCGACGCTGCTGCCCACCGGAGAGGGTGGCGACGTCGTGGTCGGCGAGGGCGCCCAGACCGACGACGGCCATGGCCTCCCGAACGATGGCCCGGTTGCTCGCGGAGCGGATCCGCCACGGTGCCCACCATGGCGTGCGCACGGTGCGGCCCATCGTGACGATCTCGGAGGCCGTCGCCGTGACCGCGGAGGCGAGGGTGTGGCGCTGCGGGACGTAGCCGATGCCGCGCTGGGCGGCGCTCGACCCGATCGGGGACCCGAGCACGCGGGCGGTGCCGGAGTGCTGGTCGGCGAGCCCGAGGAGGCCCTTGACGAGGGTGGACTTGCCCGAGCCGTTCGGTCCGAGGACGGCGATGACCTCACCGCGTCGCACGGTCAGGTCGATGTCGCCGACCACGGTGCGGTCCTCGTAGCCGAAGGCCGCATCGTGCAGCTCGATGACGGGGTCGTGGTTGCTCATCGGCACCCCTGCCCCTCGACGACGGCGTCGCGGTTGCTGCGCATGATCTCGAAGTAGTCGGACCCTGCGGACTCCTCCGTCACGCCCCCGATCGGGTCGAGGACGGCCACGTCGGCCCCCGAGTCGCGCGCGACCGTGTCGGCGAGGTCGCGGGGGACGAGGGGCTCGGTGTACACGGTGCTGATGTCCTCGTCCTTGATGTGGGCGATCAGCTCGGCCATCTGCGCGGAGCTCGGCTGGGCATCCGGGGTCAGTCCGCTGACCGGCACCTGGTGGAAGCCGTAGCGGTCGGCGAAGTACGCGAAGGCCGCGTGACCGGTGACGAGGTCGCGCTGGTCGCAGTCGGACAGGTCCTGCTGCAGCTCCCGGTCGAGCTCGCCGAGCTCGGCGGTGAAGGCCTCGGCGTTGGCCCGGTAGTCCTCGGCGTGCTCGGGGTCGTCCTCGGCGAGACGCTCGGCGATCGCGTCGGCGACGTCGGCGTACCGGGTCGGGTCGAGCCAGAAGTGGGGGTCCTGCGCGCCCTCGTCCCCTCCGTCGGCTCCCTCGCCGTGGTCGTGCCCGTCGTGCTCGTCAGCGGCGATGTCGAGCCGGGCCGCCCCGGAGACGTCGAAGGCGGTCTCCTCGCTCTGGGCCGCCGCGTCGTCGACGGAGGGCTGGAAGCCGGAGAGGTGGATCAGGTGATCGGCGCGGGTGGTCTCGAGGACCTGCTTGGGGCTGAGCTCGAGGTCGTGCGGCTCGGCACCGGCCGGGGTGAGGTTGCTGACGGAGACGTGCTCCCCGCCCACCCGCTCGGTGGCGTACTCGAGCGGGTAGAACGACGTGGTGACCGACACCGTGCCCTCGTCCCCGCCGGTCGTCCCGGTGGCCCCGCAGGCGGCGACGGAGAGGAGCAGGGCAGAGGCGGCCACGGCGGCCGGGGTCCGGTTCATGAGAATGATTCTCACTCAAGGTGAGAACGATTGTCAAAACACACCCCCGAAGTGCCATGCACGTGCGAAGTCAGCCGGTCAGCCCCGGGGGACGACCGAGATGATCGTCAGACCGATCACGAGGACGACGACGGCGATGCGCATCAGCCGCTCGCTCGGGCGCAGCCGTGGCCAGCTGAGCGCGAGCATCCACAGCAGGAAGAGCACCACGATGCCGAGAGGGAGGGCCCCCCAGGGGCCGAGGAAGCCTCCGAGGAGCACGAGGGCGAAGACGGTGGCCACCGGCACCCAGGGCGGCAGCCCGGCGAGGAAGCGCGTGGCCGGGAGGCTCGCGCGCTCGAACGCGTTGGTCGCGACGGGGTCGGGGCGGGGCGTGTCTGAGGAGGGCACGCCGACAGGATATGTGGCCCGATGCGGCCGTCGGAGGGGGTCCCGGATAGCCTCTCTCACATGGCCAAGCCGACCTCCACCGTGGACACCGTCGTCAACCTCTGCAAGCGCCGAGGCTTCGTCTTCCCCTGCGGAGAGATCTACGGCGGGACCCGCTCCGCCTGGGACTACGGCCCCCTGGGCGTGGAGCTGAAGGAGAACATCAAGCGCCAGTGGTGGCGCTCCATGGTCACCGGCCGCGACGACGTCGTCGGCCTGGACTCATCGATCATCCTGCCGCGCGAGACGTGGGTGGCCTCCGGCCACGTCGGCACCTTCAGCGACCCGCTCATCGAGTGCCTCAACTGCCACAAGCGCCACCGGCAGGACCACCTGCAGGAGGCCGTGGCGGACAAGGCGGCGAAGAAGGGCCGAGAAGGCGCCGAGGTCGACCCCGATCAGGTGCCGTTGACGGAGATCGTCTGCCCGGACTGCGGCACCCGCGGGGAGTGGACCGAGCCGCGCGAGTTCAACATGATGCTCAAGACCTACCTCGGGGTCATCGAGGACGAGTCGGGCCTGCACTACCTGCGCCCGGAGACCGCCCAGGGCATCTTCATCAACTTCAACAACGTCCTGCAGACCTCGCGCAAGAAGCCGCCCTTCGGCATCGCGCAGACCGGCAAGTCGTTCCGCAACGAGATCACGCCGGGCAACTTCATCTTCCGTACCCGCGAGTTCGAGCAGATGGAGATGGAGTTCTTCGTCAAGCCGGGCGAGGACGAGGAGTGGCACGAGTACTGGATCCAGGAGCGCACCCGCTGGTACACCGACCTCGGGATCGACCCGGACAACCTGCGCCACTTCGAGCACCCGCAGGAGAAGCTGAGTCACTACGCGAAGCGCACCGTCGACATCGAGTACCGCTTCAACTTCGCCGGCAACGAGTGGGGCGAGCTGGAGGGCATCGCCAACCGCACCGACTACGACCTCACCTCGCACAGCAAGCACTCCGGCACGGACCTGTCCTTCTTCGACCAGGCCAACAACGAGAAGTACACCCCGTACGTCATCGAGCCGGCGGCCGGTCTCTCCCGCTCGATCATGACCTTCCTCGTGGATGCGTACGCCGAGGACGAGGCCCCCAACGCGAAGGGGGGCGTGGACAAGCGCACCGTGCTGCGCCTCGACCACCGGCTGGCTCCCGTCAAGGCGGCGGTGCTGCCGCTCTCGCGCAATGCCGACCTCTCGCCCAAGGCCCGCGACCTGGCCGCCCGGCTGCGCAGGAACTGGAACGTCGACTTCGACGACGCCCAGGCGATCGGCAAGCGGTACCGCCGTCAGGACGAGATCGGGACGCCGTACTGCATCACGGTCGACTTCGACACCCTCGAGGACGATGCCGTGACCATCCGTGAGCGTGACTCGATGCGCCAGGAGCGCGTCTCGATCGACCAGGTCGAGGCCTGGCTGGCGCCTCGCCTCCTCGGCTGCTAGCGCCATGGCGGGCCCGGGGGCGCCGATCCGGCTGTTGCTGATCCACGGCAGCCGACTCAACGCCGCCGCGTGGATCCCCCTGGAGGAGGCCCTGCTGGGGCAGATCGTCTGTGACCACATCGACCTGCCGGGTCACGGACTGCAGCAGCACGTCCCCTTCACCATGGAGGGTGCCGTCGCGGCGGTGGACGAGGCGGTCGAGGCCCTCGATCCGGGCCGGCACCGCATCGTCCTCGGCGGGCACAGCCTCGGTGGGTACGTGGCGATGGAGTGGGCGGCGCGCCACCACGGCAAGCTGGCCGGCCTCGTCCTCATGGGAGCGACCGCGCAGCCCTCGTCGCGGCTGGCCGGGATCTACCGCGCCTTCGGCAGCGCGCTGCGGGCGGGCCTGGAGGACGTGCGCAGGGCGGAGTCCCTCCGGGAGACCGACGCCGCCTCCCTGCGACGGATCATCGGGTCCCGGACCGCGGCGGAGGTCCTGAAGCGAGGGCCCGGGCTCCAGGCGATCCCCGACGCCTGGGACGCGGTGATCGACGGGGTGGATCTCCGCGCGCTCGCGGACGTCGACGTGCCGGTGGTCGCGATCAACGGCGAGTTCGACCAGTTCCGGGTCGGGGAGGGCACGGCACGGGCCCTGCGCCACGACATCGAGATCGTGCGCGTGCCCGGCGCCACGCACTTCGCGCCGATGACCCATGCCGGCCCGGTCGCCACGGCCATCCGGGCCTTCGTCGACTCCCTGCCCGCCTGAGCCTCAGGCCCCGGTGGCGACCGGGCGGCCGGGGTCGGTGACCCAGTGGCTCCAGCTGCCGACGTAGACGGCGGCCTCGATGCCGATCTCGTGCAGCGCCAGGGCGGTGTGCGCGGCGGTGACTCCCGACCCGCAGTAGGTGCCGACAGGGGCGCTCCCGTCGACGCCCTCGGCCGCGAACCGTTCCCGCAGCTCCTCGGGGGAGCGCAGCCTCCCTTCGTCCGTCGTGAGGTCGCCCATGGGCACGTTGACCGCACCGGGGACGTGCCCGGCGACCGGGTCGATCGGCTCGGCCTCCCCGCGGTACCGCTCGGGGGTCCGGGCGTCGACGAGGACGCCGGTGGCCGCGAGGTGGGCCGCGTCGTCGGCCCCGAGCACCGGGACGGACCCCGGCCGCACCGTCACCGACCCCTCGGCGGGGGAGACGGCCCCCGTGACCACGTCGCCCCCGGCGGCCCGCCAGGCGGCGAGACCGCCGTCGAGGACACGGACGTCGGCCAGGCCCGCCCACCGCAGCACCCACCAGGCGCGCGCGGCGGCGAGGGAGGTCGCCTGGTCGTAGACGACGACGCGCGAGTCGACGTCGACGCCGGCGGCGCGCAGGCCCTCCTGCAGCACGCCGGGATCGGGAAGGGGGTGACGGCCACCGCGTCCCGGCTCACCGGCGAGGACGGCGTCCAGGTCGACGAAGGGGGCTCCCGGGAGGTGGCCGGCGGCGTAGAGGTGCGGCCCGTCACCGGTGAGGGTGAACTGGACGTCGAGGACGACCGGACCGGGCCGGGTGTGGTCGGCGAGCTCGTCCAGCAGCGACGAGGGGGCGAGGAGGGCACTCACGGGGCCTCCTCGCGGGCGGCGGCGTCGGTGTCCGCCAGCGGCTCGATGGGGATCTCGTAGCCGCCGAAGTCGTCGTACGAGCGCGGGTCCTCGCTGGGCTCGATGTGGACGGTCACGCGCAGGTCCGGGTGCTCCTCCGCGATGACCGCCTCGATGTCCTCGACGATGTCGTGTGCCCGCCGGACCGACCACGCGCCGGGGACGAGGACGTGGAACTCGGCGAAGGAGACGTGGCCGGCCACGCGGGTGCGCAGGCCGTGGACCGTGACCTCGTCGGTGCACTGGGCGGCGATGGTGTCGGCGATGTCGGCGTTCTCCTGCGGGGTGAGGGCGGCATCCATCAGACCGGTGCCCGACTCGTTGAGCAGTCGCCACCCGGTCCACAGGATGTTGGCGCCGACGAGGAGGGCGACGATCGGGTCGAGTACCTCGAGACCGGTGACGACGACGAGCCCCACCCCGACGAGGACGCCGACGGAGGTCCACACGTCGGTCAGCAGGTGCTGGCCGTCGGCGCGCAGGGTGATCGAGCGGTGCTGACGGCCGGCCCTGATGAGCAGGAAGGCCACGGCGCCGTTGATCACCGAGGCCACCACGGAGATCGCCAGACCGAGGCCGACCTGGTCGATGGGCCGCGGCTCGAGCAGCCGACTGATCGCCTGCCAGATGATGAAGGCGGCAGCGACGAAGATCATCCCGCCCTCGATCGCCGCGGAGAAGTACTCGGCCTTCGAGTGACCGAAGTGGTGGTCGTCGTCAGCGACCCGCCCGGCGACCCGCAGGGCGATCAGCGCGGCCACGGCGGCGACGAGGTTGACGATCGACTCGGCCGCGTCGGCGAGCAGGCCGACCGAGTCGGTGATCCACCACGCGCCGGTCTTGAGCACGATGGTGGCCACGGCCGCCGCGATGGACAGCCAGGCGAACTTCTCCAGGTGCTGCCGGGTCCCCGTCGCGCCCGTCATGTCCACACCACCACACCGAGGACGACCAGGACGCCGGGCAGCAGGACCAGGCCCATGACCACCCAGCCCATCGGGCGTCCGAGATTGACCGTGACGCCGACGCCCGTGCGCTTGGGGACGAAGACGTCCGGGTCGTCCTGGTCGGAGTAGACGAGACCGCCCAGCTTCCAGCCCTCGCGCTCGTCCGCGCTCCGACGACTCGAGCGCACGGACGCGTGGACGACCCAGGCCGTGGTCACGACGATCCCGGCCAGGAGCAGCCAGAAGCTCCACGGCGGCGGCACCGCGTCCGCGGAGAGGTACTGGGCGATCGAGATCAGCGAGATCCCGCCGCCGATGACGAGGCCGAGCGCGGCGAGCGGCGGGACCACCGCGCGATGGCCCTGAGCGCGCATGAGCAGCAAAGTGGCGAAGACGGCCAGCCCGCTCAGCTGGCCGACGACCGCCGGCATCAGGACGGCGCCGGGGGAGCGATCGGTGAAGCGGTCCGGGTCCCCGGCGGGCCCGAAGTGGACCGGGTACGGATCGGGCAGCTGGTCCAGGCGCACGAGCCCGATGACGACGGCGGCGAGGCCGAGCGCGAGCGTCACCACCAGCCAGGGCAGCGCCGGGCGTAGTGAGGCGCGCTCCCCGGCCTGCCCGCCCGCTTCGTGCATCGTCTCCCTGCTCATGTGCATGATTGTCCCTGTCCCGCGTCGAAGTGGGACACTGGGCGACGTCATGACCATCCTGACCCAGCCCACGAGCCCGACCCAGCACACCGTCCCGGCCGCAGGACAGCGGGTACTGCCACCCCTTCGCATCGGTCGGCACGTCATCGACTCACCCGTGGTCCTCGCCCCGATGGCCGGGATCACCAACCGTGCCTTCCGGCGGCTGTGCCGCGAGGCCGGCGATGCCGGTCTGGCCGCCAGCGGGGCCTCGGGGGCACACAGCCTCTACGTCAACGAGATGGTCACCTCCCGGGCGCTCGTCGAGCGCAAGCCGGAGTCGATGCGCCTCATCGAGCACGACGAGGACGAGACGCCGCGCAGCGTGCAGCTCTACAGCGTCGACCCGGCGACCACCGCGCGGGCGGTGCGCATGCTCGTCGCCGAGGACCGCGCGGACCACATCGACCTCAACTTCGGCTGCCCGGTCCCGAAGGTCACCCGCAAGGGCGGGGGAGCGGCGCTGCCGTGGAAGCGCGACCTCTTCCGTGCGATCGTCTCCGCGGCCGTGACCGAGGGGGCGAAGGGGGACGTCCCCGTCACCATCAAGATGCGGGTCGGGATCGACGAGGAGCACCACACCTACCTCGATGCGGCCACCGCCGCGGTCGAGGAGGGCGTCGCCGCCGTCGCGCTGCACGCCCGCACCGCAGGCCAGGCCTACTCCGGCACGGCCGACTGGTCGCGCATTCGCCTGCTCAAGGAGACGATCACGAGCGTCCCCGTCCTGGGCAACGGCGACATCTGGTCGGCCGAGGACGCGCTGCGCATGGTGGCGGAGACCGGCTGCGACGGTGTCGTCGTCGGACGCGGCTGCCTGGGCCGGCCGTGGCTCTTCGCCGACCTCGCTGCGGCCTTCAACGGCGCGCAGGTGCGCATCCGCCCCTCCCTCGGCGAGGTGTCCGCGACGCTGCGTCGGCACGCCGAGCTGCTCACCGAGTTCTACGAGGGTGACCAGCTGCGCGCCTGCCGCGACATCCGCAAGCACATCGCCTGGTACCTCAAGGGGTTCCCCGCCGGCTCGACGGTGCGCAACCAGCTCGCGCTCGTCGACTCCCTCGCAGCACTCGACGACCTCATCGCCACCCTCGACCCGGACACCCCCTGGCCGGGGGAGGCTGCCGAGGGCCAGCGCGGTCGCGCCGGGTCCTCACGCGTCGTCGCCCTCCCGGAGGGGTGGCTCGCCAGCCGCGAGCTCGACGCCGAGCAGCAGGCCCGGGTCGCGCAGGCGGAGCAGTCCGTCGTCGACGGCGGCTGAGACCCGCCGGCGTGAAGCTGTCACGAACCCTGCCCCGATCGGTCACCGAGGACTAGAGTCGACAGACGGACCCCGCACTCATCTGGAGGGCACCATGGGATTCTTCGACAAGCTCCTCGGCAGGAGCGGACAGCTCAAGGACAAGGCCGGCACGTACGCCTCGGAGCACGGCGACTCGATCGCGCAGAGCCTCGACAAGGCCGGACAGGCGGCCAACAGGGCCACCAAGGGCCGCTTCGGGGGCCAGATCGAGAGGGCCACGGGCGCGGCGAAGACCGGCGTCCACAAGCTTGGCGAGCAGGGTGGCCCGGCCGGGGGAGGACCCGCGGGTGGCGGGTCCGCTCCTCCGCCGCCCCCACCTCCGGGGGGACCCCCTCCGGGCGGTCCCGGGCGCGGCTGAGCCGCCCCGAGGTCACTCCACGACGACCAGGAGGTCGCCCCCTTCGACCTGACCACGCGGGCCGATCGCCAACCGGCTGACGGTGCCGGCCCGCGGGGTGGTGATGGAGGCCTCCATCTTCATCGCCTCGATCGTCGCGACCGTCTCCCCGGCCGCGACCTCGGCGCCCTCCTCGACCTGCAGGGTCACGACCCCGGCGAAGGGGGCCGCCACCTGGCCCTCGTCGGCCGGGTCGGCCTTCTCCGCCGCGACGACTTCGGCCTCGACGGACCGGTCACGCACCTGGACCGGGCGCAGCTGGCCGTTGACCGTGCCCATGACGGTGCGCATCCCGTGCTCGTCCGGGTCGCTGATCGAGGCCAGGCCGAAGTTGAGCACCTTGCCGGCCTCGATCTCCACCTCGCAGTCCGAGCCCTGCTCCAGACCGTGGAGGAAGGGGATCGTGCTGATCACGGAGGTGTCCCCGTACTCGGTGCGGGCGGACTCGAAGTCCTCGGTCGGCCCGGGGAAGAGCAGGCGGTTCAGCGTGGAGCGGGGCTCCTGACGCAGGGCCGACTCGTCCTCCTCGGTGAGGTCACCGGCCGGGGGCCGGACGGTCCGTCCCTCGAGGGCCCGGCTGCGGAAGGGCTCCGGCCAGCCGCCGGGCGGGTCCCCCAAGTCACCGGCGAGGAAGCCGATGACCGAGTCGGGGATGTCGTAGCGGGAGGGGTTGGCCTCGAAGTCGGCAGGGTCGGCGTCCGCGCCGACGAGGGCCAGCGCGAGGTCACCGACGACCTTGCTGCTCGGGGTCACCTTGACGATGTTGCCGAGCATCGCGTTGGCCGCCGCGTACATGTCCTCGATCTGCTCGAAGCGGTCACCGAGGCCCAGGGCCGTGGCCTGGGTGCGCAGGTTGGACAGCTGACCGCCCGGGATCTCGTGGCGGTAGACGCGGCCCGTCGGCGAGCTCAACCCCGACTCGAAGGGGGCGTACAGCTTGCGTACCGCCTCCCAGTACGGCTCGAGGGCGAAGACGTGGGCGATGTCCAGACCCGTGGGGCGGTCGGTGCCGTCGGTGGCGGCGACGAGGGCCGAGAGCGAGGGCTGCGACGTGGTCCCCGCCAGGGTCGCGCTGGCGGCGTCGACGGCGTCCACGCCGGCGTTGATCGCCGCGAGCAGGGTGCCGATCTGGCCACCGGCCGTGTCGTGGGTGTGCAGGTGCACCGGGAGGTCGAAGCGCTCCCGCAGCGCACGGACGAGCGTGGCCGCCGCGGGTGCCCGCAGCAGGCCGGCCATGTCCTTGATGGCCAGCACGTGGGCGCCGGTCTCGACGATCTGCTCGGCGAGGCGCAGGTAGTAGTCGAGGGTGTAGATCGACTCGTTCGGGTCGAGCAGGTCGCCGGTGTAGCACAGGGCGACCTCTGCGACGGCGGTGTCGGTGGCCAGCACCGACTCGACCGCCGGACGCATCTGGCTGACGTCGTTGAGGGCGTCGAAGATCCGGAAGATCGACAGCCCGCTGCGGGCGGCCTCGGCGACGAAGGCATCGGTGACCGTCGTCGGGTACGGGGTGTAGCCGACGGTGTTGCGCCCGCGCAGCAGCATCTGGAGGGCGACGTTCGGCATCGCCTCGTGCAGCGCGCCCAGGCGGTCCCACGGGTCCTCCTGCAGGAACCGCAGGGCGACGTCGTAGGTCGCCCCTCCCCAGGCCTCGACAGAGAGCAGCTGCGGGGTCAGGCGGGAGACGTGGCCGGCGGCCTGGACGAGGTCACGGGTGCGCACGCGGGTCGCCAGCAGGGACTGGTGCGCGTCCCGGAAGGTCGTCTCGGTCACCGGGACGTCCGTGCGCTGGCGCAGGTCGGTGGCGAAGCCGGCGGGGCCCAGTCGGCGCAGCCGGTCGGCGCTGCCCTCGGGCAGGTCGCCCTCGGGGAGCTCGGGCAGCTTCTCCCGCGGCCGGATGTCGGTCGTGCGGGGGCCGTGCGGCTGGTTGACCGTGACGTCCGCGAGGTAGGTCAGCAGCTTGGTCGCCCGGTCCTTGCCGGTGGGGGCGTCGAGCAGGTGCGGACGCTCGTCGATGAAGCTCGTCGTGGCCTCGCCCGCCTGGAAGGTCGGGTCCGAGAGCACCGCCTCGAGGAAGGGCAGGTTCGTCGCCACGCCACGGACGCGGAACTCCGCGAGCGCCCGGCGGGCTCGCCGCACGGCGAGCGGGAAGCTCGCCGCCCGGCAGGTGAGCTTGACGAGCATCGAGTCGAAGTGGGCGCTGACCTCCGCGCCGACGAAGGTGGTGCCACCGTCCAGGCGCACCCCGGAGCCGCCGGCCGAGCGGTAGGCCGAGATCGTCCCGGAGTCGGGTCGGAAGCCGTTGGCCGGGTCCTCGGTCGTGATCCGGCACTGCAGCGCGAAACCGCGGGTGCGGATGTCGTCCTGCCGCATCCCCAGGTCGGCGAACGTCGCGCCGGCCGCGATCTGCATCTGGGCGACGACGAGGTCGCGCTCGGTGACCTCCTCGGTCACGGTGTGCTCGACCTGGATCCGCGGGTTCATCTCGATGAAGACGTAGCGGCCGTCCTCACCGAGGAGGAACTCGACGGTCCCCGCGTTGACGTAGTCGATGGACTTGGCGAAGCGGACCGCGTCGGCGCACATCCGCTCGCGCAGCTCGGGGTCCAGATTCGGGGCCGGGGCGATCTCGACGACCTTCTGGTGACGCCGCTGAACCGAGCAGTCCCGCTCGTAGAAGTGGAGGACCTCGCCGGTCGCGTCGCCGAGGACCTGCACCTCGATGTGCCGCGGGTTGACCACGGCCTCCTCGAGGTAGAGCGTGGGGTCCCCGAAGGCCGCGTCGGCCTCGCGCTGGGCGGCCTCGAGGGCGTCGCGCAGGTCCTCCTGCCGCTCGACCCGCCGCATGCCCCGACCACCGCCGCCGCTGACGGCCTTGACGAAGACGGGGAAGCCGATCCGGTCGGCCGCGGCCTCGAGCGCGTCGAGGTCGGTCGTCGCCTCGGCCCCCTCCAGCGTCGGCAGGCCGGCCGCCTTGGCTGCGGCGATCGCGCGTGCCTTGTTGCCGGTGAGCTCCAGCACCGTCGAGGGGGGACCGATGAAGGTGATGCCGTGCCGGGCGCACTCCTCGGCCAGCTGCGGGTTCTCGGAGAGGAAGCCGTACCCGGGGTAGATCGCGTCGACCTCGGCCTCACGGGCCACCCGCACGATCTCCTCGGGGTCGAGGTAGGCGCGGACCGGGTGGCCCTCCTCACCGATGAGGTAGGCCTCGTCGGCCTTCATCCGGTGCTCTGAGGTGCGGTCCTCGCTCGGGTACACCGCGACGGTGGTCGCGTCGAGCTCGGTGGCGGCGCGGAAGGCGCGGATGGCGATCTCGCCTCGGTTGGCGACGAGGATCTTGCGGAACACGGGATACCTCCGGGGTGTGGCGGTCGTCACCGAGAGGCTACTGGCGGACCGGGTGCCCGTGCGGGCCGGTTCCGCACAGGGAGATGATCAGCCGACGGCGCCCGACCCGGGCGCCGTAGGCTCACGCTCGTGAGCAGCCAGAGTGACCGCGAGCGGTGGGTCTCCGAGGACCCCGTGCACAAGCGTGCCGACCGTGACGACTTCGCCCGGGATCGCGGCCGGCTGATCCACTCCGCCGCCCTGCGGCGGCTGTCGGCCAAGACCCAGGTGCTCGGCCCGGGCAGTGACGACTTCGTGCGCAACCGGCTGACGCACAGCCTGGAGGTGGCGCAGATCGGCCGCGAGTTCGGCGGGGCGCTCGGCTGTTCCGCCGACGTCGTGGACGTCGCGTGCCTCGCGCACGACCTGGGTCATCCCCCCTTCGGCCACAACGGGGAGAGCGCGCTCAACTCGATCGCCGCCGACATCGGTGGGTTCGAGGGCAATGCACAGACGTTGCGGATCCTCACCCGCCTCGAGCCCAAGCGCGTCCACGCGGACGGGCAGCCGGCCGGTCTCAACCTCACCCGGGCCAGCCTCGACGCGGCGACCAAGTACCCGTGGCGCCGGGGGATGGGCCCTGCTCCGACGACGAAGTTCGGCGTCTACGAGGACGACCTCCTCGTCTTCACGTGGATGCGCTCGGCCGGGCCCGGCACGGACAGCTTCGTGCGCTGCCTCGAGGCCGACGTCATGGACTGGTCCGACGACGTCGCCTACAGCGTCCACGACGTCGAGGACGCGATCGCCTCAGGACGACTCGACCTGCGTCAGCTGCGCGACGCCCATGACACCGATGCCGTGCTCGAGGTCGCGGCCAGCCACTTCGCCGCCGACCTCGGCCGGGACGCGGTCGGGGAGGCGCTGGAGCGGCTGCTGGCCACCGGTGCCGTCCCGGAGCACTACGACGGTTCCCGGCGGGCCCTCGCCGGGCTGAAGGACATGACCTCCCGGATCATCGGGCGCTTCGTGCACGCGGCGGAGACGGCGACCCGGTCGGTGCACGGGCCGGGTGACCTCGGCCGCTACGAGGCCCGCCTCGTCGTGCCGGACGACTCCCTGGCGGAGGTCGCGGTGCTCAAGGCGGTCGCGGCGCACTTCGTCATGTTCTCGGGGGAGCGGGACGAGGAGTACGCCCACCAGCGTCGGGTCGTCGCCGATCTGGCTCAGTGGTTCGCGGGCGATCCCGAGCAGCGCCTCGACCCCGACCTGCGGCACGACCTCGCCGGCGCCGAGGACGATGACGCCCGGCTGCGGGTGGTCGTCGACCAGGTCGCCGGGCTGACCGACCTGCGGGCACTGGAGCTGCACACCGCACACTGCCGCTGACGGCCGCCGACTGTGGACGGGCGCCGGGCCCGACCCGCGGCGCTGGACCTAGACTCGGGGCACGAGCGAGTCGACGTGGGAACGAGGTGGATGGTGGCCGGCCGGATCCGCGCCGAGGACGTGCAGGCCGTCAAGGAGCGCTCCTCGATCACCGACATCGTCCGCGACCACGTCTCGCTGCGCCCCGCGGGCGTCGGGTCGATGAAGGGCCTGTGCCCCTTCCACGACGAGAAGACCCCGAGCTTCACCGTGCGTGAGGCCGTCGGCGTCTACCACTGCTTCGGCTGCGGCGAGGGCGGTGACGTCATCTCCTTCGTGCAGAAGCTGGACCACCTCACCTTCGCGGAGGCCGTCGAGCGTCTCGCGGCGAAGCTGGGGATGGAGCTGCGCTACGAGGAAGGGGGCGGCCCCCGTGACGGGGTGGGGCTCGGCAAGCGCACCCGCCTGCTGGAGGCCCACCGCGCGGCTGCGGAGTTCTACCACGAGCGGCTGCTGGAGTCCCCTGAGGCGCGGATCGGCCGGGACTTCCTGCGTGAGCGCGGCTTCGCCAGCCCGGAGGCCAAGCTCTTCGGGATCGGGTACGCGCCGCGGGGTGGCGAGGAGCTCGCCCGCCACCTGCGCGGCAAGGGCTTCACCGCCGAGGAGCTGACGATCGGTGGTCTGTGCGGCAGCGGGTCGCGAGGACTCTACGACCGCTTCCGGGGCCGTCTCGTGTGGCCGATCCGCGACATCACCGGCGAGACGGTCGGTTTCGGTGCCCGGCGGCTCTACGACAACGACCGGATCGCGGCGAAGTACCTCAACACGACCGAGACACCGATCTACAAGAAGTCCAGCGTGCTGTACGGCCTCGACCTGGCGAAGCGGTCGATCACCAAGGACCGGCAGGCCGTCGTCGTCGAGGGCTACACCGACGTGATGGCCGCGCACCTGTCCGGCGTCGAGGGCGCGGTCGCCACGTGCGGCACCGCCTTCGGGGTCGACCACATCAAGGTCCTGCGCCGCATCATGCGCGACGAGGCCGACCTCGCGCCCGCCCGGGTCGTGTTCACCTTCGACGGTGACGCCGCCGGGCAGAAGGCCGCGATGAAGGCCTACGCCGAGGACCAGCGCTGGGCCAGCCAGAGCTTCGTCGCCGTCGCCAAGGAGGGCATGGACCCGTGCGACCTGCGGTTGCGCGAGGGGGACTCCGCGGTGCGCGAGCTCGTGGCCGACGCCGTGCCGATGTTCGAGTTCGCGGTGCGCACGACGCTCGCCCGCTTCGACCTGTCCACCGCCGAGGGGCGGGTGCGCGGGATGGCCGCGGTCGCGCCGATCATCAACAGCATCCGCGACTCCTCGCTGCGACCGGAGTACGTGCGCACGGTCGCCGGCTGGGTGGGCGTCGAGGTCGAGCAGATGCGTGACCAGGTGGCCCGCGCCGGCCGCATCCAGGCCAAGGAGGAGGCGAAGGGGGAGACCCGCGCCAACCCCGAGACGCCGGAGCCCACCACGGCCGAGGCCGGCAGCGGTATGCCCAGGCCAGACCTGCGTGACCCGGTCGTACGGGCCGAGCGGCAGCTGCTCCAGGCGATGCTCCAGCACCCCTCGCTCTTCACCGCCGACGACCTCGACGCGATCGAGCCCGAGGGACTGGCAGCACCGGCGCACCGGGCGGTCTTCGCCGCCGTCCGCACGGTCGGTCCCCTGCAGCAGGGGGAGACGCTCGGCGCCTGGCACGCGCGCATCGACGAGGCGACCCCACTGACCGTCGCCTCCCTCGTCGCGGAGCTGTCCGTCGCCCCCCTTCCGGTCGTCCACGACCAGGCCACCGGCCTTCCCCCCGAGGGGTACACCCGGTCCCTGCTCGTGCGCGTGCGGGACACCGCCCTGGCCCGCCAGGTCTTCGAAGCCACGTCGCGCATGCGGCAGCTGGACTCGGATCCGCATGCCGACCCGGACGAACGACGACGGCTGGGCCAGTCGCTCTACGATCTGCAGCGCCAACGCGCCGCGCTGCGCGAGGAGGTCCTCTGATGGGTTGGCTGAAGGTCCTGAGGAACAAGGCGGTCGACGTCCCCGCAGGGGTCGTCCTCGAGGCGGGGGAGCGGGTGCTCGCCACGGCCGCCACGGACGACGGGGCGCTCGTGATCACCTCGCACCGGCTGGTGGCGCCCGGAGGGGCCGCGCCGGGCAAGCCGTGGCACCTCGTCGACAGCGGGCGGTGGGACCCGGACGAGTCCGTGCTCACGGTCTCGTGGGTGGACGAGAGCTCTTCCGGGCGGTGGCACCTCACGGCGCCGGGCGGTGTCCCCGACGCCTTCCACGAGCGGGTCAACGCCTCGGTGCTGCTCGTCGAGCACGTGCGCCTGGACCGGACCCGCCGGGCCCGGGTGGTCCTGCGCAAGGACCTCGGCAGCGACGCGGTGCTCGCCCAGACGATCGTCGCGCGCGGTTGCGATCCGGACGACCCGGAGCTCGTCGCGACGACCGAGCAGGTCGCTGCGCGCCTCGCGGAGCAGGTCGGGCAGGAGCCCTGAGTCCCGGTTTTCGACCCGCGCCATCTTCTTGCTATGGTGGCGCAGCGCTTCGGCGCGATCCCCTGTAGCTCAATTGGCAGAGCATTCGGCTGTTAACCGGAGGGTTGTTGGTTCGAGTCCAACCGGGGGAGCGTGGCGAAAGGCCTCCTGACCGGCGGAAACGCATGTCAGGGGGCCTTTTCCGTCGCTCAGGCGGCGTCGATTCCCCTGCGACCGCCACCGTAGACTTCGGTGGGTGAGCAACCCTGCGCCGTACCTGACGATGGAGGACGTGATCGGCGGTACCCCGCTGGTGCGTCTGCAGCGCCTTCCGGGGCCGGAGAACGAACGTCGCGGCAACGTGCTGCTGGCCAAGCTCGAGGGGAACAACCCGGCCGGCTCGGTGAAGGACCGGCCGGCGATCGCCATGATCCGGGGCGCCGAGGAGCGAGGGGAGATCTCCCCCGGCGACACCCTGCTGGAGGCCACGTCCGGCAACACCGGGATCGGCTTGGCGATGGCGGCGGCGATCAGCGGCTACCCCCTCGTCATCGTGATGCCCGAGAGCGCCTCCACCGAGCGGATCCAGACGATGAGGGCGTACGGAGCCGACCTGGTTCTCACCTCGGCGGACGGCGGCATGGAAGAGGCCCGCGACGTCGTGACACGGATGGAGCAGGAGGGGAGGGGCCGGGTCCTGGACCAGTTCGGTAACCCGGACAACCCGCGTGCCCACGAGGACGGCACGGGCCCGGAGCTGTGGCGCCAGACCGACGGACGCATCACGCACTTCGTGTCCGCGATGGGCACCACCGGCACGATCACCGGGGTCTCGCGGTTCCTGAGGTCGCGCAACGCCGGTGTCCAGATCGTCGGGGCACAGCCCGCGGAGGGTGCGAGCATCCCCGGGATCCGCGCCTGGCCACCGGAGTACGTGCCGAAGATCTTCGATCCCTCGGCGGTGGACCGCACCGTGGAAGTCACCCAGACCGACGCCGAGGAGACGGCCCGCCGTCTGGCCCGCGAGGAGGGCATCTTCGGCGGTGTCTCCGCGGGCGGCGCTTGCTGGTCCGCCCTGCAGGTGGCCGAAGAGGTCGAGGGGGCGACGATCGTCTTCGTGGTCTGCGACCGTGGCGACCGGTACCTCTCCAGCCGCGTGTTCCCCGCCTGAGGGTCTTGGCCAGCGCCGGATCGTGGCCGACGCCCCTGGGAGGGCGGCCCGCGCCGATCCTGTCAGTTCACAGTTTGGTCACCAGTCCGTCATAATCGGAGGATGCAACTCGTCCGCACGTGGCCCTACACGGTGGCCGTGAGCGTCTCGCTCCTCGTCGGGCTCGCCGCGATCATCGGCAGTCAGGTCCTGGGGATCCCGCTGAAGGACCCCGAGGGCTTCCTCGGCCCTGCCTACGTGCGGCTGCCCCTGCTGGGTCTGCTGCTCTCCGGGGTGGGTGTGCTCATCGCCGCCACCCGCAGACGCGGCCTGCGCAGCCTCCGACTGGGGATCGCCGAGGTGATCAAGCACGAGTGGACCCTGCGGCGCACCCTGTACATCATGACCGGTCTGATCACGTTCTACATCAGCTACGTGGGCTACCGGAACCTCAAGAACATCCTGCCGCTCTACCGCGACGGCACGCTCTACGACCGTGGTCTGCTCCAGACCGACCGGTGGCTCTTCGCGGGCCACGACCCCGCCACGGTGCTGCACGGGGTCCTCGGCACCGATGTCACGGCGACACTGCTGTCCGTCGTCTACCTGGCGTACATGCCGCTCGTGCCGATCAGCCTGGGGGTCTTCCTCGTCCTCAGTCGCGATGTGCGCGTGGGGGCCTGGTACGCGACCACCCTCTGCCTGAACTGGGTCTTCGGCGTCATCAGCTACTACATCATCCCGGCCGTCGGGCCGATCTACTCCCGCCCTGACCTGTACGCCGACCTGTCCGTCACGGGCGTGAGCCAGCTGCAGCAGGCCCTGCTGGACAACCGGCTGGAGTTCCTGACGAGCCCGCTCACCAGCGACGCGATCCACGGGGTCGCGGCCTTCGCCTCGCTGCACGTGTCCGTGACCTTCGCCGCCGCCCTGTTCGTGCAGCGCACCGCCCAGAGCTCCATGGTGCGCACGGCCGTGTGGACCTTCTTCGCCCTGACCTTCCTGGCGACGCTCTACTTCGGCTGGCACTACGTGCTGGACAACGTGGGTGGCATGCTCATCGGCTGGGCCTCGCTGGCCATCGGCGCCTGGGCGACCGGGTGCACCAAGGAGCACCTGCGGAAGGTGCGCGAGGAGGCCGTGCTCGACCTCCCCGAGGAGAAAGAGCTCGCCTCGATGACCGGCAGGACCGCCTGAGCGGTGGGGCGGCTGGGGCTTGAACCCAGGACCGACGGATTATGAGTCCGGTGCTCTGACCAACTGAGCTACCGCCCCGGCGTCGCGACTAGGCGACGGCGTGAGGGTACCCCGAGCCGGCTGCGGCCCGTGATGCGGGTGGGGCGACCGTGGGGGCTGGTGCTTGTGTGATCCGTGGGGCACAATGGCCAGCACAAGCACTTCTGTGCACATATTGTCCGAGCAGCACGCCGCGATACGCGCAGCGGCCGTTCGATCCCGAGTGTCTGGCGTTGGGGAAGACGTCCATCGCACTCAAGGAGGATCAGGATGTCTGCAGGAAAGCGCATCAGTACCCGCGGGGTGGTGTTCATCCACAGCACCCCCACGGCCCTGTGCCCCCACATCACGTGGGCGCTCGAGTCCGTGCTGGATCAGTCTGTGTCCCTCGACTGGACCGAGCAGCCCCTCGGCCGGTCGCTCAAGCGTGCCGAGTTCTCCTGGACGGGGGACCCCGGCACCGGCGCCACCCTCGCCTCCGCCCTGCGCGGCTGGGAGGGCGTCCGATACGAGGTGACCGAGGAGCCCACCCCGGGCCTCGACGGCTCCCGCTGGAGCCACACCCCGACCCTGGGCATCCACCACGCGACGATCTCCGCCTCCGGTGACGTCGTCCTCCACGAGAACCGCCTGCGCGAGGTCATCACCCTGGCCCAGGGCTCCGGCGAAGCGGTCGAGGACATGATCGGTGAGCTCCTCGGCGAGCCCTGGGACGCAGAGCTCGAACCCTTCCGGCACGCCGGGGACGGCGCACCCGTGCGTTGGTTGCACAAGGTGGGCTGAGGACACCGCTCCATGACGAAGGGGGCTGCGCGCCCTCCTTGGCGCAGCCCCCTTCGTCATGCCCGCGCGCAGCGGCGAGGCGTCGTCAGTCGTGCGGGAGCATGTGCTCCCACGGCTTGGACAGGCGGAAGCGGCGCCCGGTGACCTCCTCCGGGTCGATCCGCACGACGACGTCCTTCTCGCCGGCAACCCACGGGCGCAGCGGCAGGGTGTCCGTCCACTCGGCCTCTTCCCCCTCGAGGACGCGCGCATGACCACGCGCGAGGACCGACCACGCCTCCTCGGCGCCCAGCTCGTCGATCTCCAGCGCCACCGGTCCGTGCATGACCACGCTGAGCAGCTTGTTGCCCTGCGTGGTGCGGAAGAGCAGCGCCTCGCCGTCGACGGCGTAGTTGATCGGCGTGATGTGCACCTCACCGAGCAGCCGATAGGCCAGACGCCCGAACTCGTGTTCACGCAGCGTCTGCCAGCACTCCTGGACGGACATCGTGCGGGCCGGGGTGTCGTTCACAGCAACCTCCACTGGGACGGGGCCGTCTGGCCGGGTACTGCGAGGCTACCGCGGTCGATCACAACGGGATGTTGCCGTGATCCCCACGTCGTGCGGGCGCCTCGGCCAGGGCCGTGGCGACGGCCGTGCGCGTGCGGGTCGGCTCGATGATCTCGTCGACCACCCCGATCTCCACGGCGCGCGGCAGGCCGCCGGAGAGCCGGTCGTGCTCGTCCGCGAGCTCCTGCTCGACGGCGGCGCGCTCGGACTCGTCGACCTCCGCCAGTCGGCGTCGGTGGAGGATGCGGATGGCAGCCACGGAGCCCATGACCGCCACCTGCGCGTCCGGCCAGGCGAAGACCTTCGTGGCGCCCAACGAGCGGGCGTTCATCGCGATGTAGGCGCCGCCGTAGGTCTTGCGCGTCACGACCGTCACGCGCGGCACGACGGCCTCGGCGAAGGCGTGCAGCAGCTTGGCGCCGCGGCGCACGACGCCGTCCCACTCCTGGCCGACACCGGGCAGGTACCCGGGCACGTCGACGAGGACGACGAGCGGCACGCCGAAGGCATCGCACATCCGCACGAACCGCGCGGCCTTCTCCGCGGAGGAGGAGTCCAGGCAGCCACCGAGGCGCATGGGGTTGTTGGCGATGACGCCGACGGTGCGACCGCCGAGCCTGCCGAGGGAGGTGACGATGTTGGGCGCCCACCGGGCGTGCAGCTCCTGGACGGGCCCCGCGTCGAGCAGCATCTCGATGAGGGGGTGCACGTCGTAGGCGCGCTTGGTCGACTCCGGCAGCTGCTCGGCCAGATCAACATCGACGACGTCGCCGACGTTGAAGTCGCCCTGGTTGGAGAGCAGCTCGCACAGGCCCCCGGCGCGGGCATAGGCGTCGTCGATGGACTCGGCGAGCACGTGGACGACGCCGGAGCGCCGGCCGTGGGGCTCGGGACCGCCGAGGCGAAGGGCGTCGACGTCCTCCCCGGTGACGGACCGGACGACGTCCGGCCCGGTGACGAAGATCCGCCCCTCCGGCGCGAGGATGACGATGTCGGTCAGCGCCGGCCCGTACGCGGCGCCGCCGGCAGCGGCCCCGATCACGACCGAGATCTGGGGGATCTTCCCCGAGGCCCGCGTCATGATCGCGAAGACCTCACCGACGGCGTGCAGCGAGACGACGCCCTCCGGCAGTCGGGCGCCACCCGAGTGCCACAGACCGACGACGGGCACGTCGTCGGCCAGGGCCCGCTCGTAGGCGGCGACGACGACCTTGCAGCCGGCGACGCCCATGGCACCGCCCATGACGGTGGCGTCGGAGGAGAAGACGACGACGGCCTGGCCGTTGACGGTGCCGGTCGCGGCGAGCATCCCGGAGTCGTCGTCGGCGGTGATCAGCTCGAGCGAGCCGTCGTCGAGGAAGTCGGCGAGACGGTGGTTCGGGTTGCGGGGGTCCTCCTCGCGGGGGACCTTGACCCGCTTGCCGACGGTGGCCGAGGCGGCGTTGGGCTGGCGCGTCATCGGTGGCTCCCGAAGGCGAGGGCGACGTTGTGCCCGCCGAAGCCGAAGGAGTTGTCCAGGACGAGCAGGTCGCCGCTGGGGAGGTCGCGAGGTGTGTCGCGCACGATGTCCAGGTCGACGGCCGGGTCGAGGTTATCGATGTTGATCGTCGGCGGAGCCAGACGGTCCCGGACCGCCTGCGCGGCGAAGACCGCCTCGAGGGCGCCGGCGGCGCCGAGCAGGTGACCGGTCATCGACTTGGTGCCGCTGATGGCCATGTGGTCCGCGTCCGCGCCGAAGGCCCGCCGGATGGCAGCGACCTCGGCGACGTCACCGACGGGGGTCGAGGTGGCGTGCGCGTTGATGTGGCAGACGTCCGCGGGCGTGGCGTCCGCGTCCGTGACGGCCTCGGCCATCGCGCGCGAGGCGCCGGCGCCCTCGGGCTCGGGGGCGGCGATGTGGTACGAGTCGGCGCTGACGCCGGCTCCGGCGAGGGTGCAGATGATGTTCGCGCCGCGGGCCTTCGCGTGCTCCTCGGACTCCAGCACGAGGATCGCACCGCCCTCACCGAGGAGGAAGCCGTCTCGGTCGACGTCGTAGGGCCGCGAGGCGGTCTGCGGGGAGTCGTTGCGCGTGGACAGGGCCTGCATCTGGGTGAACCCGGCGATCGGCAGCGGGTGGATGGAGGCCTCGGAACCGCCGGCGATGACGACGTCCGCCAGGCCCTCACGGATGAGGTGCAGTCCGTAGGCGATCGATTCCGCACCGGAGGAGCAGGCGGAGACGAGGGTGTGCGCCCCGGCGCGGGCGCCGAACTCCAGCGACACGGTCCCGGCGGCGCTGTTGGGCATGAGCATGGGGATCGACAGCGGGTAGACCCGGCGGGCCCCCTTGGTGCGCAGGGACTCCCACGCGGTCAGCAGCGTCTGGACGCCGCCGATGCCGGTGCCGACGGCGCTGGCGAGGCGCTCGGGGGCCACCTCGGGGGAGCCGGCGTCGGCCCAGGCCTCCCGGGCGGCGACCAGCGCGTACTGGGCGAAGGGGTCGAGGCGCTTGGTCTCGACCTTCTTCAGCACCTCGGACACGGGTGTGGCGAGCTGCGCGGCGAAGGACACCGGGAGCTCGTAGTCCTCGACCCACGCGGCATCGAGGGGGCCGGCGCCGGAGCGCCCGGCGAGCGCGGCCTGCCAGGTCTCCTCGGCGGTACCGCCGAGCGGGGTCGTCGCACCGAGGCCGGTGACGACGACGGTGGGCCGGGGAGAGGTCATGTGGGCTCCTGTAGCAGCGGGATGGGGAGAGGGGTGGTTCCCCCTTCGCTCGTGGCGAAGGGGGAGGTCACCGGTCTCAGGCGGCCTGGTTGGCCTTGATGTAGTTGACGGCGTCGCCGACGGTCTTGAGGTTCTTGACCTCCTCGTCGGGGATCTTGGCCCCGAACTTCTCCTCGGCGGTGACGGCGATGGTCATCATCGACAGCGAGTCGACGTCGAGGTCATCGGTGAAGGTCTTGTCAGCGGTGACCTCGGACGTGTCGACGCCCGTCTCCTCCGAGACGATCTCGGCGAGGCCGGCGAGGATGTCCTGCTCGGTGTGAGCCATGTCGGTACTCCTTGTGTGTGGGTGTTGCGGGGATCGTGGGTGGTCCGAGGTCCCGTCGGACCGACGGGTGAACTAGGGGAGGGTGACGACCTGCGCGGCCCAGACGAGGCCTGCGCCGAAACCGATGAGCAGGGCCAGGCCGCCGGACGCGACCTCGCCGTCACGCAGCATCCGGTCCATGGCCAGGGGCACGGACGCGCCCGAGGTGTTGGCGGTGGTGCGGATGTCGCGGGCGACGGGCAGGTCCTTCGGCAGGCCGAGCTCCTTGGCCATCTGGTCGATGATGCGCACATTGGCCTGGTGGGGGATGAAGGCGGCGAGGTCCTCGGCGCGCACGCCGGCGGCGTCGAGGGCGCGCTGGGCCTCCTTGGCCATCGACCACACGGCCCAGCGGAAGACGCTCGGACCCTCCATGATGATCGCCGGCCAGGGCAGGTCGCGGTCCGCCGCCAGCTCCATCCACGAGCTGCGCGAGGTGATCAGGGACTTCTTGTCACCGTCGCTGCCCCACACGGTCGGGCCGATGCCGGGGGTCTCGCTGGGGGAGACGATCGCCGCACCGGCGCCGTCGCCGAAGATGAAGGCGGACCCGCGGTCCTCCGGGTCGGTGAAGTCGAGCATCTTCTCCACGCCGACGACGAGCACGTGCTCGGCAGAGCCGACACGGACCATGTCGTTGGCGACGGAGAGCGCGTGGCAGAAGCCCGCGCACGCGGCCGAGAGGTCGAAGGCCGCGGCCCGCGAGCCGAACCGGGCGGCGAGCTCCGGCGCGGCAGCCGGGGTCTGGTACGGGTGGGTCACGGTCGCGACGATGACCACGTCGATCTGGTCGGCGTCGATGCCGGCGTACTCCAGGGCGGCCCGGGAGGCGTGCTCGGACATGTCGACGACGCTCTCGTCCGGTGCCGCACGGTGGCGCGACTCGATGCCGGACCGCTCACGGATCCACTCGTCGGAGGAGTCGATCGCCTCGACGATCTCGCTGTTGGGCACGACCCGCTCGGGGCGGTGGCTACCGGTGCCGGTGATCCGCGCGTGGCGCAGCTCGGTCGGGACGGTGATGGCGCTCATGCGACCGATCCCTCGGGGTGCAGTCGCACGAGCGGCTGACCGGGGGAGACGGGGTCGCCGTCCTCGACGAGCCACTCCACGACCGTGCCGGCGTGGTCGGCGAGCACCTCGCGGGTGTCGCGGAGGGAGGAGATGCGGGCGACGACGTCGCCGGCCGGCACGGTGGCCCCCGGCTCGCTCGCGGTGATCTGGACGGTGCCCTTGACCGGTGCGGTGACCAGGCGCCACGTGGGCTGCGATGCCTCGCGCTCCGTGCCGTGCTCCAGCACCATGCGGTGGGCGGCCTCGAGGTCCTCGGGGGTCTTCAGGGCGAGGAGCTCGACGCCCTTGAGGCCGCGCTTGGCCAACCCGGTCAGGGCGCCGGCCGGGGGGATCTCGATGATGCCGGTCACGCCGAGGTCGCGGAGCGTCTCCATGCACAGGTCCCAGCGCACCGGGTTGCTCACCTGGCGCACGATGCGGCGCAGGACCTCCTGGCCCGAGTGGAGCACCTCTCCGTCGACGTTGGAGACGAGCGGGACGCGGGCGTCGTGGGTGGAGACGGCGCGGGCGAGCCGGGCCATCTCGTCGACGGCGGGGGACATGTGCTCGGTGTGGAAGGCTCCGGCGACCTTGAGGGGCATGACCCGGGCCTTGGCCGGTGGGTTGTCCGAGAGCGCCGCCAGCTGCTCGAGGGTGCCCGCCGCAACGACCTGGCCGGCGCCGTTGACGTTGGCCGGGGTGAGGCCGTGGGACTCGAGGGTGCGGGTGACCTCGGCCGGGTCGCCGCCGAGGACGGCGCTCATGCCGGTCGGGGTGGTCGTCGCCGCCGCGGCCATGGAGCGGCCGCGCTCACGCACCAGGACCATGGCCTGCTCGGCGCTGATGACACCCGCCGCCGCGGCCGCGGTGATCTCGCCGACGCTGTGGCCGGCACCGGCACCGACGACGCGGAAGCCGTCGGCCGGGTGCTCGAAGAGCGAGAGCAGCGCGAGGAGGCCGGAGGCGACGATCAGCGGCTGGGCGACCGCCGTGTCCTTGATGGTCTCCTCGTCGGACGTCGTGCCGTGCGCCTCGAGGTCCATGCCGGCGACGGCAGAGAGCCAGTGGAGGCGGTCGGAGACTCCGGGGAGTTCGAGCCACGGGGCGAGGAAGCCGGGCGTCTGTGAGCCCTGGCCGGGACAGGTGATGGCGAGCACGTCTCAAGACTCTCGGGCGAAGGGGGTGCCGTGCGAGGTCGACCCCGCCAGAGATTCACCGGAAGACTTTGGAGGAATCCTCCAAGATCGCGCCGAGGCTCAGAGCGACCCGCACGGTGAAGGCCTCGTGCGGGCTCGTCAGGTCGTACCCGATGACGTCGGTGATCCGGCCGAGGCGGTAGCGCACCGTGTTGACGTGCACGTACAGGGCGCGGGCGGTCGCCTCCAGCCCGGGGGAGTCGAGATGGGCCCGGGCGGTCTCGAGCAGGCTCGGGTGCGCGGCCAGCGGGGTGGCGACGGTCTCGACGAGCGTTGAGCGGGCGAGGGAGTCGCCGGCGACCGCACGCTCTGCCACCAGGTCGTCGGCCGCAACCGGTCGTGGTCGTCCCGGCCAGCCGCGCGCGACGACGTGGGCGGCCACCGCGGCGTGGGCGGAGACCGCGCCCTCGGCGAGGTCCGCCACGAGCGGCCCGTGGACGAGGTCGCCGTCGGCGAAGCACTCGGCGAGGGCGCACGCCTGCGTCCTCGGGTCGCTCACCGCGCCGACGACGACCACGAGCCGGGAGCCCTGGACTCCGGCGAGGACCGGGACATCGAGGCGCTGGGCGACGCGGTGCACGGCACTCACCGCCCCCGCGGGATCATCGCCCTGCGGAGAGTGTGGCGAATTGCCCACCAGCACAACGATGTTGGTGACGGCGTCCCATCCGAGTGCGGCCGCGCGCGTGCGGATCGACTCGTCGACCTCACCGCGCATCACCGCGTCGATGATCAGCGACTCCAGCCGGGCGTCCCAGGCGCCGCGCTGCTCGGCGGCCTGTGCGTAGACCATCGCCGCACCGAAGGCGATCTCGCTGGAGTAGCGCAGCACCGCCACCCGCAGGTCCGTGACGTCCCCGGGCCGGGCGAGGTCCTCCACCCGCTCCTCGACCGCCTCGACGACGGTCCGGGCGAGCTCGAGCGTCTGGGCGAGACTGATGGTGCGGGTCAGCTCCGCCGGCGCCGCGCCGAAGATGGTCCGGGTGTCGGCGTGCTTGGTGCCGTTGAGCCAGTCGATGAAGTTGGCGATGCCGGCCTGTGCGACCAGGCCCACCCACGAGCGCTCCTTCGCGCTGAGCGTGGCGTACCACTCGTGCTGGTCCTCGAGTCGCCGCGTCGCCGCTGTCGCGAGCTCACCGCCCTTGCGCCGCACCGTGCGGCGGGTGGTCAGGGAGACGAGACCACGACGTGACATGGAGGAAGTCTATGTGTGAACAGCACAAGACCGTGATCAGTCGGTGCCGAACTCCATGGCTGCGCGGTCGAGCGCGTCGTCCTCGTCGTCGACGCCCGCGGCCGCGGGGTTGGCGGCGATCTGGTCGCCGCCGCCGGCCTCGAGGTCGCCCATGATCTCGAGGTATCCACCGCTGAGCTGGTCCTGGGCGGCGTAGACCTCGAGCTTGCTGCGGCTGTCGGCGATGTCGAGGTTGCGCATCGTCAGCTGCCCGATGCGGTCGACGGGACCGAATGCGGCACTCTCGGTGCGCTCCATCGACAACTTGTCCGGGTGGTAGCTGAAGTGCTCGCCGGTCGTGTCGACGATGGTCCAGTCCTCGCCGCGACGCAGCCGGATGGTCACCTCACCGGTGACGACCGAGGCCACCCAGCGCTGCAGGGACTCGCGCAGCATCAGTGCCTGCGGGTCGAACCACCGGCCCTCGTAGAGCAGGCGCCCCAGGCGCCGGCCCTCGGCGTGGTAGCTCGCGATCGTGTCCTCGTTGTGGATCGCGTTGACCAGGCGCTCGTAGGTGATGTGCAGCAGCGCCATCGCCGGGCCCTCGTAGATGCCGCGGGACTTGGCCTCGATGATCCGGTTCTCGATCTGGTCGGACATGCCCAGGCCGTGGCGGCCGCCGATGTCGTTGGCCGCGCGCACCATCGCCACGGCGTCCCCGCCGAAGTCGTCGCCGTTGATGGCGACCGGACGGCCGCGCTCGAACCGGACGGTGACGTCCTCGGGCTCGATGGCCACGGACTGGTCCCAGAAGGGGACACCCATGATCGGGGTGACGATCTCCATCGAGGCGTCGAGGTGCTCGAGGGTCTTGGCCTCGTGGGTCGCTCCCCAGATGTTGGCGTCGGTGGAGTAGGCCTTCTCGGCGCTGTCGCGGTAGGGCAGCCCCCGCTCGGTGAGCCACTCGGACATCTCCTGGCGTCCGCCGAGCTCGGTGACGAAGTCGGCGTCGAGCCACGGCTTGTAGATCCGCAGTCCCGGGTTGGCCATGAGGCCGTAGCGGTAGAAGCGCTCGATGTCGTTGCCCTTGAAGGTCGACCCGTCACCCCAGATGGAGACGTCGTCCTCCTTCATGGCGCGCACGAGGAGGGTGCCGGTCACGGCGCGGCCCAGGGGAGTGGTGTTGAAGTAGGTGCGACCACCACTGCGGATGTGGAAGGCGCCGCAGGCGATGGCGGACAACCCCTCCTCGACCAGGGGACCCTTGCAGTCGACGAGCCGGGACAGCTCGGAACCGTACTGGCCTGCTCGGCCCGGGATCGACTCGATGTCCTCCTCGTCGTACTGACCGAGGTCAGCGGTGTACGTGCACGGCACCGCCCCCTTCTCGCGCATCCACGCGACGGCCACCGAGGTGTCGAGACCGCCGGAGAAGGCGATGCCGACACGTTCACCAACAGGGAGGGATGTGAGTACCTTGGACACGCGCCCCACCCTAGGACCTCGGTGGCGCAACCGACGACCTGCCGTCATCCACCGGTCATCCAGTGGACACGGCAAGGTCCCACCTCGGTCGTCCACAGTGCCTACGCTCGGGATGGTGAGCACGGACATCCTCGTCCTCGCCCATCGCGGCGCCTCCGGCTACCGGCCGGAGCACACGCTCGCGGCCTACGAGCTGGCCGTGGGGATGGGTGCCGACTACATCGAGCCCGACCTGGTCATGACGCGGGACGGCGTGCTCGTCGACCGGCACGAGCCGGAGATCGCCCAGACCACCGACGTCGCCGAGCACCCGCGATTCGCCGATCGGATGACCGCGAAGGAGATCGACGGGGTCGTCGTCACCGGGTGGTTTGCCGAGGACTTCACCGTCGAGGAGCTGCAGGGCCTGCGCGCCACGGAGCGCCTCGCGCAGCTGCGGCCGGAGTCGGTCACCCACGAAGGATCCCTGAGGGTGCTGACGTTCGACGAGGTGCTGCAGCAACGGGCGGACCTGACCCGCACCAGCGGCCGCACCATCGGGATCGTGCCCGAGATCAAGCACTCCACCTACCTGCGCGGGCACGGTTTCGACCCCGAGCTCGAGGTCCTCCGGCTGCTCGAGGAGCACGACCTCAACTCCGCGACGGCTCCGGTGTGGCTCCAGTCCTTCGAGCCGACCGCCCTGCGGGCCCTGCGCGCGCACGGTTACCGAGGTCGCTCCATGCTCCTGACCGAGGCGCAGGGAGCCCCCTTCGACCTGCGCGAGCAGGGCACCACCTGCGTGGAGCTGACGACGCCTCCGGCCATGGAGCGGCTCGCTCCGTGGGTGGACGCGTTGGCACCGGCGAAGGAGCAGGTCATCCCGTGGACCCCCGAGGGCGCTCTGGGGGAGCCCACCCGCCTGGTCGACGATGCCCACGAGGCCGGTCTCGAGGTCTTCCCGTGGACCTTCCGCGCGGAGAACGCCTTCCTGCCCGCCGACCACCGCATCGGCGCAGGGCCCGCCGCCCACGGACGCATGGTCGACGAGGTCGTCGCCCATCTGGAGGCGGGCGTCGACGGGGTCTTCTGCGACCACCCCGACGTGGGTGTGGAGGCGCGGACGCAGTTCGTCACCGCTCGCTGAGGCCGCGCCGCGAGTCGCGGCCACCCCTCCTCGAACAATTATGGTTAGGCTTACCTAATCTCATTGACGAGGAGGGCACATGAGCACATGGGCACGACGGGCCAGGACGATCGTGGCGAGCGCCGGATCGGTTGAGGTCGGCGTTGCCGGGCAGGGTCGCCCGCTCGCCAGGCACGCCGTCACCCCCTCCGGGGCGCTGCTCTTCTCCCTCCGGGAGGCCGCACCGGCGTGTGCCCACCTCGTGGCCGCCGGGACGACCGGTCCGGACATCCTCGCCACGGCGGCCGACGTCTCCGCCGTGAGCCATCCGGGCAGGGTGCGTGGGCTGGTCCGTCTCGGTGGCCGCGCCGAGGTGCTGCAGCACCCGGTCGACGAGCAGCTGCGGTCGCACCTGGGGATCACCGAGGACGGTCTGGTCGCCCGGCTGGCTCCCACGTCGATCACCCTCGACTGGCGCGTGGAGGTCGAGGGTCTGCGCGACGTGGTGCACGTCGAGGCCAAGGACTACGCCGCTGCCGACGTGGACGCGCTCGCGGGGTGGCAGGACGAGTGGATGGCCCACCTCGACAGCCACCATCGTCAGGACCTGCGCCGGCTCGTCGCCGGTGTCGTCCCGCTCCACGAGTCCGGCGTCGTGCGGCCGCTCCTGGCCGACGAGACCGGGCTCGTCGCGCGCGAGAGCACGCCCGACGCGGGGGACCGCGACATCAGGGTCCCCTTCCCGCACGTGGTCCGGTGCGGCTGCCAGGCGGTGCAGGCGCTGACGGGGATGCTCGCGGTCATGCGCTGAGCCCCGCACTCGTGCGAAGGGGGCGCCCGCGCCGTGATCGGCGGAGGGCACCCCCTTCGATGTGGTTGCTGCGCGACCTCAGGCGTCGCCCCCGGCGTTGCCGGAGGTGCCGGCGGTGACGTCGAGCAGGCGGTACTTCTCGGCGGCCTTGCCCGGCACGTCCTCGGCCACCCAACCGCGGTCGGCGAGCATCTGCAGCGCCCGGACCGCCATCGACGGACCGTCGACGTGGAAGTACCGGCGAGCGGCGGCGCGCGTGTCCGAGAAACCGAAACCGTCGGTGCCCAGGGCGGAGAACTCCTCCGGGACCCACGGCCGGATCTGGTCCTGGACCTGCTTCATGTAGTCCGAGACCGCGACGATCGGGCCGACGGAGTTCTCCAGCGCACGGGTGACGTACGGCGTGCGACGCTCGTTCTCCGGGTGGAGGTAGCGCTCCTCGTCGCACCGCATCGCCTCGCGGCGCAGCTCCGTCCAGCTGGTCACCGACCACACGTCGGCGACCACGCCCCAGTCCTCGCGCAGCAGCTCCTGCGCGTCCAGGGCCCACGGCATGCCGACACCGCTGGCGAGCAGCTGGCAGCGCGGTGGGGTGTCCCCGAGTCCGGAGTCGTCCCCGGCCGCGTAGCGGTACATGCCCCGGAGCAGCCCGTCGACGTCCAGGCCCTCGGGCTCGGGCGGCTGCACGATCGGCTCGTTGTAGAGGGTGAGGTAGTAGACGACGTTGCGCGCCATGTCGGTCTGGGGCGCGTCGCCGCCGTACATCCGCTCCAGGCCCTGGCGCATGATGTGCGCGATCTCGAAGCCGTAGGCCGGGTCCCAGGACACGACGGCCGGGTTCGTCGCGGCCAGCAGCGGGGAGTGCCCGTCGGCGTGCTGCAGCCCCTCACCGGTCAGCGTCGTGCGGCCGGCCGTGGCGCCGAGCATGAAGCCGCGCGACATCTGGTCGGTCGCGGCCCAGATGAAGTCACCGGTGCGCTGGAAGCCGAACATCGAGTAGAAGATGTAGACCGGCACCATCGGCTCGCCGTGCGTGGCGTAGCTCGTCGCCGCAGCGGTGAACGCCGCCACCGAGCCGGCCTCGTTGATGCCGGTGTGGAGCAGCTGCCCCGTCTCGGACTCGCGGTAGGCGAGCATGAGGTCGGCGTCGACCGAGGTGTAGTTCTGCCCGTGCGGGTTGTAGATCTTCTTCGTCGGGAAGAAGGAGTCCATGCCGAAGGTGCGGGCCTCGTCCGGGATGATCGGCACGATCCGCTCGCCGAACCCCTTCTCCCGCATGAGGTCCTTGAGCAGGCGCACCCAGGCCATCGTCGTCGCGATCTCCTGCTTGCCCGACCCCTTGGCCAGCTGCCCGTACTTCTCCTTCGCGGGCAGCGTCGGGGGCTCGTAGTCGACCCGGCGCTCCGGCAGGCCCCCGCCGAGCTTCTCGCGGCGCTCCTTCATGTACTGGATGCCCTCGTCGTCCTCGCCCGGGTGGTAGTAGGGCGGCAGGTACGGGTCCTTCTCCAGCTCCTCGTCGGAGATCGGGATCTGCAGGCCGTCGCGCAGGCCCTTGAGGTCCTCGATCGTCAGCTTCTTCATCTGGTGGGTGGCGTTGCGACCGGCGAAGCTCGAGCCCAGGCCGTAGCCCTTGATCGTCTTCGCGAGGATGACCGTCGGCTGGCCGGAGTGCTCCATCGCGGCGCGGTAGGCGGCGTAGACCTTGTTGTAGTCGTGGCCGCCGCGCTTGAGCTTCCACCACACGTCCGCGTCGGACCAGTCCTCGATCAGCTTGCGCGTGCGCGGGTCGCGGTCGAAGAAGTGCTCGCGCACGTACGCGCCGTCGTTGGCCCGGAAGGTCTGGTAGTCGCCGTCGGGCGTCTGGTTCATCAGGTTGACCAGGGCGCCGTCGTGGTCGGCGGCCAGCAGCGGGTCCCAGCCGCGGCCCCAGATCACCTTGATGACGTTCCAGCCCGCGCCGCGGAACTGCGCCTCGAGCTCCTGGATGATCTTCCCGTTGCCGCGCACCGGGCCGTCGAGCCGCTGCAGGTTGCAGTTGACGACGAAGGTGAGGTTGTCCAGCTCCTCGAAGGCCGCCGTCTGCAGCAGGCCGCGGCTCTCCGGCTCGTCCATCTCGCCGTCACCGAGGAAGGCCCACACGTGCTGCTCGGAGGTGTCCTTGATCCCGCGGTTGTGCAGGTACTTGTTGAACTGCGCCTGGTAGATCGCGTTCATCGGGCCGATGCCCATGGAGACCGTGGGGAACTCCCAGAAGTCCGGCATCAGGCGCGGGTGCGGGTAGGAGGGCATGCCGGTCTCGGAGTCGCCCGCCAGCGTCGCGGCCTCCTGCCGGAAGCCGTCCATCTGCTCCTCGCTGAGACGGCCCTCGAGGAAGGCGCGCGCGTACATCCCGGGGGAGGCGTGCCCCTGGAAGAAGATCTGGTCGCCGCCGCCGGGGTGGTCCTTGCCCCGCCAGAAGTGGTTGAAGCCCACCTCGTACATCGTCGCCGCGGAGGCGTAGGAGGAGATGTGGCCGCCGACGCCCACTCCCGGGCGCTGGGCACGGTGGACCTGGATCGCGGCGTTCCAGCGGATCCAGGCGCGGTAGCGGCGCTCGACCTCCTGGTCGCCGGGGTACCACGGCTCGTTGGTCGGGGAGATGGTGTTGACGTAGTCGGTCGTGGTCAACGACGGGACGCCGACGCTCTTCATCCGGGCCCGCTCGAGCAGCCGCAGCATCACGTACCGGGCGCGCTCACGCCCCGCCTCGTCGATGACGGCATCGATCGACTCCAGCCACTCCGCCGTCTCGTCGGGGTCGATGTCCGGCAGGTGGGTGGGGATGCCGTTGAGGATGGGGCCGTCGCTGAGGTGATCGGCAGATCCGGGCACGTCGTCGTCCTTTCCGAAGAACACTCCCGGGGGGTGTCGGGAGACACAGTCATCTTCCCTCCCCCGTGTCGCGCGTCACAAGCCGGGGTCGGGGAACGGACGGGAGCGACGTCCCGGTCAGCCGGTGACGCGCTCGGGATGGGCGTACGCGGTGGCCCTCGGCTCCCGGACGAACCCGAGCAGGGTCAACCCGCTGCGCTCGGCGACCTCCACGGCCAGGGTGGTCGCGGCCGAGACGCAGGCGAGCACCGGGGCGCCGGCCACGGCCGCCTTCTGCGCGATCTCGAAGCCGGCCCGGGAGGAGACCAGCAGGACGTGCCCGCGAAGGGGGAGACCCCCTTCGCGCGCGGCCCACCCGATGACCTTGTCGACGGCGTTGTGCCGACCGATGTCCTCCCGGACCACCAGGAGGCGGCCGTCCGGGTCGAGCAGAGCGGCGGCGTGGACGCCACCGGTGGCCTCGAAGACCTTCTGGCGCTCGCGCATGGCCGCCATCCCGGCGTGGATGTGCTCCAGCGAGTGGCGGGCCGGGTCGTCGGAGGGGAGTGGGGGAGGGCCTCGAGCAGGTCGTCGACGGAGGTCGACCCGCACACCCCGCACGCGCTGGTCGCGACCTCCGTGCGGGCCGTCACGGGGCGCCGCAGCGAGACCCCTGCCGCGAGGGTGACCTCGACGACGTTGAAGGTCGGCGAGCCGTCCGGACCGGTGTCGGTGCAGTGCATCATCGCGGCGACGTCCTCGGCGTCGCCGATGAGCCCCTCGGTGACCAGGTGCCCCAGCGCGAGGTCGAAGTCGTCACCCGGCAGGCGCATCGTCGTCGTCACGGTGGTCGACGGCGGCCGCAGCTCGCTCGGTGCACCGCCCGCGGCCAGACCCGCGGCCGGGAGGGATGCCACCCGGATCTCCAGGGGCTCCTCGACGGCGAGCGACTCGATCCTGCTGACCGCGCGGTCGCCCATGCGCTGTGCGCGCAGCCGCTGCGTCATCCGTCCCATGGACCCGCCTTCGCTCGCCTGACCATGTGGCCAGCCTACGGACGGGGTCTGGTGTGATGGTGCCGTGGACGACGACGAGACCCAACCCCCTTCGCCGGCCCCGTCGGTGCTCCCGCTGACGGGGGACCACGGCGCGCAGTGGCGTCCGGTCTCACCACTGCTGGCCGAGGTGCGACAGGTGAGCACGACTGCGACCCTCCTGCCACCCGCCGTCGCCGCGGCCCTGGCGGCGGCGTTCATCACCCCGTGGCTGGTCCTCGTGACCGTGCTGCTGACGGGCCTGTGGCTGTGGCTGATGTGGCTCATCCCGCGCCAGGTCGCGGCGATCAGCTGGGTGGAGCTGCCCGAGGAGCTGGCCATCCGCAAGGGCCGCATGTGGCGCTCGCTGGTCACGATCCCCTACGGCCGCATCCAGTACGTCGACATCTCCTCCGGCCCCTACAAGCGGGCCAAGGGACTGGCCGACATCACGGTCAACACCGCGTCCCCGGCCAGCAGCGGGGACATCCCCGGCCTGCCCGTCGACGTGGCCGAGGAGCTGCGCGTGCGGCTCGCGGCCCACGGCGAGGCGCAGCGAGCGGGCCTGTGACGCTCGACGAGCCCTCCGGGGGCGAAGGGGGTGGGGACGGCTTCTCGCGCGTCCACCCCCTCTCGCCCTTCATCCGCGGTGGCCTCGTGGTCATCGCCGTCTTCGGCTACGTCCTGTCCCAGCAGATCGACCGGGTCGTCGGTGCCGCCGGGCCACCGGCACCCGGCGAGGGGGAGACCTCCCTCCTCGTCCCGGCCGTGCTCGTGCTCCTGACCGTCGTCGGGGCGGTGCTCCTCGGCCTGCTGTCGTGGTGGTTCACCCGTTACCGGCTCGGGGACACCGGGCTGGAGATGCACTCGGGCGCGATCATGCGCCAGCACCGCCAGGTGCGCTACGACCGCATCCAGGCCGTCGACCTCGTCCGTCCGCTCCTCGCGCGGATGACCGGACTGTCCGAAGTGCGCGTCGAGTCCGCCGGCGGCGGCGACTCCCACGTGTCCATCGCCTACCTCAGGCACACCGACGCCGAGGCGGTCCGCGCCCGGCTGCTCGGCCTGGCGGCGGAGGCGCAGCAGCCGACACCATCACCAGGCCCAGAGGGAGGGATGGGTTCGCCCGACTCAAGGGCCGAGCTTGCGAGGCCCAAGGGCGGACCCGTGCCTCCCGCCGGGCCGGAGGGGCCGTGGCCGGGGCGTGGTGCCGCAGAGCCGGCTGTGCCCCTGCTGCGGGTACCCGTCGAGCGGCTGATCGCCTCGGTGCTGCTCTCCTGGGACACGATCTTCTTCCTCGCGCTGCTCTGCCTCGCGCTCGTGCTGACCTTCGTCGACCTCGGCGTGGTCATCGGTGGCTTCCTGCCCGTCGTCCTCATCACCGGCATGCGCAGCATCATCAGGCTCACCCGGTGGTACGGGCTGACGGTTGCCCTGCGGGGGCAGACGCTCACGAGCCAGCGCGGACTGACCGACACCCGCCACTCCTCCGTGCCGCTGCAGCGCGTGCAGGCACTCGAGGTCCAGCAGCCCGTCCTGTGGCGCCGCGCCGGGTGGTGGACGCTCAAGGTCAACGTCGCCGGGGCTCGCATCGCCTCCGCCGACGGGGACTCCGGCGAGAGCGTCCTCGTGCCCGTCGCCACGACCGACGAGGTGCTGCGCCTGCTCGAGGCGGTCACCGCCGACCCGGTGACCACGGCCGAGGTCGCCTCGCTCGTCGCCGACACGCCCGAGGGCTTCGTCGGGGTGCCGTCCGCGGCCAGGTGGTTCCACCCCTTCGCCCGCCGGCGGATCGGCTACCTGCCCGGGCGACGGGCCGTGCTCACCCGCTCGGGGTGGCTCGACCGGGTCCTGCAGGTCGTGCCCTGGGGGCGGATCCAGTCCATGACCCTCCAGCAGGGGCCGCTGGACCGCCGGCTCGACCTCGCGAGCGTCCAGTTCCTCAGCACCGTGGGGCCGGTCCGCCCGCGTGTGGAGCACCTCTCGACCGACGACGCGCAACGTCTCGCGCACCTCGCGGCGGCCCGCGCGAGCCACGCCAGACGACGTTCGAGCGGGCCCGTTGGTTGCGATCCGACGCCGGACACTGTGGACTGGCCCTGATGACTGATCACCGAAGCGAAGGAAGGACCACCACCTTGACGGGGGACGCGACGGCCCGGGAGGACGAGATGACCCGCGGTGCCGTGGACAAGCTGGGCTTCGCCCACGACCAGATCGTCCAGGAGTACAACTGGGACGATGACGTCGACGAGGCGCTGCGTGCCGCGATCGAGGACGTCGTTGGCGCCGAGCTCGAGGACGAGGACTACACCGGCGTTGTCGACGCGGTGATCATGTGGTGGCGCGACGACGACGGTGACCTCACCGACGCCCTCGTCGACACCCTCGGCACGCTCGCCGAGGGCTCGTCGATCGTGCTGCTCACCCCGCGCCCGGGCCGTGACGGCGAGGTCGACCCGAGCGAGGTCGACGAGGCGGCGACGACGGCCGGGCTGCACACCTCCGGCTCGGTGATGTGCTCCGACCACTGGGTCGCGACCCGGCTGGCTGCCCGCAAGGGTGTCGCCTGATCGCGACTGGCACACTGCCGACATGAGTCAGCAGCCCCTCTCGGTCGGGGACATCGCCCCCGACTTCACCCTGCGCGACCAGAACGGCGCGGACGTCACCCTGGCCGAGCTGACGCGCGACCGGGCGGTCCTGCTGGTGTTCTACCCCTTCGCCTTCTCCGGCGTCTGCACGAGCGAGCTGCGCGAGATCCGCGACGACCTCGGGCGCTTCGAGTCGCCGGACGTGACCACGGTGGCCATCTCCTGCGACCCGATGTTCAGCCTGCGGGCGTGGGCGGATCGCGAGGGGTACTTCTTCCCCCTGCTCTCCGACTTCTGGCCGCACGGCGCCGTTGCCACCGCCTACGGCGTCTTCGACGCGGGCGCCGGCATGGCCCGGCGAGGGACCTTCCTCGTCGGCCGCGACGGACGGGTCGCCTGGCGACTGGTCAACCCTGCGGGGGAGCGTCGTGAGTTCAGTGGCTACGAGCGGGCCATGGCGGCGTTGCAGGATGCCGCTGCCGCGGGTGGCACCCGGTAGTCTCCGCCACCATGAGCGACGACATCCTCGAGGTGGACCTGCTGGCCTTCGAGTCGGGGGACGGTGAGCGCGCACGGGCAGTCGTCGACGGCCTGATGAGCTCCCTGGACACCGGCTTCGTCTACGTGCGGCACGACGTGTCCGACGACCTCATCGACACCGCCTACGGGATGCTCGAGGAGTTCTTCACCGCCGAGCGCGAGGTCAAGCAGCAGTTCGTCGCCCCGGGGACCCACGGCCAGACCGGCTACACCGACCTGCTCGTCGAGACCGCGGCCACCTCCGACGTCGCGGACTGGAAGGAGATGCTCAACTGGGGCCCGGCGATCCCGGAGGGGCACCCCCTTCGCACCCGCTACCCGCACCGCTACCACGACCCGGTCCTGCCCGAGTCGGCCGTGCCGGGCATCACCGAGACGCTGACGACCTTCCACGAGGCCGTCGCCGACCTCCAGCGCCGGGTGCTGCGCATCATCGCCACCGGCGTGGGCGCCCACCCCGACTACTTCGAGACGATGCTCGTGGACGGACCGACCCTCTCCCGGGCGATCCACTACCCGCCGATGCAGTCCGCGCCGGACGCCCCGCACGTGTGGGCGGCCGAGCACGCCGACATCAACCTCATCACCGCCCTGCCGCGGGCGACCGCCGCCGGTCTGCAGGTGCGGCTGAAGGACAGCGACGAGTGGATCGACGCCGTCGCGCCCGAGGGCGGTGCCATCATCAACACCGGCCTCATGCTCGAGACCGTGACCAACGGCCTCATCGAGCCGGGCATCCACCGGGTCGTCGCGGCCCCGGGGCAGGGGGGCGACCGCTACTCGGTCGTGCAGTTCAGCCACCCGACGCCGTGGACGGTGCTCAGCCCGCTGGTGAGCACCGTGACCGCCGAGACGCCCCAGCGCTTCTCGCCGATCACCGCCGCGGACGCCCTCGACCTGGTCCTCTACGAGATCAACCTCATCGAGGACGCGCGCCGGTCCTGACCCCGGAGCGTCGTCCTGTCACAATGACCGCGCGGCGCACCGCGCGCCCGGGGCCTGTAGCTCAGTTGGTAGAGCACCGCGTTTACACCGCGGGTGTCGTCGGTTCGAGCCCGGCCGGGCCCACATGAGCACCATCCGTCTGCGTGACGTGCTGACCGTCCTCGAGGACATGTACCCCGGCGACTCCGCCCAGTCCTGGGACCAGGTGGGTCTCGTCACCGGCGACCCGGATCAGCCCGTGCGCCGGGTGCATGCCGCGGTCGACCCCACCCTCGAGGTCATCGAGGAGGCCCGCGACGCGGGCGCGGACCTGCTCATCACCCACCACCCCCTGCTGCTGCGGGGTGTGCACTCGGTCGCCACGACGAGCGCGAAGGGAGCGAGCGTCACCTCCCTCGTGGTCTCCGACATCGCCCTGTACGTGGCCCACACCAACGCCGACGTCGCCGAGCCCGGCGTCAACACCGCCCTCGCGCAGGCCTGCGGGCTGACGGCGACGGAGCCGCTCTCCCTGGAGGAGGGCACCGCGATGGGCCGGGTCGGGTACCTGGCCGAGGAGGTCACCCTCGCCGACTTCGCCGAGCGGCTCGCGGGGGCGCTGCCGCCCGCACCGGGTGGCATCCGTGTCTCCGGGCCGCCCGACGGCCGGGTGCGACGCGTCGCGCTGCTCGGAGGGGCCGGGGACGGCCTCCTCGACGCCGCCCGCGCGGCGGGCGCCGACGTCTACGTCACCGCCGACCTGCGACACCACCCGGCCCTCGAGTCCCGGGAGGAGGCACGGGCCGCCACAGGCACCCCCTTCCTCGTCGACGCAGGCCACTGGGCGAGCGAGTCCCTCTGGCTGGAGGACATGCTGACCCGGCTGCACAACTCTCTCGCCGACGCCGGAGCCGACGTGGTGGGATGGGAGACCCACGTGAGCACGATCTGCACCGACCCGTGGACCTTCACCGTCGGCGCACAGACAGCCCAAGGAGATCCCCAGTGAAGGCAGACCCCTTCGTCCAGGCACGGCTGCTCGAGCTGCAGGCGCTCGACATCCGGCTGCAGCAGATCGCCCATGCCCGCACGAGGCTGCCCCAGATCGCGGCCCTCGAGCAGGCCCGTTCGCAGCTGCAGCGCGCCCAGGACGACGTCGTGCGCGCCGAGACGACGCTGGGGGACATCCGACGTGAGGTCGCCCGGGCCGAGGCCGACGTGCAGCAGGTGCGCGACCGCGCCGCGCGGGACCAGCAGCGTCTGGACACGGGGGCAGGCATGACATCGCGCGACCTGACCGCCCTGCAGAGCGAGATCGAGTCGCTCGCGCGGCGGCAGGGCGACCTCGAGGACGTCGAGATCGAGGCCATGGAGCGCCAGGAGGCCGCCGAGGAGCGGGTCTCCTCGGGGACGGAGAAGCAGGCCGGGTTGCAGGCCGAGGTCGACCGGCTGACCCGCGAGCGTGACGAGGCGCTGGCAGAGCTCGACGCCGAGGAGAAGCAGGTCAGCGCCCCTCGCGCCGAGCTCGTCGCGAGCATCGACGACGCCCTTATCTCGCTGTACGACCGGATCCGGGAGAAGTCCGGCGGCCTGGCCGCCGCGGAGCTGAAGCACGGCCGCTGCGGCGGGTGCCGCCTCGAGCTCAACCCCGTCGACCTCGCCGCGATCGAGAAGGCACCCGTCGACGAGGTGGTGCGCTGCGAGGAGTGCGACCGCATCCTCGTGCGCACCCCGGCTCCGCAGAGCTGATGGGGCGCTCCCTCCGGGTGGAGGCGGATGGTGGCTCCCGGGGCAACCCCGGAGTGGCCGGGTACGGCGCCCTCGTCCGGGACTCCGGATCCGGTGGGGTGCTCGTCGAGCTCGCTGGCCCGTTGGGGACGGCGAGTAACAACGTCGCCGAGTACCGCGGCATGCTCGCCGGCCTGCGTGCCGCCCGCACCATCGATCCCTCGGCGGACGTGGAGGTCGGGATGGACTCCAAGCTCGTCGTCGAGCAGATGTCGGGCCGGTGGAAGATCAAGCACCCCGACATGCAGGAGCTCGCCCGGCAGGGCCGCGACCTCGTCGCCGAGATCACTGCCGCGGGTGGCTCGGTCGCGTTCGTCTGGATCCCCCGCGACGCGAACGCGCACGCCGATGCCCTGTCCAACCGCGGGATGGACGGCGAGGAGGTCGAGGAGTGGCGCGAGGGATCGCGCGGCGACCACCCACCCCGCCGGGACACCGAGCCGGCTGCGGCGCAGCGCCGATCGGGGCGCGACGGGCCCACCCTGGTCGTCCTCGTGCGCCACGGCGACACCGAGCAGTCCGAGCGCGCAGCCGACCGGGTGGCCGCGCTCGTCGACGACGCGGACGTGCGCGTCGTCACCTCCGACCCGACCCGGGACGCGAGGACCGGTGACACGGTCGCCGAGCGGCTCGCGGTCGCTCCCCACGCCGATGCGGACTGGGACGAGCCGTCCGAGGGGGAGACGCACGAGGAGCTGACCACGCGGGTCGTCACGGCGTGGGAGCGAGTCGTCGCCGACGGACGCACCGCCGTCGTCGCCTGCCACCGCACGGCGATCCTCGTCGTCCTCGCGCACGTCCTCGGCCTGCCGCGCGAGCGGATGCGGCGCCTGGCCGTCGACCCGGGCTCCCTCACCGCGCTCGAGGTCCGGCCCGACGGCGAGGCGCTCGTCGCCTTCACCAACCGGACCTGAGGAGCGGCGACATCGACGACCTGCCCACCTGGTTGACCGCGTCCGGCGTGATCGGCGCGGTGGTCTTCGGCCTGCTGTCCGCGTACTTCCCGCCCCTGAACGCCGAGATCTACGCGGTCGCGGCACCCGTCATCTTCCCCGACCTGTGGGTCGTGCACGTGTCGGCGATGACGGGCGGGCTGGTCGTCGGCAAGGTGACCCACTTCGTCGCCGCGGAGAAGGGCGCCGAGGCCTTCATGAAGCGCCGCGAGGAGAAGGAGCTGCGGGCCGCGGACAAGGCACGCAAGAGCCGCAGCGCCTTCAGGAAGCGTCTCGAGCGGTGGAGCAAGGCGATGATCGATCTGCTGGACCGTCCGCACCTGGGGCCGCTGGTCATGCTCGCCGGTGCCGGCGTGGGCTTCCCGCCGCTCGCCGTCGTCACGGTGGCCGCGGGGATCAAGCACGTCTCCCTCGCCCTCTTCGTCGTGGTGACCACGCTCGGGTGCCTGGCCCGCTTCCTCATCACCTCGTGGCTCGTGGTCCAGGGCATCGAGCTGAGTTTCTGACCGTCTCGGGTGTCGACCGGGCGTGCACGGGGCACGCCTCCCGTGCATACCCTTGGTGCATGACGTACGCCGCAGACCTCAGCCCCCAGCACGCGTGGGAGGCCCTCGCGTCCGACCCGGAGGCCGTCCTCGTCGATGTGCGCACCCAAGCGGAGTGGGCCTTCGTCGGGGTCCCGGACCTGTCCGCCATCGACAAGCAGATGGTCCCCATCGAGTGGAGCTCCTTCCCAGCAGGGACCGTCAACGACGCGTTCCTGCAGCAGCTGCAGGAGGCCGTGCCCCAGGACTCCTCCGTGTACTTCCTCTGCCGCTCCGGTGGACGGTCCGTGGCCGCCGCCGAGGCAGCCACCGCAGCCGGCTGGGCGAAGTCGTACAACATCGTCGACGGCTTCGAGGGCCCGGTCGACGAGCACGGGCACCGTGCCGTCGCCGGGTGGAAGCAGGCCGGCCTGCCATGGCGGCAGGGGTGAGCGAGTCCCCCCACGGCCCGGGCAACCCCGCGCCGTACCTCGATCCGAGCGGGCTCTCCCCGCAGACCCTGGCGGTCAGGGGTGGGCAGGCCCGCACCACCTTCGACGAGACGTCCGAGGCCCTCTTCCTCACCTCCGGCTTCGTCTACGGCACCGCCGAGGAGGCCGAGGCCGCCTTCTCCGGGGGCGTGGAGAAGTACGTCTACTCCCGCTACGGCAACCCGACCGTCGGCATGCTCGAGGAGCGGCTGCGCGTGCTCGAGGGCGCCGAGGCGGCCTACGCCACGTCCTCGGGGATGTCGGCGGTCTTCACCGCGCTGGCGGCGCTGCTCGGTGAGGGGGACCGACTCGTCTCCTCGCGCTCGCTCTTCGGCAGCTGCTTCGTCATCGTCGACGAGATCCTGCCCCGGTGGGGCGTCGAGACCGTCCTCGTCGACGGGCCCGACCTCGACCAGTGGCGCGAGGCGCTGTCCGAGCCGACCACGGCGGTCTTCTTCGAGACGCCGAGCAACCCGATGCAGGAGCTCGTCGACATCGCCGCGGTGAGCGAGCTCGCCCACGCCGCAGGCGCGCAGGTCGTCGTCGACAACGTCTTCGGTACCCCCGTGTTCTCCCGGCCGCTCGACCACGGCGCCGACATCGTCGTGTACTCCGCGACCAAGCACATCGACGGGCAGGGGCGGGTCCTCGGTGGCGCGATCCTCGGTCCGGCCGACTACATCGACGGCCCCGTGCGCAACCTCATCCGGCACACCGGACCGTCCTTGTCGCCCTTCAACGCCTGGGTGCTGCTCAAGGGGCTGGAGACGATGGACCTGCGCGTGCGTCGGATGGCCGAGTCCTCCCTCGTGCTGGCCCGGGAGCTGCAGCAGCACCCCCGGGTCACGCAGGTCGTCCACCCCTGGCTGCCGGACCACCCGCAGCACGACCTCGCCCGGCGGCAGATGGGTGGTGGCGGCACGGTCGTTACCTTCGCGATCGACGGGGGCAAGGCCGAGGCCTTCGCGGTCGTCAACGCGCTGCGCCTCGTGGACATCTCCAACAACCTCGGCGACTCGAAGTCGCTCATCACCCACCCGGCGACGACGACGCACCGCCGCATGGGGCCGGAGGCACGCGCCGCGATCGGCATCACCGACGCGACCCTGCGCATCTCCGTGGGGCTCGAGGGTGTCGACGACCTCCTCGCCGACCTCACCTCGGCCCTCGACGGCTTGGACTGAGGCGGGGCGCTACCTCGCGGTCACGGCGAGGCGAAGGGGGCCGGCCCCCTTCGCCGGGCCGGACAGCTCGACCTCGAAGGCCGGCTCGAGCGCCGCTACGAGCGCCTGCGGCGTCCTCGGCTCCCGGTCGACCCCGAGCAGGTGGCGGGCGACGAGGCCGCGCGTGTGCTTGGCCATGTGCGTCGCCCCCGGGACGGTGACGTGGACCCACCGTGTCGCCGTCGTGCCGGAGGGCTGCCACGCTGCGGCGTAGGTGCTCGAGCGGCAGTCGACGACCAGGCCGGTCCCGGCCGCGGCGGTCAGCTCCGCGTCGAGGACCTCGCGCCAGTGCGCGGCCAGCGGCCCGACACCAGGGAGGTTCACCGCCATCGAGAGCCGGTAGGGCGGGATGCGGTCGCCCGGACGGACCGCACCGAAGAGCGCCGAGACGATGACGAGCCACCGCCCGGCCCGGCGCTTGGCGCCCGGCGAGAGGCTCGCGAGGTCGAGGGCGTCGTAGAGGACACCGCTGTAGACGTGCGAGGCCGGTGGCGCCGGTGCGGTCATGAGGGCGGTGTTGCGGGCCACCTCCGCGACGAGGTTGGGGCTGACACCGAGCACCTCGTGGGCGTCGGCGCGGGCGCTGACCTCCGCGAGGGCCGCGAGCACACGCTCCCGGGCCGGCGTCAGGGCAGGGAACGACAACGAGCCGAGGTCGAGGGTCTTGCCCCGCGAACGACCGGTCTTGGACTCCGAGGGCGGCAGCAGCACGAGCACGCCGGAACCCTACGGGGTGCGCCTAGGGTGTCCAGCATGGGAAAGCGCATCGGCCTCCTCCGACCCACGGACCCCGCGACCGGAGAGGTCGTCGACGCCGCCGGGTTGCGCTCACGACTCGATGAGATCCGGGCCGAGCTCGAGGTGCCGGAGGACTTCCCGGCCGAGGTCATCACCGAGGCCGAGCGCGTTGCGGCGCAGCCGCTCTCGCTCCCCGAGCGGGACGAGACCGACCTCCCCTTCCTCACCATCGACCCACCCGGGTCCATGGACCTCGACCAGGCGATGCACCTCTCCCGCGACGGTGACGGGTACCGCGTGCGCTACGCGATCGCCCACCTGGAGTCCTTCGTCGAGCCGGGCGGGGCCATCGACGCAGAGGCCCGCCGCCGCGGCCAGACCATCTACGCGCCCGACGAGCGCACCCCGCTGCACCCACCGGTGCTCAGCGAGGGGGCCGCGAGCCTGCTTCCCGACGAGCTCCGCCCGGCGTACGTGTGGGACATCCGCCTCGACGCCCGGGGCGAGCACACCGCCGCCGAGATCTACCCGGCCATGGTGCGCAGCGTCGAGCGGCTCGAGTACGCCGAGGTGCAGGCGAGCATCGACGCGGGCACCGACGACGAGCGGCTCGCCCTGCTCCAGGAGATCGGCGACAAGCGCATCACCCTCGAGCAGGAGCGGGGCGGCGCGTCGCTGCCGATGCCCGACCAGGAGGTCGAGCAGGTCGACGGCGGCTTCCGGCTGCAGCTGCGTCCGTTGCTGCGCGCCGAGGACTGGAACGCCCAGATCTCGCTGCTCACCGGCATGGTCGCCGCCGAGATGATGCTGCACGCGGATGTGGGCATCCTGCGCACGATGCCCGAGCCCGGCGAGGACGCCCTGCGCCAGCTGCGGCAGATCGCGTCGGCCCTGCAGATCCCGTGGCCGGCGGAGCAGACCCACGGTGACCTGCTGCGCTCGCTCGACGGGAGCAACGCGCGCCACCTCGCGCTCATCCACGAGTCGACCGTGCTCTTCCGCGGGGCGGGGTACACCGTCTTCGACGGCGGAGTGCCCGAGCTCGTCGAGCAGGCCGCGATCGCCGCCCCGTACGCCCACGTCACGGCGCCGCTCCGCCGCCTCGTCGACCGTTTCGGCCTGGCCCTGTGCGCCGCCGTGAGCGCCGGCGAGGAGGTGCCGACGTGGGTGCGTCAGGCGCTGCCGACCCTGCCCGGGCTGATGGAGGCCTCCGAGCGGCTGGTCGGTGGCGTGGAGAGGGGAGCCATGGACGCGATCGAGGCGGCCACGCTCGCCGACAGGGTGGGCCAGACCTTCACGGCCGTCGTCATCGACGTGCCGGAGGGGGAGGGTGAGATGGAGATCCAGGTGATCGACCCGCCCGTCATCGGCAGGGCCAGCGGGAGGGCCGGTCTCGGCGACAAGGTCACCGTCCGCCTGACCGCAGTCGACCATGCGCGGGGCAAGGCGAGCTTCGCGGTCGGGTGAGCCCACCCCTTCGCCATGGGTTAGGGTGAGCGCTCGAAAGGGAGTAGTCCCCAACAGGTGTGTCGACACACTGACCCCGGACCGACAGGTCGTGGGTCCGGCACATCGGGCCAGCTCGGCTGGCGGACGAGACTTTCGACCGGTCAGTCATGCGACGACCCGGTCGAGGCTCGTCGTGACACGGCTCCTCGTCCGGGCAGACGAGGAGCTTTCTCATGTTCGAAGCACTGGTGCTCAGCACCGTGGTCATCTTCGTCGCCGAGCTCGGCGACAAGAGCCAGCTGATGGCGATGACCTTCGCCACTCGGTACCGGGCGCGGGACGTCATCATCGGCATCACCGTCGCGACGCTGCTGGTGCATCTCGCCTCCGTGGGGATCGGGTATGCCATCGGTTCGGGCTTCGAGGAGTACCAGGGCCCGATCGCGGTCGCGGCCGGTGTCGCCTTCCTCGGCTTCGCGGTGTGGACGCTGCGCGGCGACGAGCTGACCGAGGAGGAGGAGCAGAAGGCCAAGAAGGCCACCGGCTCGGCACTGCTCGCCGTCGGAGCAGCCTTCTTCCTCGCCGAGCTCGGCGACAAGACGATGCTCGCCACGATCACGCTGGCCGTGCGCGAGGACTGGTTCGGCACCTGGATCGGCTCCACGATCGGCATGGTGGCCGCAGACGCCCTGGCGATCGCGGTCGGTGCGGTCCTCGGGCGCAAGCTCCCCGAGAAGGTCATCACCTACGGCGCCGCGGCCGCCTTCGCCCTCTTCGGCCTCGTCCTCGTCGCCGAGGGCCTCGGCTGGCTCTGACCGGGTCCGCACACTCGGCAAATACCTGTTTGCAAATACTCATGTGCAGTAATACCTTCGTGTCGTGACCAGCACCGGAGCGACGCCTCGGCCCGAGAGCCTGCGTGCTCTGGCCCATCCCGTGAGACTGCGGATGCTGGGGCTGCTGCGCTCCGAGGGCCCGGCGACGGCGACATCGCTGGCCGTCCGGTTGGGGCTGAACTCCGGGGCGACCTCGTACCACCTGCGTCAGCTGGCGAAGCACGGCTTCATCGAGGACGACCTCGATGGCAGCCACGACGGATCCCGCCGCGAGCGATGGTGGCGCGCCGCGCACCGCTCCACCGAGTTCGGGGGTGCGGACAGCGAGGAGGACGATGCTGCGCGCGACGCCCTCGGCGCCTTCCTCCAGGCCGTGGCGGTCGTGCAGGCCGAGCAGGTGCAGCACGCAGTCGAGGAGCGCGACCTGCTGCCGGCTCGATGGCGTGAGGTCTCGAGCCTGGCCGACTGGGAGGTGCGCCTGACCCCGACGCGGGCTCGGGCCCTCCTGGCGGCTCTGGAGGAGCTCGTGGACGAGACCGAGGAGGAGGACGAGGGCACCGGGGACACCGTGCCCGTCGTCGTCCAGGTGGCGATGTTCCCCCGCCCCGGCGCCGCAGGGGTCGGCGGAGCAGTCGATGGCGTGGTCGACGAGACCATCGACAGCGGCGACTGATGAGTGCCCTGGCGCCGGCAGCGGCCCGGCGCGTCTACTGGCTGCTGACGCCACCCGTTGGTTCCCCGTGGGACTGACCATCGCGCTGTTCTCGCTGTGGCCGCTCGAGCACGGCCTGACCGTCACCCAGGTGCTCACCCTCGGCTCGGTGCAGGGGGTGGTGATCCTGCTGCTCGAGCTGCCGACCAGCGGTTTCGCCGATGCCTTCGGACGCCGCCCGGTGCTGATCGCGGCAGCCGTGACCGCAGTCGCCTCGATGGCGCTCTATCTGGTCGCCGCCTCGTTCTGGGTCTTCGCGGCGGCGATGGCCGTCCAAGGGGTGTTCCGCGCGCTCGACTCCGGACCGCTGGAGGCGTGGTACGTCGACAGCGTGCACGCGCACCGACCGGGCGCCGACGTCGACCAGGAGCTGTCGCGCGCCGGCACGGTGCTCGGCGCCTCCATCGCCCTGGGCGCACTGGCATCCGGCGGTCTGGTGCTGTGGGATCCCCTTCCCGGGAGCGCACTGCGGCTGCCCTTCATGATCTGCCTCGCGCTCACCGTCGTGCACCTGGTGGCCATCGTGGTGCTGCTGCGGGAGCCGCCTCGCGCCGAGCGCGTCTCGGCCCGGTCGAGTGTGCGTGAGGCGCCGCGCGTGGTGCGGTCCGGGCTGCAGCTCGTGACCGCCAACGCGGTGCTGCTGGCCCTCCTCGGGGCCGAGGCGGCCATCTCCCTGCCCATGATCGGCTTCGAGGGTCTCGTGCCGTTGCGGCTCGCCGAGCTCCTGGGCAGCGAGGAGGCAGCCGGGGCCCTGATGAGCCCGGTCGCTGCGGCAGGGTGGGCGGTCTACGCCGGCGGCGCCGCTGTCGGCGGCTGGCTCTCGGCCCGGATCGGCGTGGGACGTGCGGCCATGGTCACCCACCTGGGGATGGCTGGGGGAGTCGTCGCGATCGGCCTCGCGACGGGTCCGGCGGGCGTGGTCCTGGGCTACCTGGCTGCGTACGGCATCTTCGGGGGCAGCGGGCCACTGCACGCCTCCCTCGTGCACCGCGAGGCCGAGGCCGGCAACCGTACGACGGTCCTCTCACTCGGTTCGATGGTCGGCTTCGCGGTCTTCGCCGTGAGCGCACCGCTCGCCGGCCTGCTCGCGGACGCCACCTCGCTCTCCGTCGGCGTCGTGGTGCTCGGGGTGGTCTCGGGTGCCGGTGTGCTCCTCTACCTTCCGGCACTGCGCGCCGAGAGTGACCGGCCCACGCCGAAGGAGCCGGTGGCAACGGCCTGAACCGACCCCGTGCGCTGCGCGCGGCCGCACGGCCCGTGGGAGCCGGGCGCAACCACTCTCCGACCTCGTGGAGGCCGGAGTGGGGGATGAGTCGGCCTGTAAGCCGGGTTCTGTTCCCCGGCACCGTTACCGGTTGCCGGGGCGACGGCCATCCATCTCGGGTCGCCGTTGCCGACGACCTCCAGCGTCCTACCCGTGTGCTCGGGCGGGCCGCCCTCGGACGCACACTGTCCGGACTTGCTCCTGGTGGGGTTTACCGAGCCGATCCGGTCACCCGGATCGCTGGTGGTCTCTTACACCACCCTTTCACCCTCACCTCGTCCACCGAGGTGGACGAGGCGGTCTGCTTTCTGTGGCACTGTCCCGCGGGTCGCCCCGGGTGGCTGTTGGCCACCACCACGCCCTGTGGAGCCCGGACTTTCCTCGACACCGCCGCAGCGGTGACGCGACCGTCCGGCCGACTCATCCGTCCAGCAGTCTACGCGTCGGGGTGCTCACGCGTGGTGTGGCGCGCCCACCCGATGAACGCGCCGAGCCCGAGGACGACCACGCCGGCGACCACGGCCTGCCACGGCAGGAGGAAGGCGATGCCGACGCAGGCCAGGAGACCGAGGGAGGGGACGACCTTCGTGGCCGCCCGACCCTCGAGGGTCCACGCGCTGGCGTTGGCGATCGCGTAGTAGGTCAGGACGAGGAAGGAGGAGAAGGCGATCGCCCCGCGCAGGTCCACGAGCACGATGAGCACGATCACGAGCCCGGCGATCACGGCCTCCGCCCGGCGCGGTGTGCGGTGCGGGCCGTCGACGGTGGCCAGCACCGGTGGGAGGTGGCGGTCCCTGGCCATCGCCATGAGGGTGCGGGAGGCACCGAGGACGAGCGCGAGCAGCGCACCGCCCGCGGCGAGGATGGCCGCGACGCGCAGGGCAGGGCCCAGCCACGGCCACGCGGAGATCTCCGCTGCCTCCGCCAGCGGAGCCTCGCGGGCCGCCAGCCAGCCGGCCCCGAGCGAGCTGGTCAGCGCCACCGCGACGAGCACGTACAGCGCCAGCACGACCAGCAGTGCGATGCCGATGGCGCGGGGGATCGTGCGACGCGGGTCGGTGATCTCCTCGCCGAGCGTCGCCACCCGGGCGTACCCGGCGAAGGCGAAGAAGAGGAACCCCGCGCCCTGGAGCACGCCCGCGGGAGTCCCGGAGCCCGGGACGGCCGGGGGTGGTGTGTCCACCGTGACCGGGGGAGCGATGAGCATGACGGCGCCGAAGGTGACCACGAGCGTCACCACCAGCGCCACGATGCCGAGGGCCACCCGGGCCGAGCGGTGCACGCCCTGCAGGTTGAGGGCGAGCACGGCCAGGACGGCCAGGACGGCGATCGGCTTGGCGAAGTTGGGCCAGACGTGCACCGCGAGGGTCATGGCCATCGCGGCGCACGAGGCGACCTTGCCCACGACGAAGGCCCACCCGGCCAGGTGGCCCCACGGCAAGCCCAAGCGCTCGCGGCCGTAGACGTATGCGCCGCCCGAGTCGGGGTAGCGCGCGGCGAGGCGTGCCATGGAGGAGGCATTGGCGGCCGCGACGAGGGCGGCGATGACGACGGAGAGGACCAGCCACCGGCCGGCGCTGGCAGCCGCGGGGGCGAAGGCGCTGAACAGGCCGGCGCCGATCATCGCTGCGAGCCCCAGGGCGACGCCGTCCCGCAGGCCCAGACGTCGATCCAGGGGCCGAGTCGGCGCACCCGAGGAGTTCGTCATGTACCCAACCTTGCCGCATCGGGGATCCGGGTGCCCGCCACGTGCGCACCCGTTGAGGACACGGTCCGGTGTCAGTTTCCCCGCGCGGCCAGGTGCGCGGCGCCGATGATTCCGGCCTTGTTGCGCAGCTTCGCCGGGACGATCTCGGCGCGCAGGTCGAGCAGGGGCAGGAAGCGGTCGGCCTGCTTGCTGACCCCTCCGCCGACGACGATGAGGTCCGGTCGGATGAGCGCCTCGAGGTGGCTGTAGTACGCCTGCAGGCGCTCGGCCCACTGCTCCCAGTCCAGGCCCTCGCGGTCCCGGACCGACTCGGCGGCGCGGGTCTCGGCGTCGTGGCCGTCGATCTCGAGGTGCCCGAGCTCGGTGTTGGGCACGAGCACCCCGTCCATGATCAGGGCCGTGCCGATCCCGGTGCCCAGGGTGGTGAGGACGACCAGACCCCGCTGGCCCCTGGCGGCGCCGTAGTGGAGCTCGGCGACGCCCGCGGCGTCCGCGTCGTTGACGAGGTGGACCGGTCGGCCGAGGCGTTCGCTGAAGAGCTGGTCGGCGTCGAGGTCGATCCATGCCCGGTCGATGTTGGCCGCGCTGCGCACGACGCCGCGGTCGACCACGGCGGGGAGCGTGATGCCCAGTGGCACGTCGTTGCCGACCGAGAAGTGCTCCGCGATCTGGCCGACCACCTCGCAGACCGCCTCGGGGGTCGCCTCCTCCGGGGTGGCGATCCGCAGCCGGTCCTCGGCGAAGCGTCCCCGGTCGAGGTCGACCGGGGCCCCTTGATGCCGGAGCCGCCGATGTCGATGCCCAGGGCGTGGTGCGTGGCCATGTCTACCTTCCGACCGTCTCGGGGAGGGTGAGGATCTCGTTGCCGTCCTCGGTGATGAGGATGGTGTGCTCGAACTGGGCGGACCGGCGCAGGTCCTTCGTCACCACGGTCCACCCGTCGTCCCACAGGGTCCACTCCGGGGTGCCGAGGTTGAGCATCGGCTCGATCGTGAAGGTCATCCCCGGCTCGATGGTGGTGTCGTACGAGGGGGCTGCGTCGTAGTGCGGGATGACCAGACCGGAGTGGAAGGAGGTACCGATGCCGTGCCCGGTGTAGTCGCGTACCACCCCGTAGCCGAAGCGGCTCGCGTACTTCTCGATGACGCGGCCGATGATGTTGATCTGCCGCCCCGGCAGCGCCGCCTTGATCCCGCGCATCATCGCCTCGTGGGTGCGCTCGACGAGCAGGCGTGACTCCTCGTCGACGTCACCGGCGAGGAAGGTCGCGTTGGTGTCGCCGTGGACGCCGCCGATGAAGCCGGTGATGTCGATGTTGACGATGTCGCCGTCCTCGATGCGCCGGCTGTCGGGGATGCCGTGGCAGACGACCTCGTTGACCGAGGTGCACAGCGACTTCGGGAAGCCCCGGTAGCCGAGTGTCGAGGGGTAGGCGCCGTGGTCCAGGAGGTACTCGTGACCGACGCGGTCCACCTCGTCGGTGGTCGTGCCGGGGACGACGGCGCGGCCGGCCTCGGCGAGGGCGCCGGCGGCGACCCGGCCCGCGGTGCGCATTCGCTCGATGGTCTCGGCGTCCTTGATCTCCGACCCGGCGAAGGGGGTCGGAGCGGCCTTGCCGACGTACTCGGGCCGGGGGATGCCTGCGGGGACGGCGCGGCGGGCAGAGACCACGCCGGGGCTGACGGTTGCGGTGGACGCGGACATGCTGTGGAGTCTAGGCAACGGGCGCTGATCGGATGCGCTCCGGTGTGCGGGTGCCCGGCCCGCGGGAGAGGACGGCACGACGATGGCCTACTGGTACAACATCGAGACCCGTCAGGTCGAGACCGACGAGAACCGCTCGCAGAACGCGGACGTCATGGGGCCCTACGAGACCGAGGCCGAGGCCGCGGCGGCGCTGCAGATCGCCCGGGAGAAGACGGAGAAGTGGGACGAGGAGGAGCGCCGCGAGCGCGAGTGGCGCGAGGGCGGGGCCTGAGACCAGGTTCCCCGGTCAGCGCTCGAAGGAGTGCTCCGCCGCCGGGAACGAGCCCCCGGCGACGTCCGCGGCGTAGGCCCGGGCCGCGTCGGAGAGGACGGATCGCACGTCCGCGTAGCGCTTGACGAAGCGTGGCGTCCGCCCGGCTCCCAGCCCCGCCATGTCCTGCCACACGAGGACCTGCGCGTCGCAGTCGGCGCCGGCGCCGATGCCGATGGTGGGGATGTCGAGCTGCTCGGTGACCGCCGCGGCCGAGTCGGAGGTGACCATCTCGAGCACCACGGCGAAGGCTCCCGCGGCCTGGACGGCCCGGGCGTCGGCGAGGAGCCCGGCCGCGGCGTCGCCCCGTCCCTGGACCCGGTACCCGCCGAGCGTGTGTTCGCTCTGCGGGGTGAAGCCGATGTGTGCCATGACGGGGATTCCCCCCTTCGTCAGCCGCTCGATCGTCGGGGCCATCTCGGCCCCGCCCTCGAGCTTGACGGCGTGCGCCAGCCCCTCCTTCATCAGGCGGGCGGCGGACAGGTAGGCCTGCTCGGGGGAGGCCTGGTAGGTGCCGAAGGGGAGGTCGGCCACGACGAGCGCGCTGGAGGCGCCCGTGGCGACGGCCCGGGTCAGCACAACCATCTCGTCGAGCGTGACCGGGACGGTCGTGTCGTAGCCGAAGACGGTGTTGCCGGCCGAGTCGCCGACGAGGAGGACCGGTATGCCCGCCTCGTCGAAGATCTGTGCGGTCTGCACGTCGTAGGCGGTGAGCATCGCCCAGCGCTCGCCGCGCTCCTTCTTGGCGTGCAGGTGCGGGATGCGAACGCGCTTGCGCTGGACAGGGGCGGCGGGGGTGTCCCCGTAGGGGGCCGGGGTCTCGGCGGTCTCGGCGGTCTGGACGGGCGAGGGCGTCGACGGCGTGCTCATGGCCCCACCCTAAGCCGCTCGTCCGAACGGGACCCCCGTGCGGCGGCCGTGCGGCGTGCGCCGGATGAATGTGGACGTTCCGACACGAAACAGTAAGAGTTTGTTCAGAATTTCCTGCGGCCCCTCCCGTGGACCGTCCGATGTTGGTTGAGTGCGCTCACCGCTGTGGCCACCAGCCACACAAAAACAGGAGGATTCGTGAAGAGACGCCACACCCATGTCGTGTCCGGCCTCGCCACGTCCGCTCTCGTGCTCGCGCTCATGCCCCTGTCGGCGAGTGCGCAGGAGGCGGCTGGAGGCGTGCCACCCCAGGAGGACAACCCTTCGTCGTCGGCCCGGGCCGATGACCTGCCCAACCCCCTCGGTGACGCCCAGCGCGCACTGCGCAAGGACGCGGTCACCCAGCTGCTCACCGGCGAGGCGAAGGTCGTGTCGAAGAACGGCTCGAACGTCATCGCGCTGACCGGCGAATCCTCCGACAGTCCGAGTGCGGAGAAGGACAACGGCCAGGGCAAGCAGCCGCCCACGAAGTACGTCCAGTACGACGTCGACCGCGAGGCCTCGGTCTTCACCATCCTCGCCGAGTTCGGTGACCAGACCCTTCCCGCCACCGGCGGTGAGGCCGGCCCGAAGCACAACGAGATCGCCGAGCCGGACCGCGACTGGGACGGTGACAAGACGGACGACAACTCGACCATCTGGACCGAGGACTTCAACCGTGCCCACTACATGGACCTGATGTTCGCGGACGGCAAGGAGTCCTTCCGCGACTTCTTCCTCAAGCAGTCCAACGGCCGGTTCATGACCGACGGTGACGTCAGCAACTGGGTCACCGTGCCGTACAACGAGGCCAGGTACGGCCACAACCCGGTGCAGGGCGACGGCACCAGCGTGGCCGATGGCTACTGGAGCTTCATCCAGGACACGGCCGACGCGTGGTACGAGGACCAGAAGGCGCAGGGCAGGACCGACGCCGAGATCCAGGAGTACCTCAACCAGTACGACGTCTGGGACCGCTACGACCACGACGGTGACGGCGACTTCAACGAACCCGACGGGTACATCGACCACTTCCAGGCCATCCACGCCGGTGAGGGCGAGGAGGCCGGTGGCGGCGCCCAGGGTGAGGACGCCATCTGGAGCCACCGCTGGTACGCCTTCTCCAACGGGATCGGCAAGTCCGGCCCGGAGGGCAACCGGCTCGGAGGTGTCCAGCTCGGTGACTCCGGCATCTGGATCGGTGACTACACGACCGAGCCGGAGAACGGCGGCCTGGGTGTCTTCACCCACGAGTTCTCGCACGACCTCGGTCTGCCGGACCTCTACGACACCGCCGGTGGGGACAACAGCGTCGCCTTCTGGTCGCTGATGTCCTCCGGCTCGTGGCTCAACGACGGCACCGACGACATCGGCTCCAAGCCCGGCTACATGGGCGCGTGGGAGAAGCTGCAGCTCGGCTGGCTGGACCACGACGTGGTCCGGCCCGGCGAGGAGCTGACCACCCGTCTCGGTCCCGCCGACCGCGACCACAACAAGCTGTCGCAGGCCCTCGCGGTGCTGCTGCCCGAGCAGACCGTGACGACCGAGTACAACACCCCGCGGTCCGGGAGCTACGAGTGGTGGTCCGGCGCGGACAACAACCTCAACAACACGCTCACCCGCGAGATCGACCTGACCGACGCCTCGAGCGCCACGGTCTCGGCGTACATCGCCTCCGAGATCGAGGTCGACTACGACTTCCTCTACACGGAGGTCTCGACCGACGGTGGTGAGTCCTGGACCGAGATCGCCGAGCTCGACGGCGGTGACCTCACGTGGAACCAGGTGCAGTACGACCTGGGCGAGTTCGTCGGGCAGCCGGTGCAGTTCCGCTGGCGCTACCAGTCCGACGGCGGCCTGGTCATGGACGGCGCCTTCATCGACGACATCGAGGTCGAGGTCGACGGGACCACGGTCTTCACCGACGACGTGGAGTCCGGTGACAACGGGTGGACCGCTGACGGGTTCACCCGGATGAGCGGTTCCACCGAGGAGAAGGTGCAGAACTACTACCTCGCCGAGAACCGGACCTACTCGGGGTACGACCAGTACCTGAAGACCGGGCCGTACAACTTCGGCTGGGGCTCGACCCGCCCGAACTGGGTGGAGCGCTTCCCGTACCAGGACGGCATGCTCGTCTGGTACGTCAACAACGCCTACGGCGACAACAACACCAGCCAGCACCCCGGCTACGGCCAGGTGCTGCCGGTGGACGCCCGTCCGGCACCGATCGTCTTCGACAACGGCGCGACCCTCGGCAACCGCCGCGCGCCCTTCGACGCGACGTTCGGCACGCAGCGCACGGACGAGGTGACCTTCCACAGCAACGGCGTCCCGGAGACGGTCCCCTCGAGGGCGGGGATCCCGCTCTTCGACGACACGGACCCGGAGCGCTACTGGGACGAGGACAGCCCGCTGGCCTCGACGAAGGTCGCCGGGTCGGGCACGACCATCGAGGTCAAGTCCGAGCTGGCCCACAAGGACCAGCTGGTCGTCGACGTCAAGGCGGGCACCACCGCCAACTGATCGACGAGCCGAGCACACGAGGGGCCCCGCCGGAGCACGTCCCGGCGGGGTCCCTCGCTGTCTGTCCAAGCGCTGCAGCGAATCCCGTCCGGCGGTCCCGCGTGAGGACGTCCTCGTCGTGGGGCAGGATGGGCGCATGGATCGTCAGCAGGAGTTCGTCCTCCGGACCATCGAGGAACGCGACATCCGGTTCGTCCGGCTCTGGTTCACGGATGTCCTCGGCACCCTGAAGTCAGTGGCCATCGCGCCCGCGGAGCTCGAGGGGGCCTTCGCCGAGGGGATCGGTTTCGACGGGTCGGCCATCGAGGGCTTCACCCGCGTCTACGAGGCGGACATGCTCGCCCAGCCGGACCCGGCGACCTTCCAGGTGCTGCCGTGGCGCGGCGAGTCACCGGGGACGGCTCGCATGTTCTGCGACATCCACCTGCCGGACGGCACCCCTTCGCTGTCGGATGCGCGCTACGTGCTGCGGCGCACCCTCGACAAGGCGGGGGAGATGGGCTTCACCTTCTACATCCACCCCGAGATCGAGTTCTTCCTGCTCCAGCTGGACAGTGTGCGCACCGGCCGCCCGGTGCCGGTCGACGACGCCGGGTACTTCGACCACGTGCCGAAGGGGGAGGCCCACGACTTCCGCCGCCGGGCCATCACCATGCTCGAGTCGGTGGGGATCTCGGTCGAGTTCAGCCACCACGAGGGCGCACCCGGGCAGAACGAGATCGACCTGCGCTACGCCGACGCGCTCTCCACCGCGGACAACGTCATGACCTTCCGGACGGTCATCAAGGAGGTCGCCCTCGAGCAGGGGGTCTACGCGACCTTCATGCCCAAGGTCTTCGCCGAGCACCCCGGCAGCGGGATGCACACCCACATGTCGCTCTTCGAGGGGGACACCAATGCCTTCTACGAGCCGGGAGCGCCCTATCAGCTGAGCAAGGTCGGTCGGCAGTTCATCGCCGGTCTGCTGCGCCACGGTCGCGAGTTCACCGCCGTGACCAACCAGTGGGTCAACAGCTACAAGCGGCTATGGGGCGGCGGTGAGGCTCCCGCCCACCTGACCTGGGGCCACAACAACCGCTCGGCCATGGTCCGGGTACCGATGTACAAGCCGGACAAGGGCAACTCCAGCCGGGTCGAGCTGCGCAGCCTGGACGCGGCCTGCAATCCCTACCTGGCCTTCGCCGTGATGCTCGCCGCCGGGCTGAAGGGCATCGAGGAGGGCTACGAGCTGCCCGTCGAGACCGAGGACGACGTGTGGGGGCTGACCGACCGCGAGCGCCGCGCGATGGGCATCCGACCACTGCCGGGGAGCCTCTCCGAGGCCATCGAGGCGATGGAGGAGAGCGAGCTGGTCGCCGAGACGCTCGGGGAGCACGTGTTCGACTTCTTCCTGCGCAACAAGCGCCAGGAGTGGGCCGACTACCGCCACCAGGTCACCCCCTTCGAGCTGGAACGCCTGCTGCCGCGCCTGTGAGCACCCCGTGACCCCGCCACAACGCCCTGAGCGCACCCTCGCCCGGCGCGGATTCACCGACACCCGCCGTTCCGAGCGACTGCTCGCCGACCCCGCGCTGGGCCTCCCGGAGGGGGCCGAGCAGGACCGGCTGATCCGCGCGTTGACGCGGGCGGCCGACCCGGACAGTGCACTGCTCGGGCTGGTCCGGGTGATCGAGTCCGCCGGCGACGGGGCCGAGGAGCTGCGCCGGGCCCTGCGCGAGGACGCGCGGGTCCGCGACCGGGTCGTCGGCGTGCTGGGGGCGTCCACGGCGCTCGTGGACCATCTCGTCGCCCACCCCGAGCAGTGGCGCGACGCGGTCGACGCCGAGCCGATGACCCCGGAGGAACGCACCGAGGCCGTGCTCGCGGAGATCGCCGAGCCGGGGGACCTCGAGCCGCAGGACGCGATGCGGGTGGCCTACCGGCGCCAGCTGCTCGGCATCACGGCGATCGACGTCACGGGTGAGGACCCCGTCGCGGACCTGCCGGACACGGCGGCGGCGCTGGCCGACCTGGCCGGTTCCGCCCTCGAGGCCGCTGTGCGCATCGCCGTCGAGGAACAGGGAGAGCCGGGTCGTGCGGTCCGTTTCGCCGTCATCGGCATGGGCAAGGCCGGCGGCCGGGAGCTGAACTACATCTCCGACGTCGACGTGATCTTCGTCGCCGAGCCGGTCGACGGCGCCGAGGAGGCCCCCGCGCTGGAGACCGCCTCACGCATCGCCACCCGGGTGATGCACGTGTGCAGCGACGTGACCGCGTACGGCACGCTGTGGCAGGTCGATGCGGCACTGCGCCCCGAGGGCAAGCAGGGGCCGCTGGTGCGGACCGTCGCCAGCCACCGGACGTACTACGAGCGATGGGCCAAGACCTGGGAGTTCCAGGCGCTGCTCAAGGCCCGCCACCTCGCCGGCGACGCGAGCCTGGGGGCCGAGTACCTTGCGACGGTCGGCCCGCTCGTGTGGCAGGCGGCATCGCGCGAGGACTTCGTCGACGACGTCCAGGCGATGCGTCGGCGCGTCGAGGAGCACATCCCGCGTGCCGAGGCGAAGCGCCAGCTCAAGCTCGGCCCCGGTGGTCTGCGGGACGTCGAGTTCTCCGTCCAGCTCCTCCAGCTCGTCCACGGCCGCACCGACGAGACCCTGCGCTCGCGCACCACGCTGGAGGCCCTGGCGGCGCTGTCCGCGGGTGGTTACGTCGGGCGCGACGACGCCGTCGTCCTCGACGAGGCCTACCGCGTGCTGCGCACCATCGAGCACCGGGTCCAGCTGCACCACCTGCGACGCACCCACCTCATGCCGACGGCGGAGGCCGACCTGCGCCGCCTGGGACGCTCGCTGCTGCTGTGGGACGAGCCGCAGACGAAGATCGTGGCCCTGCGCGCGCGACACTCCCGCGAGGTGCGGCGCCTCCACCAGCGCCTCTTCTACCGGCCGCTGCTCTCGGCCGTCGCACGACTCAGCCCGGCAGAGGCCAGGCTCACCCCGGACGCGGCCCGGGAGCGCCTGAGCGCGCTCGGCTACCGCGACCCGGCCGGCGCGCTGCGGCACATCGAGGTCCTCACCGAGGGGATGAGCCGCCGGGCAGCCATCCAGCGCCAGCTACTGCCGGTGATGCTCGAGTGGTTCGCCGAGATGGCCGACCCGGACGCCGGCCTGCTCGCCTTCCGCAAGGTCAGCGAGGAGCTCGGCGCCACCCACTGGTACCTGCGCCTGCTCCGCGACGAGGGGGAGGCCGCGCAGATCCTCGCCCACGCCCTGGGCGCCAGCCGATTCGCCGGTGACCTGCTGCTCGTCAGCCCGGAAGCGGTGCAGATGCTCGGGGAGGGGGACGGCCTGCGACCCCGCACCCGGGAGGAGCTGCTGCGCCGGATGCGTTCGGCCGCCGGGCGGAAGGACTCCACGGACTCCGCCGTGGCGGCGATCCGGGCGATCCGACGTGCGGAGATCTTCCGCATCGCCGTCGCCGACCTCGAGGACCGGCTCGCACTCGACCGCGTGGGGGAGGCGCTCACCGAGGTCAGTGAGGCGACGATCGAGGCCGCTCTCGAGGTGACCGCCGCCCACGTGGCCGCGCAGCGCGGCGCGGCCCTCGGGACCGACATCGTCATCATCGGGATGGGACGCTTCGGCGGTCGTGAGCTGGGGTACTCCTCCGACGCGGACGTGCTCTACGTCCACGAGCCCCGGCCCGGCGTCGACGAGCAGTCCGCGCAGGAGGCTGCGCTCGCCGTCGTGACCGAACTGCGGCGGCTCCTCGGCGCCGGCGGGTCCGACCCGCCGCTCGGGCTGGATGCCGACCTGCGGCCCGAGGGCAAGAACGGCCCGGTGATCCGCTCCCTGGCCTCGTACGCGGCGTACTACGAGCGCTGGTCGCACACGTGGGAGGCCCAGGCGCTGCTGCGGGCCCGGCCGGTGGCCGGGGACACGGACCTCGGGGAGCGCTTCATCGCACTCGTCGATCCCATCCGGTGGCCGGAGGGCGGCCTGAACCAGCGCCAGGTGCGCGAGGTGCGGCGCCTCAAGGCACGCATGGAGGCAGAGCGGCTGCCCCGCGGCGCGGACCGTCGGGCCCACTTCAAGCTCGGCATGGGCGGGCTCTCGGACGTCGAGTGGTCGATCCAGCTGATCCAGCTGCAGCACGCGCACGAGCACGCCGGACTGCGCACGCCGCGGACGCTGCCGGCCATGGCCGCCGCGGTCGAGGCGGGGCTGCTCTCGGCGGAGGACGAGCTCGTGCTCAGGGAGGCCTGGTCGATGGCCTCGCTGCTGCGCAACGCGGGGATGCTCTTCCGCGGGCGTCCGGTCGACTCCGTCCCCTCGAACCTGCTCGAGGCGGACGGGGTCGGGCGGATCGTCGGGATGGAGCCGCAGTCCGGGCTGGCGCTCGCCGAGTCCTACCGGCGGACCGCCCGGCACGCCCGCCACGTGATCGACCGGGTCTTCTACGGCGAGGAGTGATCCCGGCCACACGCGGCCGCGGTGCTGGTGAGACGCGGGACGGAGTGCGCCCGCGGCGAATCTAGACTGGTCCCATGCTCGCCACGATCGACCTGCGCTCCCAGCCCCTCGGTGCCCGGGACCTGCGTGCTGCCCTGCCGCGCGCCGAGTACGACGTCGAGGCCGCCCTCACGGCGGTCCAGCCCATCTGCGACGAGGTCCATGACCGCGGCGCGGCCGCGCTCTACGACTTCGCCGAGCGCTTCGACGGGGTGCGCCCGACCTCCCTTCGCGTGCCGCAGGACGTCCTCGAGGCGGCGGTCGAGGCGCTCGACCCGGACGTGCGGGCCGCCCTCGAGGTGTCCATCGACCGGGCCCGCACCGTGCACGCGGCCCAGCGCCGGTCCGAGACGACCACCCAGGTCGTGCCCGGCGGCGTCGTCACCGAGCGGTGGGTCCCTGTCGAGCGGGTCGGCCTCTACGTCCCCGGCGGGCGGGCCGTCTACCCCTCCTCGGTCGTGATGAACGTCGTGCCCGCGCAGCTGGCGGAGGTCGGCTCCGTCGCCGTCGCCAGCCCACCGCAGAAGGAGAACGTCGGCGTCTTCGCGGGCTACCCGCACCCGACGATCCTCGCCGCGTGCGCCCTCCTCGGCGTAGACGAGGTCTGGTCCATGGGCGGGGCGCAGGCCGTGGCCGGTTTCGCGCACGGCTTCGTCGACGAGGGCGAAGGGGGAGAGTGCCAGCCGGTCAGCCTCGTCACCGGTCCCGGCAACGTCTACGTCGCCGCCGCCAAGCGGCTGCTCAAGGGCCTCATCGGCATCGACGCCGAGGCCGGACCGACCGAGATCGCGATCCTGGCCGATGCCGGCGCCGACCCCGAGTACGTCGCCGCCGACCTGATCAGCCAGGCCGAGCACGACCCGCTGGCCGGGTCCGTCCTCGTCACCGATTCGACCGAGCTCGCCGATGCCGTCGCCGCGGTCGTGGAGCGTCGTGCTGCCGCGACCAAGCACAGCGAGAGGGTCGCCGAGGCACTGGGCGGTCGCCAGTCCGCCATCGTCCTCGTCGACGACCTCGACGCGGGGCTGCGCGTCGTCGACGCGTACGCGGCAGAGCACCTCGAGGTCATCACCGACGACGCCGCAGCGGTCGCCGCCCGGGTGCGCAACGCCGGCGCGATCTTCGTCGGCCCCTGGTCCCCGGTGAGCCTCGGCGACTACGCTGCCGGGTCCAACCACGTCCTGCCCACCGGGGGCAGCGCGGCCCACAGCAGCGGCCTGTCGGTCCAGTCCTTCCTCAAGGGCATCCACGTCGTGGAGTACACCCGTGAGGCCCTGGCCGACGTCGGCCCGCACGTGCTCGCCCTCGCCGACGCCGAGGACCTGCCCGCCCACGGCGAGGCCGTGTCCGCACGCACGACGGGGGAGGGGCAGCGGTGAGCGAGATCGAGCAGCTGCTGCGGCCCGAGCTGCGGGGACGCACGCCCTACGGCGCGCCGCAGCTCGACGTCGACGTCCAGCTGAACACCAACGAGTCCTCCTACCCCGTCCCCGACGAGGTCGTCCGCGCCGCCGTCGCGGCCCTGCACGAGGGGCTCAGCGGGTTGAATCGATACCCCGACCGTGAGTTCACGGCCCTGCGCAAGGCGCTCGGGGACTACCTGGTGCAGCAGTCGGGAGTCACCTTCCGTCCCGAGCAGCTGTGGGCCGGCAACGGCAGCAACGAGGTACTGCAGCACCTGGTCCAGGCCTTCGGCGGTCCCGGACGCATCGCCCTGGGGTTCACCCCCGCCTACTCGATGCACCCGATCATCACCGAGACCCTGGGGACCCGCTGGGTCGACGGGCAGCGCGATGCGCAGACCTTCGACCTCACCGTCGAGTCGGCGGTGCGGCAGGCGACGGAGGTCGACCCGCACCTGGTCTTCCTCTGCTCGCCCAACAACCCGACCGGGACGGCCCTGCCCTTCGAGGTCATCGAGGCGATGCTCGAGGCCGCTCCACGCGCCCTCGTGATCGTCGACGAGGCCTATGCGGAGTTCGCGCGCCCGGGCACGCCGACCGCGCTGTCGCTGCTCGCCGGCCACCCGCGGCTGGTCGTCACCCGCACCATGAGCAAGGCCTTCACGCTCGCCGGTGGCCGGCTCGGCTACCTCGCGGCGAGCCCCGACGTCGTCGACGCGCTCCGGCTGGTGCGCCTGCCGTACCACCTGTCCACCCCCACCCAGACGATCGCCCGCGTCGCGCTCGAGCACGCCGACCTCCTGCTCGAGACCGTCGAGGCGATCAAGGCACAGCGTGACCGCATCGTCACCGAGCTCGCCGGGCTCGGTCTGACGCCCGTACCCAGCGATGCCAACTTCGTGCTCTTCGGTGGGCTCGCCGATGCCCCGGCCACGTGGCAGGCTCTGCTCGACGAGGGGATCCTCGTCCGCGACGTCGGCATCCCCAACCACCTGCGCGTCACGGCCGGCACGCCGGAGGAGACGAGCCGGTTCCTGACGGCGATGGCCAGGCTGGTCCCCGCCCACACGTCGACGAAGGAGAACCCGTGAGCAGTCAGTCCCGCACCGCCACGGTGCGCCGAGGCACGTCCGAGTCCCGAGTCGAGGTGACCGTCGACCTCGACGGCTCCGGCGTCGGTGACGTCTCGACCGGGGTCCGCTTCTACGACCACATGCTGCTGTCGCTGGCCAAGCACAGCCTCATCGACCTCACCGTGCACGCCGACGGTGACGTCGACGTCGACGCGCACCACACGGTCGAGGACGTCGCGATCGTCCTCGGTCAGGCGGTCCGTGAGGCCCTCGGTGACAAGAGCGGGATCAGCCGCTTCGGTGACGCCACCGTCCCGCTCGACGAGGCGCTCGTCCACGCCGTCGTCGACGTCGCCGGTCGCCCCTACGTGGTGCACACCGGAGAGCCCGCCGGTCAGGAGCACGTGATCATCGGTGGCAACTTCGTCGGGTCGCTGACCCGCCACGTCCTCGAGTCCTTCGCGTACAACGCGGGGATCGCCCTGCACGTGCGTGTCCTCGACGGCCGCGACCCGCACCACATCGTCGAGGCGCAGTTCAAGGCCCTGGCCCGGGCCCTGCGGACCGCGGTTGCCCACGACCCGCGGGTCAGCGGCATCCCGAGCGCCAAGGGCGCGCTCTAGGATCGGCCGGTCATGAGCACTGCCGGCAGGGGAGTGGTCTGCCTCTCCGCGACCGCGGCCAGCGCCGCCGACTGGGTGCGCCGCGGGGTCGTCCCCTGCCACGTCCTCGAGCACGCGTCGTGGTCGGTCGTCGTCCCGGCCAGGGCGGCCTCCGCCGCTGCGGCGCCGTACGACGACGCCCTGACCGTGCTGGCCTCCCGGCACATCGGACCCCGGCTGAGCCCGGCCATCGGCCTCTTCCGCTTCGACGACGTCGCCGTGGTGACTGCACGCGCCGCTGGCCGGGCAGCGACCCGATGGGCCCTGCGCGATGCCGACGGCAGGGTCCTCGGGGGTCCGGACCTGCCGCCGCTCTCGCCCGACGACCTGCATCGCGCCCTGGCCAGCGGCGCCCCCGCCCGTCGGGTGCCCGTGCGCGAGGTCCGCGAGTTGTGGCGGCGCGTTGATCTGTCGCACGATGAGTGGCTCGTCGAGGTGACCGCGGTCCTGGGCCTGCCCGGTGGTCGGGTCCTCGACGGCACCGATACCCACCTCGGTCCGGTGATCGCGCCCCACGCCCGATCGGTGACCGGCTTCGAATCCGTCGTCAAGGATGTGCACCAATGACCATGCCTCGCGTCGCCGTGCTCGACTACGGCTCCGGCAACGTGCACTCCGTCGTGCGTGCCCTCGGTCACGTCGGGGCGGACGTCGAGCTGACATCCGACCGCGAGCGCGTCGTGTCGGCGGACGGCCTCCTCGTCCCCGGGGTCGGCAACTTCCACGCCTGCATGGCCGGACTCGAGGCCGTGGACGGCGCGGCCCTCGTCGACGCCCGACTCGCGGGCGGGCGACCGGTCCTCGGCGTGTGCGTCGGGATGCAGGTGATGTTCGACGGGTCGGACGAGCCGAGCGGGAGCGCCCCGCCCCGCCCCGGCCTGGCCCAGTGGCCCGGTACGGTCAGCCGGCTCCGCGCCCCCGTCGTCCCGCACATGGGGTGGTCGACGGTCACCGCAGCCGGCGGCAGCGTGCTCTTCTCGGGGATCGAGGAGGAGCGCTTCTACTTCGTCCACTCCTACGCGGTGGTCGACTGGGTCCTGCGCGTCGCCCCCGGGGGGCTGGCCGCAGCCGCTCCCCGCGTCACGTGGAGCGAGCACGGGTCCCCCTTCGTCGCGGCCGTCGAGAACGGCCCGTTGTCCGCAACGCAGTTCCACCCGGAGAAGTCCGGGGACGCGGGACTGCGCCTTCTGAAGAACTGGGTGATGTCACTGTGACCACGACCGAGACCCCGCGGCTGGAGCTGCTTCCCGCCGTCGACGTGCGTGGGGGGCGGGCCGTGCAGCTGCAGCAGGGCGTCTCCGGCTCCGGCTGGGACTTCGGCGACCCCCTGCAGGCCGCGCAGGCCTGGCAGGAGCAGGGCGCCGAGTGGATCCACCTCGTCGACCTGGACGCGGCCTTCGGCGAAGGGAGCAACCGTGACCTGCTCTCGGGGATCGTGCGCGGGCTGGACCTGAAGGTCGAGCTGAGCGGCGGGATCCGCGACCAGGACTCGCTCACGGCGGCGCTCGACTCCGGGTGCGCCCGGGTCAACCTCGGCACCGCCGCGCTGGAGAACCCCGAGTGGACGGCCCGGGCCATCGCCGAGCACGGCGACCGGATCGCGGTCGGCCTGGACGTGCGCGGCACGACGCTGGCCGCGCGGGGCTGGACCCGCGAGGGCGGCGACCTGTGGGAGACGCTCGCCCGCCTCGACTCCGAGGGGTGCTCCCGCTACGTCGTGACGGACGTGGCGAAGGACGGGATGCTCGCCGGGCCCAACCTCGAGCTGCTGCGCCGCGTCTGCGAGGCCACGTCGGCGAAGGTCGTCGCCTCCGGCGGCGTGACCACGCGGGAGGACGTCGTGGCCCTGCGCGAGCTGGTCCCCGTCGGGGTCGAGGGCGCCATCATCGGCTCGGCGCTCTACAAGGGCACGGTGACCCTCACCGAGGCCCTCGACGCGGCAGGCCGGCCATGACGACCCCCGGAGACTCGGCCGGAGTTCCGTGGCAGGGGCGCGAGCTCCCCACGGGTGGCTTCGAGGGTGACAGCGGTACCGCCGACCCCCGGTTGATGCGGGCGCTGACCACGGGGGGTGAGGCCGACGTGGTGCGCGCGCTGGCGAAGGCCCGCCTCCTCGTCCCCGTCACCGCCGTCGCCGGCGAGCTGGGCGAGGGTGCGCACGGCCACGCCTCCGACAAGGAGGCCGACATGGCCGTCGCGCTGCTGGAGCACCCCGACGGGCGCAGGGCATTGCCCGTCTTCACCTCGATGGAGGCCCTCGCGGCGTTCAGCACCTCGATGCGGCCGGTGGCCGTCGAGGCCCCGAGGGCGGCGCAGGCCGCGGTGAGCGAGCGCGCCGACCTCATCGTCCTCGACTGCGCGAGCGAGCAGGCCTTCGAGGTGCGTGCCTCGATGGTCTGGGCGCTGGCCCAGCAGCGGGAGTGGGTGCCGGCGCACGAGGACCCCTTCGTCGAGGACGCCGTCGCGCGGGTGTGCAGCACCCACGAGGAGGTCACCGGACACGCCCTGTCCGCGGGAGTCCCGGACGGCGAGGGAGTGCTGCAGGTCGAGCTGTCGCTCGCCCCGGGCCTCACCCAGGAGGGGATCGAGCAGCTCGTCACGTCGATCGCCGAGGAGCTGGCCACCGATGGCGAGCTGCGTGCCCGCGTCGACGGGTTGAGCTTCACCATTACCTGATTTCCGGCTCCGGCCGGGTCCCTGCTAATGTTGGCGGTGACCGGTCATCGTCCTCGTGACGGTGACGCAAGAGGAGCCTCGCTTCCCACCCGCGACGACCACATGGTTGCCGGGTCTCAGGTCTCGATGCGGTACGAGCCGCTGACGGTCCCCGTCGACAGCTCGTGGGCGTCGTGCTCTGGTGAGGCTCCTCGCAATCGGCGAGGAGCCTTTCTTCGTCGGTGGCGGGAGTGACACACCGAGCTAAGGAGCAGCACATCAGCGAGCCTCGCATCAATGACCGAATCCGCGTCCCAGAGGTGCGGTTGGTCGGCCCCAACGGGGAGCAGGTCGGCATCGTCCGCGTGGAGGACGCCCTCCGGCTCGCTGCCGAGGCGGACCTCGACCTCGTCGAGGTCGCTCCGATGGCCAAGCCGCCCGTCGCCAAGCTCATGGACTTCGGCAAGTACAAGTACGAAGCCGCCATGAAGGCGCGTGAAGCGCGCAAGAACCAGGTCAACACGGTCATCAAGGAGATCAAGCTCCGGCCGAAGATCGACAGCCACGACTACGGCACCAAGAAGGGCCACGTCGAGCGTTTCCTCAGTGCCGGGGACAAGGTCAAGGTGACGATCATGTTCCGCGGACGCGAGCAGTCCCGCCCCGAGCTGGGCTTCCGGCTGCTGCAGCGTCTGGCCGAGGACGTCGTCGAGCTCGGCACCGTGGAGTCCGCGCCGAAGCAGGACGGCCGCAACATGGTCATGGTGCTCGGCCCGACGAAGAAGAAGTCCGAGGCCCGCGCCGAGGCACGCCGCAAGAAGGACGACCAGGCCGCCGCCAAGGCAGCCGAGAGCAAGGGCAGCGACGCCCCGGCCGAGTCCTGAGCCCGCACAGAGACCAGCACAGCAACACGAAGGAGATCGGCGACATGCCGAAGAACAAGACGCACAGCGGTGCGAAGAAGCGTTTCCGGGTCACCGGCTCGGGCAAGATCATGCGCGAGCGGGCCAACCACGTCCACAAGTTCCACGAGAAGACCCCGCAGCACGCGCGGCGCCTCGCGAACGACGTCCAGGTCTCCAAGGCCGACGAGAAGAAGATCAAGAAGCTGCTCGGTCGCTGACCTGAGCCTCTTTTCCCACATACCTGAAGGAGTACTCACGTGGCACGCGTGAAGCGGGCGGTCAACGCCCACAAGAAGCGCCGGGTCGTTCTCGAGCGCGCCAGCGGCTACCGCGGCCAGCGGTCCCGCCTCTACCGCAAGGCCCGGGAGCAGGTCACCCACTCGCTGGAGTACAGCTACCGTGACCGCCGCGCCAAGAAGGGCGACTTCCGTCGTCTGTGGATCCAGCGCATCAACGCCGGCGCCCGGGCCAACGGGATGACCTACAACCGGTTCATCCAGGGTCTGCGCGCCGCCGAGGTCGAGGTCGACCGTCGGATGCTCGCCGAGCTCGCGGTCAACGACGAGGCCGCCTTCGCTGCCCTCGTCGAGGTGGCCAAGAGCAACGCCCCGGCCGCCGACGCCAAGGCGCAGGCCTGAGCGACCACCCCGGACGCCGGGAGCGCCCACCCCTGACCAACCCCGCCGCCGAGCGGGTGAAGCAGGTTCGTGGGCTCTCCCGGCGTTCTGTGCGTCGGCGCACCGGCCGTGTCCTCGTCGAGGGACCGCAGGGAGTGCGTGAGGCGGTGCGCTTCGCGCCGGAGCGCATCCGTGACCTCTACGTCACGTCGGAGGGCGCGCAGCGCTACGCCGAGTTCGTCGAACCGGCCCGCGAGCACGGCGTCGTGGTCCACGAGGCGAGCGAGGGCGTCCTCGCCGCCATGTGCGACGCAGACACTCCCCAGGGCATCGCAGCGGTCGTCGACTGGACGCCGGCGACACTCGCCTCCGTGCTCGCCGGTCGGCCCCGGCTGCTCGTCCTGCTCACCCACGTCCGCGACCCCGGCAACCTCGGCACGGTCATCCGGGGCGCGGATGCGGCCGGTGCCGACGCGGTTCTCGTCAGCGACGGGTCGGTCGACGCAACCAGTCCCAAGGTCGTGCGCTCCACCGCCGGATCGATCTTCCACCTGCCGGTCGTCACGGGGCTCGACATCGGTGCGGCACTGACCGCGCTGGACGATGCCGGGGTGCGTCGGCTGGCCGCCGACGGGGTGGGGGAGCGAACCATCGACGAGGTCGACCTGTCCACCCCGCACGCCTGGGTCATGGGCAATGAGGCATGGGGTCTGCAGGCAGGCACCCGTGACGCCTGCGACGAGGTCGTCCGCGTCCCGATCCACGGCCACGCCGAGTCGCTGAACCTCGCGATGGCCACGACGATCTGCCTCTACGCCTCGGCCCGGACGATGCGCGCCTGACGCAGTCGAAGGGGCGGGACCGGTCGGTCCCGCCCCTTCGACGGAGGTGCACGCATCCTGCGATGCCGTGCGGATCCCCTACGTGCGTGCGTGGGTGTCGGACTCCCTCAGCACCTCACCGGTGTCGACGTCGCCGCCGTCGTCGGCCGCCTTCTTCGCCTCGGTGATGCGGCGCCCGATCTCGGAGTCGATGTTCGTCCAGTACTCGAAGACCCGGGAGAGCACCGGGTCCTCGACCCCGTCGAGCGATCCGACCACTGTCTCGACGAGGCGGTCGCGCTGGTCATCGGAGAAGACCTCGCGCACCAGCGTCCCCGGCTGACCGAAGTCGTCGTCCTCGGCGTGCAGTTCGTACGCGGAGCGGACCATCGCGCCGTCCGCCTCCCAGCCGTCCTCGACCGGGCCCTCCTCGTCCGCGTACGGGCGCCCGAAGCTGTTCGGCAGGTAGGTGGGTGCGGCGCCCGTGTGCTCATAGCGCATCGGGCCGTCGAAGGTGTAGTGGTTCTGCCCGCCGATCGGCCGGTTGACCGGCAGCTGGTGGAAGTTGGGTCCGATGCGGGCACGGTGGGCGTCCGCGTAGGCGAAGACGCGGCTGAGCAGCATCTTGTCGGGCGAGTACCCGATGCCGGGCACGGTGTTGCTCGGCGCGAAGGCGGCCTGCTCGATCTGGGCGAAGAAGTTGACCGGGTTCTCGTCGAGGGTCATCGTGCCGACCTCGATGAGCGGGTAGTCCTTGTGCGACCAGGTCTTCGTCAGGTCGAAGGGGTTGAAGCGGTAGGTCTTCGCGTCCTCGTAGGGCATCACCTGCACCGAGAGCTTCCACTGCGGGTACTCGCCGCGCTCGATGGCGTCGTAGAGGTCGCGGCGGTGGAAGTCGGCGTCCTCACCGGCGATCCGTTCCGCGGCGTCGTTGGTGATCCCCTCGACCCCCTGCTGGGTGTGGAAGTGGTACTGCACCCAGAACCTCTCGCCGGCGTTGTTGACCCACATGTAGGTGTGGCTGCTGTAGCCGTTCATGTTCCGCCAGGTGCGCGGCAGACCGCGGTCACCCATGAGGTAGGTGACCTGGTGGGCTGACTCCGGGTTGTTCGTCCAGAAGTCCCACTGCATCGTGTTGTCGCGAAGACCCGATGTGGGCAGACGCTTCTGGCTGCGGATGAAGTGCGGGAACTTCAGCGGGTCGCGCAGGAAGAAGACCGGTGTGTTGTTGCCGACGAGGTCGAAGTTGCCCTCCTCGGTCCAGAAGCGCAGGGCGAAGCCACGAACGTCGCGCCAGGTGTCCGGTGAACCGAGCTCGCCGGCGACCGTGGAGAAGCGCGCCATCATCCGGGTCCTCGCCCCGGGCTGGAAGACGGCTGCCTTGGTGTACCGGGAGACGTCGCCCGTGACCTCGAAGTTGCCGAAGGCCCCGGCCCCCTTCGCGTGGGGCTTGCGCTCCGGGATGTTCTCCCGGTTGAAGTGCGCCAGCGTGTCGACGAGGTGGGCGTCATGGAGGAGCAGCGGTCCGTTGCTGCCCAGGGACAGGCTGTTGCGGTCGCTGACCGTCGGAGCGCCGTTGACCTGGGTCGAGGGGCCGGAGGCGTCGAGCTCACCCCTGGCATCGGCGCGGCTCTCGGGGTGGGACGGGGTGGATGACATCGTGCTGCTCCTCTTTCTCTGTGGGGTGGGGTGCAGTTGTGGATCAGGCCCGGGTGGCCGCCTCCGTCGCGCAGGCGGGGCAGGTGCCCCAGTAGATGACCTCGGCCTCGTCGATGGCGAAACCGTGGTCGTCGGCGGCATCGAGGCACGGGGCCTCGCCGGGTGCGCACTCCACATCGATCATCGTGCCGCAGGAACGGCACACGAGGTGGTGGTGGTTGTCCCCGAGTTCGATCTCGAACCGTGCCGGGTGGCCCGCCGGCTCGAACTTGCGCACCAGACCGATACCCGCGAGGGCAGCGAGGATGTCGTAGACCGCTTGGGTGCTCACCGACCCGAGGCGCTCGCGTGTGCACCGGGTGATGGTGTCGACGTCGGCGTGCGGGTGCGCGGACAGCTCGCGCAGCACGGCCACCCTCGGGGCCGTGACCCGCATGGAGTGCTCGCGGAGGAGATCCGCGGCGACGTCTGGGTCGATCATGGTGGTGCTCATCGCCAACAAGAATCCCACCAATACTTGAATGAGTCAAGAAAAAGACGGTGCTCCGAGCGGTCGCCATGGCGGGGCGGGACGTAAGTTGGTCGACCATGCACCTGCTCCGTCGTCTCCCCGGGCTCCGACGCCCGGAGACGTCCACCCACGAGCCCGGGGCGGTCATCCCCCTTCGCCCGGGGAGCACGGACGTGCCGCAGGGACTCGGCTACGACGCCGAGCACGAGGAGTTCGTCTACACCTTCTACGACCTCGGCGCCCCCGATGTCGGCTCGCTCGTCTTCGCGGACGCGGAGGGAGGGGTGACCGCGCGGGTGCCGCTCTCGGGTCTCGACCACTACGGCGGTGTCACCCTCCACGCGGGCCGGACCTACGTCTGCGGGGCAGGCAAGGTGCAGGTGCACGACACCGCGGTACTGCGGCAGGGGATCGCCGAGCCGCTGGCGACCGTCCCGGTCCGGGCCAGCTCCACGGTGACCTCCCACCACGAGGGGCTCTACGTGGCGAGGTTCCGGCGCGAGCGCCCCGAGCGGATGTACCGCTACGACCTCGACGCGGACGGGACCCCGGTCGAGACCGGTGCGGTCTTCACGGTGCCGCCGCGGACCCAGGGGGTGGCCTTCGCGGAGGACGGGACCGCGTACTTCTCCCGCAGCTGGGGACGGGCACGGCCCTCGGTCCTCACCCGGGTGGCGGCGGCGGACCTCGACGCGGACCGGGGTTGGACGGCGCAGAACGGCCGGGACACCGCGCTGCCCCCGATGGCGGAGGGCTCGGTCATCGTCGACGGGCGCCTCCACCAGCTCTACGAGTCGGGCGCCGTGCCCTATCGGCGTTACCGGCGTGCGCGCCTGCTCAGGACGCTGCTGCAGGGGCCGTTGGTGCCGCGCGAGCGTCTGACCGTCCACGACGTGGGCCGAGTCCAAGCCCCCGGGACCCACGGGCAGGGCTCACCGTAGACTCGGGCCTCGTGTCAGGACCCAACACGAACTACGACCCGGTCGAGGTCGCCGCGCTCGATCCGCAGGTGATCGAGGAGGCCGTCCAGGCCGCTCTCGATGCCGCTGCGGGCGCCGCGACCCTCGACGAGCTGAAGCAGGTGCGCGCGGCGCACCAAGGGGACAAGTCCCCGCTCGCGCTCGCCAACCGCGAGATCGGCGCACTGCCGCCGAGCGCGAAGGCCGACGCCGGCAAGCGCGTCGGGCAGGCCCGGGGCAGGGTCAAGCAGGCCTTCGCGGGCCGGCAGGCCGAGCTGGAGGAGCAGCGCGAGGAGCGGATCCTCGTCGAGGAGACGCAGGACCTGACCGTCCTGCGACCGCACCCGCGACTGGGCGCGCGGCACCCGATCAGCCTGGTGACCGAGCGCGTCGAGGACATCTTCGTCGGCATGGGCTGGGAGATCGCCGAGGGCCCCGAGATCGAGTCCGAGTGGCTGACCTTCGACGCGCTCAACATCGGCCCGGACCACCCGGCTCGCGGTGAGCAGGACACCTTCTTCGTCGAGCCCCCGGACGCCGGGGTCATCCTGCGCACGCACACCTCGCCGGTGCAGATCCGCACGATGCTCGACCGCGAACCGCCGATCTACGTGCTGTGCCCGGGCAAGGTCTTCCGCACCGACGACCTCGACGCGACGCACACGCCGGTCTTCCACCAGTTCGAGGGCCTCGTCGTCGACAGGGGCGTCACGATGGCGCACCTGCGCGGCGCGCTCGACACCTTCGTCCGGGGTCTCTTCGGCGAGGAGGTCGAGACCCGGCTGCGACCGAACTTCTTCCCCTTCACCGAGCCGAGCGCCGAGATCGACTGCCGCTGCTGGGTGTGCCTGGGTGCGGACTCCGGCTGCCGCACCTGCGGAGGCACCGGATGGATCGAGATGGGCGGCTCGGGCATGGTCAACCGCCGCGTCCTCGCGGCGGGCGGCATCGACCCGGACGAGTACACCGGTTTCGCCTTCGGCCTGGGCATCGAGCGCTCGCTCATGCTGCGTCACGGCGTCGCCGACATGCGGGACATCATCGAGGGTGACGTGCGCTTCTCGGCCGCGTTCGGGATGGAGATCTGATGCGGGCCCCCATCGAGTGGCTGCGTGAGCTGACCGAGGTCGAGCCGGAGGCGAAGGGGGCGGACGTCGCCGCCACCCTCGTGCGCGTCGGCCTCGAGGAGGAGGAGATCCACGGCGGCGGGGTCACCGGACCGCTCGTGGTCGGCCGCGTCCTCGAGCGCCTGCCCGAGGAGCAGAAGAACGGCAAGACGATCAACTGGTGTCAGGTTGACGTGGGCTCCGCAAATGGCACGGGTGAGCCCCAGGGGATCGTCTGCGGCGCGCACAACTTCGACGCCGGCGACCTCGTCGCGGTGATCCTGCCCGGGGGTGTCCTGCCGGGCAACTTCGAGATCTCCGCGCGCAAGACATACGGACACGTCAGCGCCGGCATGATCTGCTCCCTCCTCGAGCTCGGTCTCGGGGAGGACCACGACGGCATCATCGTCCTCACCGAGCACCTGGCCGACCGGCCGGACGTCCTCGCCGGGCTGGTGCCCGGTGACGACCTCATCCCGGTCCTGGGCCTGGACGCCGAGACCGTCGAGGTCAACGTCACCCCGGACCGCGGCTACTGCTTCTCCATGCGCGGGATCGCCCGTGAGTACGCCCTCTCCGCCGGGGTCGCCTTCCACGACCCGGCCGACGTCACCGTCGCCGAGGCGAGCGGTTCCGGGTACGAGGTACGCCTGGCCGACGACGCCCCGATCGACGGCAGGGACGGGTGTGACCGGTACGTGGCCCGCACCGTCCGCGGCATCGACGCGACCGCCGCCTCACCGGAGTGGATGCGCCGCCGGCTCACCGAGGTCGGCATGCGCCCGATCTCCCTGGCCGTCGACGTGACCAACTACGTGATGATGTTGCTCGGCCAGCCGCTGCACGCCTTCGACCTCGACACCCTCTCCGGGGCGATCGAGGTCCGCCGGGCACGGCCCGGCGAGAGGCTGACGACCCTCGACGACGTCGAGCGCACCCTCGCCCCCGAGGACCTGCTCATCACCGACGGGGGGAGCACTCCCCTGGCCATCGCCGGTGTCATGGGTGGGGAGACGAGCGAGGTCTCCGCGGCCACGACCGACGTGCTGATCGAGTCCGCGCACTTCGACCCCGTCACCGTCGCGCGCTCGGCCCGTCGCCACCGCCTGGCCACCGAGGCGTCCAAGCGCTTCGAGAGAGGGGTCGACCCCGCGGTGACGGCGGCAGCCGCGCAGCTGGCCGTCGACCTGCTCGTCGAGCACGGCGGCGGTACCGCGGACACGACCGTGACGGACGTCGGCACCCCGATCGTCCCGGCGACCATCACCATCGACCCGCACCTGCCCACGCGCTACATCGGTCTGGACCACCCCCGCGAGGAGGTGGTCGCGACGCTCACCGCGATCGGCTGCACCGTCACCGACGCGGGGGAGGCCCTCACCGTCAGGCCGCCGACCTGGCGCCCCGATCTCGTCGACGGGCCGGACCTCGTGGAGGAGGTCGCCCGCGTCCGGGGCTACGACCAGATCCCGTCCGTCGTCCCCCGGGCGAGCGCCGGGCGCGGCCTGACCCACGAGCAGCGGGCCCGCCGGGTCGTCGCGCGCTCGCTCGCCGGCAGCGGCCTGGTCGAGGTGCTCTCCTACCCCTTCACGGCTGCCGAGCGCCACGACGACCTCGGCTATACGGCCGACGACCCCCGCCGGGAGACCGTCCGGCTGGCCAACCCGCTGCAGGAGGAGGCGCCGTTGATGCGCACCTCCGTCCTGGACACGCTGCTGGACACCCTGCGGCGCAACGTCTCGCGTGGTCACCGCGACGTCGCCCTCTACGAGCTCGGTCTCGTCACGGCGAGCGGGGTGACGCCCCTCCCGTTGCCCCCGGGTGGTGTGCTGCCCTCCGCGGAGGACCTCGAGCGGATCACGAAGGGGGTTCCCCGCCAACCCCGGCACGTCGCCATCGCCGCGGCCGGCCATGCCGTCCCGGCCGGGCCGTGGGGACCGGCGCGAGCGGTCGACGCGGGTGACGTCGTGGGCTGGGCCCGCATCGTCGGGAGCTCCCTCGGCCTCGACCTGCAGGTCGAGGCGGCCACCCGGGCGCCCTTCCACCCGGGACGCTGCGTCGCGCTGTCCCTGCCGGACGGGACCGTCGTCGGTCATGCCGGCGAGCTGCACCCCAAGGTGGTCGGCCGGCTGGACCTGCCCGAGCGCACGGTCGCGGCGGAGATCGATCTCGACGTGCTCATCGGGGCATCGGGGGAGCCGGTGCGGCCGGAGCAGCTGTCGACCTACCCGGTGGCCAACACCGATGTCGCCCTCGTCGTCGACGAGGCCGTGCCGGCCCGCACGGTCGAGGCCGCCCTGCGCTCCGGTGCCGGTGGGGCGCTGGAGACGCTCACCCTCTTCGACGTCTACCGCGGTGAGCAGGTGGGCGAGGGGCGCAAGTCGCTCGCCTACCGGCTGACCTTCCGCGCCGACCGCACGCTGAGGACCGAGGAGGTCAGCCGCCTCCGGGACACGGCCGTGGCGGCCGCCGCCTCGGCGGCGGGGGCACAGCAGCGATGACCGGGGTCGCCGTCGTCACGGGGGCCTCACGGGGGATCGGCGGGTTCCTCGCCGACGCCCTCGAGGAGGCCGGCTGGCGCGTCGAGCGCGGCTCGAGTGCCGTCGCCGACGTCACCGATGCGGCGTCCGTCCGGCGCTGGATCGAGGACGTGCTGGGCCGCCACGGGCGGATCGACCTGCTCGTCAACAACGCCGGCGTCGTGGACAGCGAGGTGTCGCTCGAGGAGTCCGACCCCGACGACTGGTGGCGCACGATCGAGGTCAACGTCCGCGGCCCCTACCTGCTCACCCGTGCGGTGCTCCCGCACATGCTCGACCGCGGGGCCGGGCGGATCATCAACATCAACTCCGGCTCGGGCACCCAGCCGAGCGAGGTCGCCTCGGCGTACAACGTCTCCAAGTCCGCACTCGGCCGGATCACCGGTGCCGCGCACCTGTCCGCGCAGGGCCGCGGGGTCCACGTCTTCGACCTGGCTCCCGGCATCGTGCGCACGGACATGACCCGCTCGATGCCGCGGCACGACGAGCGGACGGAGTGGACCGACCCGGGCGAGGTGGTCGAGCTCTTCCTCGCGCTGGTGGAGGGGCGTCTGGATGCCTTCTCCGGCCGCATGGTCCGGGCCGGCGAGGACACCGTCGCGGCGCTGGAGGCGGCGGCCCCGACGCTGCAGCCGCAGGCCCGGACCGTGGGGTTGTTCCCCTACGGCGCGGACGACCCGCTCGGCTGATTGCATGACACGCCATGCGTACGTATAGTCATTCATCATGATCACCGCAGCCGTCGCCGGGGCCAGTGGTTACGCCGGCGCCGAGATCGTCCGTCTCCTCCTGAACCATCCCGAGGTCGAGGTCGGCGCACTCACCGCCTCCGGCAACGCCGGCACCCGCTTCGGTGACCTGGCGCCCCACCTGCAGCCGGTCGCCGACCGCGTGCTGCAGCCCACGGGCGCCGAGGTCCTCGCCGGGCACGACGTCGTCTTCCTCGCCCTCCCGCACGGCCACTCGGCGGCCATCGCGGAGCAGCTCCCGCCGGAGGTGACGATCATCGACTGCGGGGCGGACTTCCGTCTCGACGACGAGCAGGACTGGACGGACTACTACGACACCCCCTTCGCCGGCACCTGGCCCTACGGCCTCCCCGAGCTCGTGCGCGGGGGCGGGGCCAAGCACCGCGCGGACCTGGTCGGGGCCCGGCGCATCGCCGTGCCCGGGTGCTACCCGACGGCGATCAGCCTCGCGCTCGCTCCCGGGCTGGCCGCCGGCGTCATCGAGCCGGAGGACATCGTGGTCGTCGCCGCCTCCGGCAGCTCCGGCGCCGGCCGCTCGACCAAGCCGCACCTCATCGGCGCCGAGGTCATGGGCGCGATGAGCCCCTACGGGGTCGGTGGGGTGCACCGGCACACGCCCGAGATCGAGCGCAACTTCACCCGGGCGGCAGGACGGGCTGCCAGCGTCTCCTTCACCCCGACCCTCGCCCCGATGCCCCGGGGCATCCTCGCGACGGCGACCGCCCGCGCCACGGACGGTGTCGACGCCGCCGCCGTGCGCACGGCGTGGGAGCAGGCCTACGCCGACGAGCCCTTCGTCCACCTCCTGCCCGAGGGGCGGTGGCCGCACACCGGGAGCGTGCTCGGGTCCAACCTCGTGCACGTCCAGGTCACCCTCGACGAGCGCAGCGGACGGGTCATCGCCGTCGCGGCGGAGGACAACCTGACCAAGGGGACCGCGGGTGCCGCGGTCCAGTCGATGAACCTCGCACTCGGATACCCCGAGACGACCGGCCTGCCGATGACGGGAGTGGCTCCGTGAGCACGACGACCCCCGCCGGTTTCCGCGCCTCGGGCGTGACCGCCGGCCTCAAGCCGAGCGGGCGCCCGGACGTGGCGCTCGTCGTCAACGACGGGCCCGACCGTCACGCAGCAGCGGTCTTCACGACCAACCGCGTCGAGGCTGCCCCGGTGACGTGGTCGCGCCAGGTCGTCGCGGACGGTCGTGCCGACGCCGTCGTCCTCAACTCGGGCGGCGCCAACGCGTGCACCGGCGCGCAGGGCTTCGCCGACACCCACGCCACCGCAGAGCACACGGCCACCGCGCTCGACGTCTCCGCCGGCGACGTCGTCGTGTGCAGCACCGGCCTCATCGGCGAGCTCCTCCCGATGGACACGCTCACCGCGGGGGTCACCGTCGCAGCCGGCGCCCTCGCCGACGACGGGGGAGCAGCCGCTGCCGAGGCGATCATGACCACCGACACGGTCGCCAAGACCGCGACGGCGACCCGGGACGGGTGGAGCGTCGGCGGGATGGCGAAGGGGGCCGGCATGCTCGCCCCGGCGCTCGCCACGATGCTCGTCGTCGTCACGACCGACGCCGTGACCAGCGCCGCCGACCTCGACGCCGCCCTTCGGGAGGCGACACGCACCACCTTCGACCGGATCGACTCCGACGGCTGCATGTCCACCAACGACACCGTGCTCGCGATGGCCTCCGGGGCCTCGGGCGTCGCCGTCGATCGGGCCGATCTCACGGAAGCGGTCCGGGAGGTGTGCGCCGACATGGCCCGTCAGCTCATCGGTGACGCCGAGGGCGCCCACCACGACATCGAGATCGTGGTCCGGGGCGCGGCCTCGGAGGACGACGGCCTCGAGGTGGCCCGCAGCATCGCCCGCAACACCCTCTTCAAGTGCGCCATCTTCGGACAGGACCCCAACTGGGGTCGGGTGCTCGCCGCCGTGGGCACGACGCAGGCGACCTTCGAGCCCCAGCGGCTGGACGTGTCCATCAACGACGTGCAGGTGTGCCGTGCCGGCGGGGTCGGTGAGGACCGCTCGCGCGTCGACCTCGAGCCGCGCGAGGTGCGCGTCGAGGTCGACCTGCACGCCGGGGTCGAGGAGGTCACCGTCTGGACCAACGACCTCACCCACGACTACGTGCACGAGAACTCCGCCTACTCCACCTGACGCACTCCGCCCGACGCACGAGGAAGACCACCACCATGCACTCGGACACCACCCTGCGCGGCGCGATCGACGCCGCGGCGCTGCGCGTGGCCCGGAGCAAGGCGACGACACTCGTCGAGGCCCTGCCCTGGCTCGAGCAGTTCCGCGGTGCGCTCGTCGTGATCAAGTACGGCGGCAACGCCATGACCGACGACGAGCTCAAGGCCGCCTTCGCCCAGGACATCGTCTTCCTGCGCTACGCGGGCCTGCGCCCGGTCGTGGTCCACGGCGGCGGTCCCCAGATCCAGGCGATGCTCGACCGTCTCGGTCTGGCGAGCGAGTTCAAGGGCGGCCTGCGCGTCACCACCCCCGAGGTCATGGACGTCGTGCGGATGGTGCTCACCGGCCAGGTCGGCCGCGAGCTCGTCGGCCTGCTCAACCAGCACGGCCCCGTCGCCGTCGGCATGTCGGGCGAGGACGCCGGGCTCTTCGGCGGTCGCCGCCGCCGGTTGGAGGTCGACGGGGAGAGCGTCGACATCGGACTCGTCGGTGACGTCGAGTCGGTCGACCCGGCCGCGGTCCTCGACATCCTCGACGCCGGCCGCATCCCCGTCGTCTCCACGATCGCGCCGGACCTCGACGTCGACGGCCAGGTGCTCAACGTCAACGCCGACACCGCGGCCTCCGCGCTGGCCGTCGCCCTGCGCGCCCAGAAGCTCGTGGTCCTCACCGACGTGGAGGGCATCTACGCCGACTGGCCCGACCGGGACTCGCTGCTGTCGCACCTGTCCGTCTCCGGTGCCCGTGCCCTGCTCGACCGGGTCGACACGGGGATGATCCCCAAGCTCGAGGCGTGCATCAGGGCCGTGACCAAGGGGGTCCCGCAGGCGCACGTCGTCGACGGACGCCAGCCGCACTCCATGCTGCTCGAGATCTTCACCTCCGAGGGCTTCGGGACGATGATCCTGCCCGACGAGGGGGACACCGGGGCCGCCGGCGAACCGGACGACGACGCAGAAGGAGAGGGCAACCCCTCATGACCACCGTCTCCACGGACCAGCAGGCCCTCCTCGAGCGCTACCGCGCCAGCCACATCGGCGTCTTCGGCGTCCCCGGGCTCGTCCTCTCCCACGGGGACGGCGCGTACGTCTGGGACGTCGACGGCAACCGCTACCTCGACCTGCTCGGGGGCATCGCCGTCAACGCCCTGGGCCACGGCCACCCCGCCCTCGTCACCGCGGTCTCGATGCAGGCCCGGACCGCGCTGCACGTGAGCAACTTCTTCACCACGCCCGCGCAGGTCGAGGCGGCCGAGGCGCTGCTGCGGATCGCCGAGGCGCCCGAGGGCTCCGGCGTCTTCTTCGCCAACAGCGGGTCCGAGGCCATCGAGACCGCGATCAAGCTCTCCCGCCGCACCGGTCGCACGGGCATCGTCGCCGCGAGTGGGGCCTTCCACGGACGCACCACCGGCGCCGTGACCCTGACCCACAAGGCGGCCTACCGCGAGCCCTTCGAGCCGCTCCTGCCCGGCGTCACCCACGTCCCTGCGGGGGACGTCGACGCGCTGCGCGCCGCCGTCGGGCCGGACACCGCGATGGTCCTTCTCGAGCCGATCCAGGGCGAGGCCGGTGTGGTGCCGACCCCGGCCGGCTACCTCGCCGCGGCCCGGGAGATCACGCGGGAGGCGGGCGCCCTGCTCGTCCTCGACGAGATCCAGACCGGCATCGCCCGCACGGGCGCCTGGTTCGCCCACCAGCTCGAGGGCGTCGTCCCGGACGCCATCGCGGTGGCCAAGGGTCTGGGGGGTGGCGTGCCGATCGGCGGTCTGGTCACCTTCGGGCCCGAGGTCACCGGGCTGCTCACGGCCGGCCAGCACGGCTCCACCTTCGGTGGCAACCCCCTGGCCTGCAGCGCCGCGCTCGCAGTCATCGCGACCATCGAGTCGGAGGGGCTCATCGAGCACGCCGCGCAGGCAGGCCAGTTCCTTGTCGACCGGGTCGCCGCGCTCGACCACCCGCTGGTCGCGGGGGTGCGCGGAGCGGGGCTGCTGCGGGCGATCCGGCTCACGGAGCCGATCGCACCGGCCGTCGCGGCCACGGCGCGCTCCCACGGGTTCATCGTCAACCCGGTGGCGCCCGACGCACTGCGCCTCGCCCCACCCCTGATCATCACCACCGACCAGCTCGCGACCTTCGTCGACGCCCTCCCGGCGATCCTCGACGCAGCCACCCAGCCCACCCCGGAGACCCCATGACCGCCCGCCACATGCTCGCCGACGACGACCTCACGCCCGCCGAGCAGGCACACGTCCTCGACCTGGCCGCGCGCCTGAAGGCCGAGCGCCACGCGGAGCAGCCCCTGGCCGGCCCCCGGGCGGTCGCCGTCATCTTCGACAAGCCCACGCTGCGCACCCAGCTCTCCTTCGCCACCGGCGTGGCGGAGCTGGGGGGCTACCCGATGTCGGTCGACGGCAGCCTCGCCCAGATCGGCACCCGTGAGTCCATCGCGGACGTGGCCCGGGTCATCGGCCGCCAGGTCAGTGCGATCGTCTGGCGCACCCACGGCCAGGACCGTCTCGAGGAGCTCGCCGCCCACGTCGAGGTCCCGGTGATCAACGCCCTCACCGACGACTACCACCCGTGCCAGCTGCTCGCCGACCTGCTGACGATCCGGGAGCACAAGGGCGGCACCGCCGGCCGCACCCTCGCCTACGTCGGGGACGGTGCCAACAACATGGCGCACTCGTACCTGCTCTCCTGCGCGATGGCCGGCATGCACGTGCGCATCGGCACCCCGGCGACCCACCAGCCGACCGCCGACGTCCTCGCCCGGGCGCAGGCGATCGCCGCCGAGCAGGGCGGCTCCGTCCTCGTCACCGACGACCCGGTGGGCGCAGTGACCGGGGCCGACGTCGTCGCCACCGACACGTGGGTGTCCATGGGCATGGAGGATGAGAAGGGAGGCCGTACCGGCGAGACCTCGCCCTTCACCCCCTTCGCCGTCACCCGGGAGCTGCTCGCGCACGCCGCCCCCGACGCGATCGTCCTGCACTGCCTCCCGGCCTACCGCGGGCTGGAGATCGAGGCCGAGGTCATCGACGGTGGCCAGTCGGTCGTCTGGGACGAGGCGGAGAACCGCCTGCACGCGCAGAAGGCCCTGCTGACCTTCCTCCTGACCGCCTCGTCATGATCCCCGCGACCCGGCCCGGGCGACAGGCGCGCATCGCCGAGCTGCTGCGTGAGCACGCCGTGCGCAGCCAGACCGAGCTGCTGGCCCTGCTCAGCGCCGACGGCATCGAGGTCACCCAGGCGACGCTGTCGCGCGACCTGCTCGAGCTGCGCGCCGAGAAGGTGCGCATCGGGCGTGACCTCGTCTACGCCCTTCCCGGCGAAGGGGGTGACCGCACCCCTCGTGCGGCCGTCGGCCGCGTCGAGATCGACGACCGGCTGCGACGCCTGTGCGAGGAGCTGCTCGTCACCGCCCGCAGCAGCGCGCAGCTCGTCGTCGTACGCACCCCTCCGGGCGCCGCGAACTACCTCGCGGCCGCCGTCGACCACGCACGCTGGCCCGAGGTGCTCGGCACCATCGCCGGGGATGACACGATCATGGTCATCACCGGTTCGCCCGAGGAGGGCGAGGCCCTCACCGCCCGACTGCTGGGCCTGGCCCAGACCACCCCCGACATCCAGGAGACACCGTGACCGGAGAGAGCGCCGGCCGCCCGGGCCGGCCCGCACCGACCGCACCCGGAGAGGAGCGGGTCAGCCTGTGGGGCGGCCGCTTCGCCGGCGGTCCGAGCGACGCCCTGGCGGCCCTGAGCAAGTCGACCCACTTCGACTGGCGACTGGCGCCGTACGACATCGCCGGCTCGCGGGCGCACGCCCGGGTGCTGCACTCCGCCGGCCTCCTCGACGAGGCGAACCTCTCGGCGATGCTCCAGGGGCTGGCCCGGTTGGCCGAGGACGTCGAGACGGGCGCCTTCGTCCCCGCCCAGGACGACGAGGACGTCCACACCGCCCTGGAGCGCGGGCTCATCGAGCGGGTCGGCCCCGACGTCGGCGGGCGCCTGCGAGCCGGGCGATCCCGCAACGACCAGGTGGCCACCCTCTTCCGCATGTACCTGCGCGACCACGCGCGCATCGTGGCCGGGCTGCTGCTGGAGGTCGTGAACGCACTCGTCGAGCAGGCAGAGGCGCACATCGACGTCCCGATGCCCGGGCGCACCCATCTGCAGCACGCCCAGCCGGTCCTGCTCAGCCACCACCTGCTCGCCCACGCCTGGGCGCTGCTGCGGGACGTCGAGCGTCTCGTCGACTGGGATCGCCGCACCTCGCTGAGCCCGTACGGTTCCGGCGCACTGGCGGGATCCTCGCTCGGGCTCGACCCGGAGGCGGTCGCGAGCGACCTCGGCTTCTCCGGAGCCGTCGAGAACTCCATCGACGGGACCGCGTCCCGCGACTTCGTCGCCGAGTTCTGCTTCGTCGCGGCGATGTCCGCCGTGGACGTCTCGCGGCTGGCCGAGGAGGTCATCCTCTGGGCCACGAAGGAGTTCTCCTTCATCACCCTCGACGACGCCTTCTCGACCGGGTCGAGCATCATGCCGCAGAAGAAGAACCCCGACGTGGCCGAGCTCGCCCGCGGCAAGGCGGGGCGACTCGTCGGAGACCTCGCCGGGCTCATGACGACGCTCAAGGCGTTGCCGCTCGCCTACAACCGCGACCTGCAGGAGGACAAGGAGCCGGTCTTCGACGCGGTCGACACCCTCGAGCTGCTGCTGCCGGCCTTCTCCGGGATGGTCGCGACGCTGACCTACCACGGTGATCGGATGGCCGCCCTCGCGCCGCAGGGATTCTCGCTCGCAACCGACATCGCGGAGTGGCTCGTGCGTCAGGGCGTGCCCTTCCGGATCGCGCACGAGGTCGCCGGATCCTGCGTGCGGGAGTGCGAGGACCGCCAGATCGAGCTGTGGGACCTCACTGACGAGGACCTCTCCCGGATCAGCGAGCACCTGACACCCGGAGTGCGCGAGGTCCTCTCGGTCGCCGGGTCCCTGGCCTCCCGCGATGCGAAGGGCGGCACCGCGCCCGATCGCGTCCGGGACCAGATCGGGACTGCGCGGGCGCAGGTCGAGGAGCTCGGCGCCTGGGCCGCCACGCGGATCGGGGCCCGCTGATCGCACCCCCGCGTGGCCGGCGCCTGACCGTCCGCGACCTCGGACGGGACCCGCTCGAGGTCGCCCGGTCGCTGCTGGGCACGCACCTGGTCGGTCGCGGGGTGACCCTGCGCCTGACCGAGGTCGAGGCGTATCACGGCGAGGTGGACCCGGGCTCGCACGGGTACCGGGGCATGACCCCGCGCACCCGGGTGATGTTCGGCCCGCCGGGCCACCTGTACGTCTACCGCAGCTACGGCATCCACTGGTGCTGCAACATCGTCTGCGGGACGACGGGGGAGTGCGCCGCCGTCCTCGTGCGCGCCGGCGAGGTCGTGTCGGGGGAAGGGCTCATGCCCGACCGTCGGCCGGGGGTCCCGGACCGGGACCTCGCCCGCGGGCCGGGGCGCCTCACCAAGGCCATGGCGATCGGCGGCGAGGACGACGGGGCGGCGTTGACCGGGCGGGGATCCCCCTTCGCCCTGTACGCACCGCCGGAACCCGTGCCGGACGCACGGGTGCGCACCGGCCCGCGGGTCGGGGTGTCCGGCCCCGGGGGCGATGGTGCGGTCTATCCCTGGCGGTACTGGATCGACGGTGAACCGACGGTCTCGGCGTACCGCCCGGGCCGACCCCGCAGGGTCAGGCGGGATTGACGGAGACGTCGACCTGCTGGGCGAGGTAGTTCTCCATGCCGACGCGCGTGCAGGCGTCGAGCTGCGCCTCGAACCAGTCGGCGTGGGCCTCCTCGTCGCGGGCCATCTCCTCGAAGACGTTGGCCGTGGCGTGGTCCCCGAACCCGTGGCACTCGTGGGCTGCGGCGTTGAAGGTCTTGACCGCGTGCACCTCGCTGGCCAGGGCCAGCTCCAGCATCTCGACGGCGTTCTCGCCGACCTGGATGTTGTTCAGCTTCTGCACGTTGGGGTGCCCGTCGAACATCAGGATGCGCTCGATGAGCTCGTCCGCGTCCTTCATCTCGCCGATCGACAGGTCGTAGAAGACCTTCCCGAGGCGCGGGAGGCCCCAGTTGTCGAGCATGCGCGCGTTGAGGAAGTAACCGTTGACGACGGTCAGCTCGATGGTGAGCGCCTCGTTCAGGAGGGTGACGACCCTCGGGTCAACTGGCTGCACGTTCGACCTCCGCGACGGTGGGGAAAGAGTCCTGCGGACCCTCGGCACCCACAGTGTCGCAGAGAATGCGTCGAACGGAGAAGACACACGCGCCGCAATCGCGGCCCGCTCCGGTGCTGGCGCACACCTGGGAGAGAGTGCTCGCGCCGTCGGCCGCCGCGGCAGCGATCTGCTTGTCGCCGACGACGGCGCAGTTGCACACGATCACGAGGATCTCCCTTCATTGGTGAGGCAAGGCATACCTTAGCCCACACGGACGCGCTGACGTCACCCCCCGTTCCACATGCCGGATCGGTGCCCCTCCACGACGGGGAGATCGTGCATGGCAGGCTGTCCCCGGACGGCCAGCAGGGCGCCCGAACCCTCCGGGAAGGATCGAGACCACCGTGACCGACATCCTCGACGAGCTGCAGTGGCGTGGACTGGTGGCCCAGACCACGGACGAGGCCGCCTTGCGACAGGCGCTCGCCGACGGACCGATCACCCTGTACTGCGGGTTCGACCCCACGGCACCGTCGCTGCACTTCGGCAACCTGGTCCAGCTGATCGTGCTGCGTCACCTGCAGCGGGCCGGCCACCGCGTCATCTGCCTCGTCGGTGGCTCGACCGGACTCATCGGCGACCCGCGTCCGACGGCGGAGCGGGTGCTGAAGACCAAGGAGCAGACCGCTGAGTGGGTGACCCGGATCCAGGAACAGGTCCGGCCCTTCCTCGACTTCGACGGGACCAACGCCGCGATCACGGTGAACAACCTCGACTGGACCGCACCGATGTCGGCGCTGGACTTCCTCCGGGACGTCGGCAAGCACTTCCGTGTCAACCAGATGGTGCGCAAGGAGGCAGTGGCCGCACGCCTGAACAGCGACGAGGGCATCTCCTACACCGAGTTCAGCTACCAGATCCTGCAGGGGCTCGACTTCCTGCAGCTCTTCCGTGAGTACGGGTGCACGCTGCAGACGGGCGGTCAGGACCAGTGGGGCAACCTCACGGCCGGGTCGGACCTCATCCACCGCGCCGAGGGGGAGTCGGTCCACCTGCTGACGACTCCGTTGATCACCGACGCCCACGGGAACAAGTTCGGCAAGTCCGAGGGCAACGCGGTCTGGCTCGATGCGCAGATGACGAGTCCGTACGCGTTCTACCAGTACTGGGTCAACGTCGAGGACGCCTCGGTGGTCAAGCTCCTCAAGGTCTTCACGGACCGCACACGTGAGGAGGTCGCCGAGCTCGAGCGCCTCGTCGCAGACGAGCCCTGGCGGCGAGCGGCCCAGCGCACCCTGGCCGCGGACATGACCACGCTCGTCCACGGGGAGCAGGCCACGGCCTCGGTCCAGGCGGCGTCCGAGGCCCTCTTCGGCAAGGGTGACGTTCGCGCCCTGGACGAGCAGACGCTCGTCGACGCGACGAGTGAGCTCCCCGGGGCGGATGTGCCGGCGGGGACCGGACTCCTGGACGTCCTCGTGGCCACCGGCCTGGTGGAGTCGAAGAAGGCTGCACGCCGGGCCATCGGTGACGGAGCCGTCTCGATCAACGGCCACAAGGTGGGGGACGAGGGCTACCTGCTCGGTCCGGGGGACTACCTCCACAGCCGCGTGGCCGTCGTGCGTCGCGGCCGCAAGAACCTGGCCGCCGCGCGCCTCAGCTGACGGCCGAAAGCGCTTGCCCCAGCGCCGATTTGGCGCAGCGCCGAACGGTGATCTAATGTTTCATCTGTCAGCCCGAGAGGGAGGAACGGACACCAAGTGGTGGCCCTTGCAGGGTCGCACCAAGTAGGCCGGTCCCGCCGAGTTGATCCCCATCCGACACGGATCGTGAGCACCCAGGTGCGCAGCACAACCGAGTTGGAGCCGAGGCAGTCGGACTGCTAAGGTGGGAAGTCGCCGCAGACGCCAATCTGCTGGTCTCCTCCGATCAGGATCGAGAGCAGCCAAGTTGACACTGCAGCGACACACAGTAAGATGGAGAAGTTGCCCCTTGTGCAGGTCGCCGGTTGGTGGGTTGTGTGGGGTGTGCGTGTGAATCTTGAGAACTCAACAGCGTGTCAAATGATCGATGCCAATACCTCGTTCCTTGGCTGATCTGGCCTGTGCCGTGTGGTGTGGGTTGGTTTGGTTGGGGAGCATTTTCTTTTGGTTGATTGAGACAAGTAGCAGTTTTTGCTAGTTGTTCTTGCTCAGCCGGGATTTTAGGCCCTTTGTTGGGTTATTGATTGGCTTCTGCTCCTGGGTTTTGCCTGGGGGTGGGGGTTTTTATCATCAACGGAGAGTTTGATCCTGGCTCAGGACGAACGCTGGCGGCGTGCTTAACACATGCAAGTCGAACGGTGAAGCTCCAAGCTTGCTTGGGGTGGATCAGTGGCGAACGGGTGAGTAACACGTGAGCAACCTGCCCCAGACTCCGGAATAAGCGCTGGAAACGGCGTCTAATACTGGATATGAGATCAGTCCGCATGGGCATGGTCTGGAAAGTTTTTCGGTCTGGGATGGGCTCGCGGCCTATCAGCTTGTTGGTGAGGTAATGGCTCACCAAGGCGACGACGGGTAGCCGGCCTGAGAGGGCGACCGGCCACACTGGGACTGAGACACGGCCCAGACTCCTACGGGAGGCAGCAGTGGGGAATATTGCACAATGGGCGAAAGCCTGATGCAGCGACGCCGCGTGAGGGATGACGGCCTTCGGGTTGTAAACCTCTTTCAGCAGGGAAGAAGCGAAAGTGACGGTACCTGCAGAAGAAGCACCGGCTAACTACGTGCCAGCAGCCGCGGTAATACGTAGGGTGCGAGCGTTGTCCGGAATTATTGGGCGTAAAGGGCTTGTAGGCGGTTTGTCGCGTCTGCTGTGAAAATCCGAGGCTCAACCTCGGACTTGCAGTGGGTACGGGCAGACTAGAGTGTGGTAGGGGAGACTGGAATTCCTGGTGTAGCGGTGAAATGCGCAGATATCAGGAGGAACACCGATGGCGAAGGCAGGTCTCTGGGCCACTACTGACGCTGAGAAGCGAAAGCATGGGGAGCGAACAGGATTAGATACCCTGGTAGTCCATGCCGTAAACGTTGGGCGCTAGGTGTGGGACTCATTCCACGAGTTCCGTGCCGCAGCTAACGCATTAAGCGCCCCGCCTGGGGAGTACGGCCGCAAGGCTAAAACTCAAAGGAATTGACGGGGGCCCGCACAAGCGGCGGAGCATGCGGATTAATTCGATGCAACGCGAAGAACCTTACCAAGGCTTGACATATACCGGTAACACCCAGAGATGGGTGCCCCTTTTTGGTCGGTATACAGGTGGTGCATGGTTGTCGTCAGCTCGTGTCGTGAGATGTTGGGTTAAGTCCCGCAACGAGCGCAACCCTCGTTCTATGTTGCCAGCACGTAATGGTGGGGACTCATGGAAGACTGCCGGGGTCAACTCGGAGGAAGGTGGGGATGACGTCAAATCATCATGCCCCTTATGTCTTGGGCTTCACGCATGCTACAATGGCCGGTACAATGGGCTGCGAAACCGCAAGGTGGAGCGAATCCCAAAAAACCGGTCTCAGTTCGGATTGGGGTCTGCAACTCGACCCCATGAAGTCGGAGTCGCTAGTAATCGCAGATCAGCAACGCTGCGGTGAATACGTTCCCGGGCCTTGTACACACCGCCCGTCAAGTCACGAAAGTCGGTAACACCCGAAGCCGGTGGCCCAACCCTCGTGGAGGGAGCCGTCGAAGGTGGGACTGGCGATTGGGACTAAGTCGTAACAAGGTAGCCGTACCGGAAGGTGCGGCTGGATCACCTCCTTTCTAAGGAGCTTTCAATGCCCCGGCCACTGCTTTTGGTGGTGGTTGGTGGTCATGCCCGGTTGTGTCGGCGGATGTCCGGCAGCCGGGTGCTCTGGGTGGAACATCGATCATGACATCGTGACCCTGGTGGGTCGCGTGCTAGTACCTGCAGCCCCTTGGTGGGGGTGTGGTGGAACGCCGCGGCTGGTCGGGGTGGGTGTCGGACACGTTGTTGGGTCCTGAGGGTTCAGGCGGTGAGCTTGTTCCTGATGGCCAACGAAGCGCCTGCTGCTGTTGTGGTGGTGGGTGTGTTGGTTGTGGGCCCTGCCTGGTCGGCGGACTGCCACGTGCATCCTGTGTTTTGGGGTGTGGTGGTCAGCGTCGACAGTTGGGTGGGGTGCTGCCCGTATGTTGAGAACTACACAGTGGACGCGAGCATCTTTGTGGCTCAAGTTTTTAAGGGCGCACGGTGGATGCCTTGGCACCAGGAACCGAAGAAGGACGTAGGAATCTGCGATAAGCCTCGGGGAGTCGATAACCAGACTGTGATCCGAGGATTTCCGAATGGGGAAACCCGGCTGGAGGCAAGTCCAGTCACTCCCGGCTGAATATATAGGCCGGGTAGAGGGAACGTGGGGAAGTGAAACATCTCAGTACCCACAGGAAGAGAAAACAATTGTGATTCCGTGAGTAGTGGCGAGCGAAATCGGATCAGGCCAAACCGCACTTGTGTGATAGCTGTCAGGCGTTGCAGGTGCGGGGTTGTGGGACCTTCGTTTCGGGACTGACATCCCGGACGGGAGTGATAAATCTGCGTCATAGTCGAAGAGTCTTGAATGGCTCGGCACAGAGGGTGCGACCCCCGTAGACGAAATGATGCAGACTCTCGTGGAGTGTTCCCAAGTAGCACGGGGCTCGAGAAATCCCGTGTGAATCTGGCGGGACCACCCGCTAAGCCTAAATATTCCCTGGTGACCGATAGCGGACAAGTACCGTGAGGGAAAGGTGAAAAGTACCCCGGGAGGGGAGTGAAATAGATCCTGAAACCGTGTGCCTACAATCCGTCGGAGCCTCCTTGTGGGGTGACGGCGTGCCTTTTGAAGAATGAGCCTGCGAGTTAGTGCTCAGTGGCAAGGTTAACCCGTGTGGGGAAGCCGTAGCGAAAGCGAGTCCGAATAGGGCGTATGAGTCGCTGGGTCTAGACCCGAAGCGGAGTGATCTACCCATGGCCAGGTTGAAGCGACGGTAAGACGTCGTGGAGGACCGAACCCACTTAGGTTGAAAACTGAGGGGATGAGCTGTGGGTAGGGGTGAAAGGCCAATCAAACTCCGTGATAGCTGGTTCTCCCCGAAATGCATTTAGGTGCAGCGTCACGTGTTTCTTACCGGAGGTAGAGCTACTGGATAGCTGATGGGCCTCACCAGGTTACTGACGTTAGCCAAACTCCGAATGCCGGTAAGTGAGAGCGTGGCAGTGAGACTGCGGGGGATAAGCTCCGTGGTCGAGAGGGAAACAGCCCAGATCACCAGCTAAGGTCCCTAAGCGTGTGCTAAGTGGAAAAGGATGTGGAGTTGCCGTGACAACCAGGAGGTTGGCTTAGAAGCAGCCATCCTTGAAAGAGTGCGTAATAGCTCACTGGTCAAGTGATTCCGCGCCGACAATGTAGCGGGGCTCAAGCACACCACCGAAGCTGTGGCATTAACGCACTGCTCGGCATCCTCCTTTCGGGGTGGGTGTCCAGGCGTGTTGATGGGTAGGGGAGCGTCGTGTGGCGAGTGAAGCGGCGGAGTGATCCAGTCGTGGATGCCACACGAGTGAGAATGCAGGCATGAGTAGCGAAAGACGGGTGAGAAACCCGTCCGCCGAATAACCAAGGGTTCCAGGGTCAAGCTAATCTGCCCTGGGTAAGTCGGGACCTAAGGCGAGGCCGACAGGCGTAGTCGATGGACATCCGGTTGATATTCCGGAACCGGCGAAGAACCGCCCCTGATGAATCCAGTGATGCTAAGCGCCTGAAGCCCACCACAGGGATCTTCGGATCCCGCCGGTGGGTGGAACGCGTGACCCGAGCTGGTAGTAGTCAAGCGATGGGGAGACGCAGGAAGGTAGCCTCCGCGTGGCGATGGTTGTCCACGTCCAAGGGTGTAGGGCGAGCTGTAGGCAAATCCGCAGCTCATGTGCCTGAGACCTGATGGTGACCGCTTTAGCGGGAAGCAGGGTGATCCTATGCTGTCGAGAAAATCCTCTAGCGAGGTTCTAGCCGCCCGTACCCCAAACCGACTCAGGTGGTTGGGTAGAGAATACCAAGGCGATCGAGTGAATCGTGGTTAAGGAATTCGGCAAAATGCCCCCGTAACTTCGGGAGAAGGGGGCCCGGACCCTGAAGCTCTTCACGGGCTAGGGGAAAGGGCCGCAGAGACCAGGGAGAAGCGACTGTTTACTAAAAACACAGGTCCGTGCGAAGTCGCAAGACGATGTATACGGACTGACGCCTGCCCGGTGCTGGAAGGTTAAGAGGACCTGTTAGGCCACGTGTGGCCGAAGCGGAGAATTTAAGCCCCAGTAAACGGCGGTGGTAACTATAACCATCCTAAGGTAGCGAAATTCCTTGTCGGGTAAGTTCCGACCTGCACGAATGGCGTAACGACTTCTCCACTGTCTCAACCACGAACTCGGCGAAATTGCACTACGAGTAAAGATGCTCGTTACGCGCAGCAGGACGGAAAGACCCCGGGACCTTCACTATAGCTTGGTATTGGTGATCGGGACGGCTTGTGTAGGATAGGTGGGAGACGTTGAAGCATGCACGCCAGTGTGTGTGGAGTCATCGTTGAAATACCACTCTGGTCGTTCTGGTTATCTAACCTCGGTCCGTGATCCGGATCAGGGACATTGCCTGGTGGGTAGTTTAACTGGGGCGGTTGCCTCCTAAACAGTAACGGAGGCGCTCAAAGGTTCCCTCAGCCTGGTTGGCAATCAGGTGGCGAGTGCAAGTGTACAAGGGAGCTTGACTGCGAGACAGACATGTCGAGCAGGGACGAAAGTCGGAACTAGTGACCCGACGGTGGCTTGTGGAAGCGCCGTCGCTCAACGGATAAAAGGTACCCCGGGGATAACAGGCTGATCTTCCCCAAGAGTCCATATCGACGGGATGGTTTGGCACCTCGATGTCGGCTCGTCGCATCCTGGGGGTGGAGTATCTCCCAAGGGTTGGGCTGTTCGCCCATTAAAGCGGCACGCGAGCTGGGTTTAGAACGTCGTGAGACAGTTCGGTCCCTATCCGCTGTGCGCGTAGGAAACTTGAGAGAGGCTGACCCTAGTACGAGAGGACCGGGTTGGACGAACCTCTGGTGTGTGAGTTGTTCTGCCAAGAGCACCGCTCATTAGCTACGTTCGGGAGTGATAACCGCTGAAAGCATCTAAGCGGGAAGCATGTCTCAAGATGAGGTTTCCATGAACTACGGTTCGAGAGGCTCCCAGTAGACGACTGGGTTGATAGGCCAGATGTGGAAGTGCAGCAATGCATGCAGCTGACTGGTACTAATAAGCCGATGACTTGATACACACACAACACTTGTTGCGTAAAAAAAGAAACGTTCGCGTCCACTGTGCAGTTCCCGAGATACGGTCAGCCACCCCCGATCCGGGGTGAAACCTGCGAATCGTATTTCCATAGAGTTACGGCTGTCACAGCGAAAGGGAAACGCCCGGTCCCATTCCGAACCCGGAAGCTAAGCCTTTCAGCGCCGATGGTACTGCACTGGAGACGGTGTGGGAGAGTAGGACGCAGCCGGACAACCATTCACACGAAAGCCCCCAACCACACCGTTGGGGGCTTTCGTTCGTTCTGGGCGCATTCATGTCGCGACCGAGGCGTTTGCATGGACGGCCGGGGCAGGGAAGTCTGGGTCGAGATGGCCACCGGGTGGCAGAGAGAGGGTTGAACAGTGGACGAGAGGCGCGGCGCACACGGGGACGGACGACGAGGAGACGGGGGGCGCGGGCGAGGCGGCGCCCAGGGCGGTCGCCCCGGTGGACGGGACGGCTCCGCTCGTCGGGACGACCGCCGCGGTGGCGGGCGTGACGGTGGACGACGTGACGAGCGTCGGGACAACCGATCCGCCCGACCCGAGCGCGCCGGTGCCGGCCGGGGGGAGGACGACCGGGGCGGCTCGCGGCTGGTGCCCAAGGAGGGGCGCAAGCCGGAACCGGCCATTGCCTCCGAGGTCACCGGGGCCGAGCTCGACCGCAGCGTGCGTCAGCAGCTGCGGACCCTGAGCAAGGAGAACGCCGACGGCGTCGCGCAGCACCTGGTGATGGTCGCGCTGCTGCTGGAGGCCGAGGACATGGACGGTGCTCTGGCGCACGCCGAGACCGCGGTCCGCCGGGCAGGTCGCGTGCCGGCTGCCCGCGAGGCCCTCGGATTCGTCGCCTACCGCATGGGCGACTACGCGCGCGCCCTCACGGAGTTCCGCACCGTCCGACGGCTGAGTGGTTCCTCGCACCTGCTCCCGTTGATGGTCGACTGCGAGCGTGGCCTGGGGCGGCCGGAGCGGGCGCTGGAGCTCCTCGGGTCACCGGAGGCCCGCTCGCTCGGTCAGGAGGAGCAGATCGAGCTGCTCATCGTCGGGTCCGGCATCCGACGTGACATGGGGCAGGCGCAGTCGGCAGTCCTGGCCCTGCAGGGCCAGGTCGAGAAGGTCACCGGGAAGCCGTGGGCCGCGCGTGTCTGGTACGCCTACGCGGACGCGCTGCTCGAGGTGGGGCGCACCGACGACGCCCGGGACTGGTTCAGCAAGGCCGCAGTGGCCGACCAGGACGGCGAGACCGATGCGGTCGACCGGATCGACGAGATCGACGGCGTCCTCGTCGAGGAGGTCGAGGAGCAGGACCCGCGGGCGTGACGCGACTCATCGATGGTTACGAGGCCGTCGTCAGCGACCTGGACGGTGTCGTCGTCGCCGGGGCAACGGCTCTGGCGCACGCGGTCGACTCGGTGAACTCCCTCGCGGTCCCCGCGGTCTTCGTCACGAACAACGCCTCCCGCACCCCCTCGGAGGTCGGTGCGATGCTGCGCGGTCACGGCATCCGGACGAGTGACGACCGCGTGCTCACGTCGTCCTTCGCTGCTGCGCGTGAGCTCGCACAGACCGTGCCTCCCGGGTCACCTGTCCTGACGGTCGGTGGTCCCGGTGTGGCGACGTGCTTGCGGGACGTCGGCCTGCAGCCGCGATCGCCGCAGGACGAGGGGGAGGTCGTCGCCGTCGTGCAGGGGTACGGATCGGGGGTCACGGCCGCGGATCTGGGCGCTGCGGCCGTGGCGATCCGGGCGGGTGCCCGTTGGATCGCCACGAACGAGGACCTGACCCTACCGACGGAACGGGGCCCGGTGCCCGGCAACGGCTCCCTCGTGGCTGCCGTGCGGGCCGCGGTGGACACGGACCCCCTGGTCGTCGGGAAGCCCCATCCGCCGATGTATGCCCTGGCCGCCGACCTCGTCGGTGCAGGGGTGCAGCGGACGCTGGCCATCGGTGATCGCCTCGAGACCGACATCGCGGGAGCCGAGGCGGCAGGCATGCACACGGCGTTGGTCCTCACGGGCGTGCACGGGGCCGTCGATGCCGCAGGTGCGTTGCCGACGTGCCGGCCGACGTACGTGCTGGAGGACCTGCGCGCGTTGACGCAGGAGTACCCCCGCGGGGCGCGCGACGGCGACTGGTCCTGCCGGGGACGCGCGCGTGCCCGGTGCGATGGCCCCCTGACCGTCGAGGGTCGGGGGATGGACGCCGTCCGGGCAGCACTCGACGCCCTCTGGGCCGCCGTGGACGCGGGACGGATCACCCGGGAGGACGCTCGGGCGCTGATGGCCAACCGGTAGCGTGGAGCGGTAGTCGACACGAGGAGTGACGTGGACCCCGTACGCGAAATGATCCATCTCGGCCTGAAGGTGACGGAGGCGACCCTGGACCGGACCCTGGACGTCGTGCGTCTCGCAGACACCCTGCTCGTCGCCAGCGCGGTTCCGACAGAGCGTGGGGCCACGTCCCAGGAGCCCGTGTGGCCGGAGGAGGAGCAGGCCGACCTCGACGCGTTGAGCGCCACCCTGCGCGCCCGCAAGGAGCCGGAGACGACGGGGGCGGACGAGGCGGAGGATGCCCCGCCGAGGAAGGCGACGACGCGCCAGGCCCCGGCGAAGAAGACCGCCCGGACGACGTCCGCCACGGCGACCTCGTCGGCGAAGAAGGCCCCGGCGAAGAAGAGCGCGGCGAAGAAGAGCGCGGCGAAGAAGAGCGCGGCCAAGAAGGCCCCGGCGAAGAAGAGCGCGGCCAAGAAGGCCCCGGCGAAGAAGAGCGCGTCCAGCGGATCAAGCCCGGATGCCTGAGCCGATGGACCACTCCGAGAACATGCCTCGGCCCGGACCCGCGGAGCCGGTGGCGCCGGCGACCGCGCCGCCGGCCGACCTGCCCGGCGCCACCGCGGGAGAGGGCGGGACGGCGGCCCCCGAGACCGGCGATCTCGTCGTCGATGCCGCCCTGCGCGATCTGGCCGCGGTCGACGACGCGGATCTCGATGCCACCCTCGTCGCCGGGGAGTCGGTGCACCGGACGCTGACCTCGCGCCTGTCCGACCTCGGCACCTGAGTGGGTTCGGACTCACGGCTGGACGTCGCCCTCGTCGAGCGCGGCCTGGCCCGCAGCCGCACCCGGGCCCACGGGCTCATCGCCGCGGGTGACGTGCTCGTCAACGGGGTCACGGCCACGAAGGCCGCAACGCGGGTCTCGCCCACGTGCGAGATGGTCGTCGTCGGCGAGGCCGACCGCTGGGTCGGGCGTGCTGCCCTGAAGCTCGTGGGCGCCTTCGCCGCCTTCGAGCTGGACGTCACCGGACGACGGTGCCTCGACATCGGTGCGTCGACCGGTGGCTTCACGCAGGTGCTGCTCGAGCACGGTGCCGCACACGTCACCGCACTCGACGTCGGTCACGGTCAGCTTGCGCCCGAGCTGGCGGGCGATCCGCGGGTGGAGGATCGCAGCGGCACGACCATCCGGGGGTTGACCGCCGCGGACATCGACGGCCCGGTCGAGGTGGCCGTCGGTGACCTGAGCTTCATCTCCCTTCGCCTGGTGCTGGACGAGGTCGGCGGCCTGCTCACCGCCGACGGTGAGGCCGTGCTGCTCATCAAGCCGCAGTTCGAGGTCGGTCGGGACCGTATCGGTCGGCGAGGGGTCGTCGCGTCCGCCGAGGCCCGCGCCGACGCCATCGGGTCCGTGCTGGCCCGGGCGGGAGAGGTGGGTCTGTCGGTGCTCGGCCTCACGGTGAGCCCGGTGCGTGGGGGAGAGGGAAATCACGAGTACCTCGTGCACCTCACCCGCCGCCCGGACGTCGGCATGACGTGGCAGGCTCAGCAGGTGACGATCAGCGATCTGGTGCAGGAGGAGGACACGTGAGCGACCAGCGACGGGTGCTCCTGATGACCCACCCCGGTCGCCCCGAGGCCCTCGAGGTGGCCGTCGGCGTCGCCGAGCGGCTGGCCGAGGCAGGCCTCGAGGTGCGCATCCCCGCGGGAGAGATCGCCGAGAGCGTCCTGGGACAGCACCCGGTCTCCGTGGTCCACGAGGGCGACGACCCGGCCTGCGGGGTCGAGCTCGTGGTGGTCCTCGGTGGCGACGGGACGATCCTGCGGGGGGCGGAGACCGCCCGCGGCGCCGGTGTGCCGGTCCTGGGCGTCAACCTCGGTCATGTCGGCTTCCTCGCCGAGGCCGAGCGCGAGGACGTCGAGGCCACGGTCGAGCACATCGTCAACCGTGCCTACCGTGTCGAGGAGCGCATGGCCCTCGACGTCGTCGCCACCCTGGACGGCCGCGAGGTCGCCCGCACCTGGGCGCTGAACGAGGCCACGGTCGAGAAGGCCTCCCGCGAACGCGTGCTCGTCCTCACCGTGGAGATCGACGGGCGCCCCCTGTCGACGTGGGGGTGCGACGGGGTGGTCATGGCCACGCCCACCGGTTCCACCGCCTACGCCTTCTCGGCGGGCGGCCCCGTCGTGTGGCCCGGGGTCGATGCCATGCTCGTCGTGCCGATCAGCGCGCACGCACTCTTCGCCCGCCCGCTCGTCGTGGCGCCGACGTCGGACCTGGCGGTGGACCTCGTGCCCGGGACCGAGGGGCACGGGGTCCTGTGGTGCGACGGTCGCCGCGCGGTGGACCTGCCGCCGGGGGCCCGTGTCGAGGTCAGCCGGTCCGCCGAGCCCGTCCGGCTCGCGCGGCTGAGCGACTCGCCCTTCACCGATCGCCTCGTCGCGAAGTTCGACCTCTCCGTCCACGGCTGGCGCGGTCGGCGCCAGAGCCAGCAGGAGGACTGATGCTGCGCGAGCTGCACATCCGCGACCTCGGCGTCATCGAGGACGCGACGCTGCCGCTGGATCCGGGCCTGACCGTCGTCACCGGCGAGACCGGCGCGGGCAAGACCATGGTCGTCACCGGGCTCGGCCTCGTCCTCGGTGGCCGTGCCGACGCGTCACTGGTCCGCTCGGGGCGTGACGAGGCAGTCGTCGAGGCCGCGCTCGAACTGGATGGGCAGCACCCGGCGCGCGCCCGGGCCGCCGAGGCCGGAGCCGCGGCGGACGAGGACGAGCTGCTGCTGGCCCGCACGGTCTCCGCGACAGGGCGCTCCCGTGCGCACGTCGGCGGCAGACGGGCGCCGATCGCGACGTTGAACGACCTCGCGGAGGACCTCGTGGCCGTCCACGGTCAGGCGGACCAGTGGCGTCTGCGTCGCCCCGCGCAGCACCGTGCCCTGCTCGACACCTTCGGCGGCGAGACTGTGGCCGGCCCGCTGGCAGAGGTCGCCCGCCTGTACGGGGCCTGGCAGGAGGCGAAGGGGGAGCTGACAGAGCTCACCGAGGGCGAGCGCACCCGGCTGCAGGAGGTCGAGCTGCTGACCCACCAGCTGGAGCAGATCGACGCCGTGGACCCGCGGGCCGGTGAGGACGTCGAGCTGGCCCGGGAGGCGGAGGTCCTCGGCAATGCCGAGGAGCTGCGCGTGGGGGCCGACCAGGCCCACCGGCTGCTGTCGGACCCGGACAGCTTCGGCGGCGACGACGTCGTCGGGCGGATCGCCCGTGCCGGTGACGAGCTCTCCCGTCTCGTCGAGCACGACCCGCGCCTGGCCGAGGCCCACCGCAGGCTCGGTGAGCTCGGCGTGCTGGCCGCGGACGTCGCCGGCGAACTGTCGGCCTATGCGGCCGACATCGAGGCGGACCCGGCCCGGCTCGGGGTCGTGCAGGAGCGCCGGGCCGCGCTGACCGACCTGACCCGCCGGTACGGCGAGGACGTCGCCGCCGTGCTTGCACACCGCGACGCCTCACGACACCGGTTGCTGGCCCTCGAGGGCGCCGACGAGCGCATCGAGGAGCTCACAGCCCGCGTCGAGGACCTCGTCGGGGAGCTCGAGACGGCACTCGGGCGGCTCACGGCAGCCCGGTCCGCCGCCGCCGCGACCCTGGCCGAGACCGTCGAGGGGGAGCTGGGCCGTCTCGGGATGGACCGTGCTCGCGTGGAGGTCGTCGTCGAGCCACGCACCGACGACGGCGGTGCCCGACTGCCGGGTCCCGACGGTGACCGCGCCGTCTCCGCCGACGGCGCCGACGCCGTCGAGATCAGGGTCGCCGCCAACCGCGGCGACCCGCCCCGCTCGGTGAGCAGGGCCGCCTCCGGTGGAGAGCTGTCCCGGATCATGCTGGCCATCGAGGTCGCCACCGCGGGGTCGGGGCGGGCGCAGGTGCCCACCTTCGTCTTCGACGAGGTCGACGCGGGCGTCGGCGGGCGGGCCGCGCTCGACGTCGGCGCCCGGCTGGCCGCACTGGCCCGCACCAGTCAGGTCATCGTCGTCACCCACCTGGCCCAGGTGGCCGCCCACGCCGACCGGCACCTGGTCGTGCACAAGAGCCATGACCAGCAGGTCACCTCCAGCGACGTGCGGGTCGTCGAGGGCGAGGACCGTCTGGGTGAGCTCTCCCGGATGATGGGGGGAGGGGACACCGAGGTCGGCCTCACCCACGCGCGCGAGCTCCTCGAGCAGTGCCGCGGGACGGCCGCCAGGCCCTCCTGAGGTGCCGCGGCAGATCCTGGCCCGACCCACGACGCCCCGAGGTACGAAGAACCGCTTCGGTGACGTAGAGTGAAAGCCCGTGGTGGCACTGACGAAACACATCTTCGTGACCGGAGGAGTCGTCTCCTCACTCGGCAAGGGCCTGACGGCCTCGAGCCTGGGACATCTCCTACGCGCACGTGGCCTCTCGGTCACGATGCAGAAGCTCGACCCGTACCTCAACGTGGACCCGGGGACCATGAACCCCTTCCAGCACGGTGAGGTCTTCGTCACCGAGGACGGCGCGGAGACCGATCTGGACATCGGTCACTACGAACGCTTCCTCGACCGGAACCTCAACGGCTCGGCCAATGTCACGACCGGCCAGGTCTACAGCCGGGTGATCGCCCGGGAGCGCAAGGGGGAGTACCTCGGCGACACCGTGCAGGTCATCCCGCACATCACCAACGAGATCATCTCGCGGATGCGTGCCCCCGCCGCCGGCAGCCCCGGCGTCGAGGACGCGAGCGCTCCGGACATCATCATCACCGAGATCGGCGGCACCGTCGGTGACATCGAGTCGCTGCCCTTCCTCGAGGCCGCCCGACAGGTGCGCCACGAGCTCGGTCGGGACAACTGCTTCTTCCTGCACGTCTCGCTCGTGCCGTACATCGCACCCAGCGGCGAGATGAAGACCAAGCCGACGCAGCACTCCGTCGCCGCGCTGCGTCAGGTCGGTATCCAGCCCGACGCCCTCGTGCTGCGCGCCGACCGGGAGATCTCCACCGACATCAAGCGCAAGATCTCGATGAGCTGTGACGTCGAGAAGGACGGGGTGGCCGCCTGCGTCGACGCCCCGAGCATCTACGACATCCCCAAGGTGCTCCACCGCGAGCGCCTCGACACCTTCGTCATCCGTCGCCTCGGGGTGAACTTCACCGATGTCGACTGGGACAGCTGGGACACCCTGCTGCGCCGGGTGCACCAGCCCGCCCACGAGGTCGAGGTGGCCCTCGTCGGCAAGTACATCGACCTGCCGGACGCCTACCTGTCGGTGACCGAGGCGCTGCGCGCCGGTGGCTTCCACAACGACGCCCGGGTGCGCATCCGCTGGGTCCCCTCGGACGACTGCGAGACGGAGGCCGGGGCGACCAGGGCCCTCGGCGGGGTCGATGCGGTCCTCGTCCCCGGTGGCTTCGGCGTGCGCGGCATCGAGGGCAAGCTCGGCGCGCTGAGGTGGGCGCGTGAGCGCCAGGTCCCGACCCTCGGCATCTGCCTGGGGCTGCAGTGCATGGTCATCGAGTACGCGCGCAACGTCGCCGGCATCGAGGGCGCGAGCTCGACCGAGTTCGACAACGCGTCGGTCGCACCGGTCATCGCGACGATGGAGGAGCAGAAGTCCTTCGTGGACGGCGAGGGCGACCTCGGCGGGACGATGCGCCTGGGCTCCTACCCGGCCGACCTGCGTGAGGGGTCGGTGACGGCGCGGGCCTACGGCTCGACGACGGTCACCGAGCGCCACCGCCACCGGTACGAGGTCAACAACGCCTACCTCGGCCAGCTCGAGGAGGCCGGTCTGGTCGTCAGCGGCACCCACCCGCAGCTGGGGCTCGTCGAGTTCGTCGAGCTGCCCCCTGAGGTGCACCCGTACTACGTCTCCACCCAGGCGCACCCCGAGTTCAAGTCGCGTCCGGACAAGGCGCACCCGCTCTTCAGCGGCCTCATCGGAGCAGCCGTGCAGGCCCAGCGCGACGCCCGCCTCGTCGAGGTGGAGCAGCCGCCGGTGGAGGCGTCCGTCGTCGCGGACGAGACGGTCTGAGGTGACCGTCGAGCACCCGCCCCTGCGCGACGAGATCGTGCCGTCGCCGGTCGTCGAGAGCGAGGTCGTCTTCGACGGCGCGGTGTGGGACGTGCGCCGGGAGACCTTCGACCTCGAGGGCGAGCGTCTCGTGCGGGAGGTCGTCGACCATCCCGGTGCCGTGGCCGTGCTGGCACTCGACGAGGAGGACCGCGCGCTGCTCATCCGCCAGTACCGGCACCCGATCTCCTCCCACGAGTGGGAGATCCCGGCCGGGCTGCTCGACGTCGCCGGTGAGGACCCACTCCTCGCGGCGCAGCGCGAGCTGGCCGAGGAGGCCGACGTCGTCGCGGAGCACTGGGCGGTGCTGGTGGACTACTTCAGCTCCCCCGGGGGCCTGAACGAGGCGCTGCGGATCTACCTCGCCCGTGGTCTCACCGCCGTCCCCGACGGGGAGCTGCACGAGCGCCGGGGCGAGGAGGCCCACATCCTCCACCACCGGGCGCCGCTCGACGAGGTGGTGGATGCCGTGCTCGCCGGCCACGTGCACAACTCGACACTCGTGATCGGCGTCCTCGCCGCCCATCGGATGCGCGAGGACGGCTGGACCTCCCTTCGTCCGGCGGACAGCCCGTGGCCGCAGCATCCCACCAACCGCCGACACTGACTTTCGTAGGATTGACCCCGCCCGGCGACCGCCGGACGCCCCGACGAGGACAAGGAAGAACTCCCCGTGCTCCGCACCCATGACGCCGGCACCCTGCGTGCCGACCACTCCGGCCAGACCGTCACCCTCAGCGGATGGGTGGCCCGGCGACGTGATCACGGTGGCGTGGCCTTCCTCGACCTGCGCGACGCCTCCGGCGTCGCCCAGGTCGTCGCTCGCGACGAGGTGCTGACCGGAGCGGCGCACGACCTGCGCAACGAGTACGTCGTCACGGTCGTCGGCGAAGTCGCCCCGCGCGACCCGAAGGACGTCAACCCGAACCTGCCGACGGGCGAGGTCGACGTGGTCGCCTCCTCCATCGAGGTCCTCAGCACGGCGGACCCGCTGCCCTTCCAGATCGACGAGCGGGTCGCCGTCGGGGAGGAGGCCCGGCTCAAGCACCGTTACCTCGACCTGCGCCGCCCCGGTCCGACCAGCGCCGGTGCGGGCTTGCGCCTGCGCAGCAAGGTCAACGCCGCGGCACGCTCGGTCCTGGCCGAGCGCGACTTCGTCGAGATCGAGACCCCGACCCTCACCCGGTCCACCCCCGAGGGCGCCCGCGACTTCCTCGTGCCGGCCCGCCTCGCACCGGGCGAGTGGTACGCGCTCCCGCAGAGCCCCCAGCTGTTCAAGCAGCTGCTCATGGTCGCCGGGATGGAGAGGTACTACCAGATCGCGCGCTGCTACCGCGACGAGGACTTCCGGGCCGACCGCCAGCCGGAGTTCACCCAGCTGGACATCGAGATGTCCTTCGTCGAGCAGGACGACGTCATCGAGCTCGGCGAGGCCGTTGCCACGGCGGTCTGGGGGACCATCGGTGTCGAGCTGACCACCCCCTTCCCCCGCATGACCTACACCGAGGCCATGGAGCGCTTCGGTAGCGACAAGCCCGACCTGCGCTTCGGCGTCGAGCTCGTGGACTGCACCGAGTTCTTCGCCGACACCCCCTTCCGGGTCTTCCGCAACGACTACGTCGGGGCCGTCGTCATGCCCGGTGGGGCCAGCCAGCCGCGCCGGCAGTTCGACGCGTGGCAGGAGTGGGCGAAGCAGCGCGGTGCCAAGGGTCTGGCCTATGTCACCGTCGGTGAGGACGGTGAGCTGGGTGGGCCCGTCGCCAAGAACATCTCCGAGGAGGAGAAGTCCGGTCTGGCCGCGCACGTCGGTGCGCAGCCGGGCGACTGCATCTTCTTCGCCGCGGACAAGCCCCGGGCCGCGCGGGCACTACTCGGGGCGGCCCGGCAGGAGATCGCCCAGCGCTGCGACCTGATCGACGAGTCCGCGTGGTCCTTCGTCTGGGTCGTCGACGCCCCGCTCTTCGAGCCCACGGGGGAGGCCGTCGCCGCCGGTGACGTCGCCGTCGGTGCGGGTGCCTGGACCGCGGTCCACCACGCCTTCACCAGCCCCAAGCCGGAGTTCCTCGACACCTTCGACACCGACCCCGGATCGGCGCTGGCCTACGCCTACGACCTCGTGTGCAACGGCAACGAGATCGGCGGCGGGTCCATCCGTATCCACCAGCGTGACGTGCAGGAGCGGGTCTTCTCGGTCATGGGCCTGGACGAGGAGTCGGCGCAGGAGAAGTTCGGCTTCCTCCTCGAGGCCTTCAAGTACGGCGCGCCCCCGCACGGCGGCATCGCCTTCGGCTGGGACCGCATCGTCATGCTCCTGCTGGGGGCGGACTCCATCCGCGACGTCATCGCCTTCCCCAAGTCCGGCGGCGGCTACGACCCGCTGACGGACGCGCCCGCGCCGATCACCCCGGAGCAGCGCAAGGAGGCCGGCATCGACGCCCGGCCCACGGCGAAGGGGGAGGACCCCGCAGCGCAGGGGGCGCCGGAGGTCAACCCCCGGCAGAGCTGATGCCCGACGTGCCGGTGGAGGTGATGCTGTGGGACTGCGACGGCGTCCTCCAGCACGGGCACTTCGACTGGCGCGAACGGCTGGACCGGACGGTCGCCCCGGGATTCGCCCGCAAGGTCTTCGAGGCCGAGCTCCCGGCGCTGCGCGGTGAGCGCAGCCTCCGAGCGGTGCTGGGCGAGCTCCTGGAGCAGGAGAACCGGTCGGGGCGGCTGCCGGTGACCATCGAGGACCTGCTGGGCATCTGGGAGCAGTTCGACCTCGACCTCGACGCGATCGCCGTCGTGGACGAGGTCCGACGTCTCGGCGTGCGCTGCCTGCTCGCGACCAACCAGCAGGACCACCGGGTGCGCCTCATGCGAGAGGTCCACGGGTACGACGACATCGTCGACGGCGCCTACTGGTCCAGCGAGGTCGGGGCGATGAAGCCCGACCCCGCCTTCTTCGAGCACATCCTCCAGGACCTGGGTGTGGCAGCGGACCGCGTCGGCTTCGTCGACGACCTGCCGGCGAACGTCGAGTCGGCGCGGTCGCTCGGTATCCGGGCGGTCCACCACCGACCGACGGACGGCGCAGCCGGGCTGCGACGCGCCCTGCACCCGCTCCTGCCCGCTCTCGCGGACGCCCCGCACCGGACGGGTCCACGGGCCTAGCGCGCGGTTGCGTCCACCAGACGGTCGAGGAAGGCCGCCTGGGCCGCCACGACGAGCTCACGGGCCCGGTCCACCTCGCACCACTCGGCACGCTCGATCTCCGGGAAGGAGACGTGGCGCCCGGAGCGCGGGGGCCACTCCATCGTCACGAGGTTGCTCGAGAAGAAGGCCAACGACGGGTCGGCCTCCACGGCCCACGCCCGGACCCGCTTGCCTCCGGACTGGCGGACCTCGCCGAGGTCGAGACGGCGGCCGGGCGGAGCCGGGACCCCGATCTCCTCGAGGAACTCCCGCTCCGCCGCGGCCAGCGGGTCGTCACCCTCCACGTACTCACCCTTGACCACCGTCCAGGCGCGGGGTCGACGGGCCCACGCCGGACCGCCCATGCGGCCCAGGAAGACGCGGGTGACCCCCTTCGCCGTGGTGAAGGGGAGGAGCCCGGCGCTCGTGCGGGGCATCCCGGTCAGCCGTCGTCGCCGCCGTTCTCGCGCTCGCGCCGACGCTCCTTGGTGACCGTCGCGACCGACGAGGGCTTCCGCGCCCAGATGCCCTTGGTCCGCGTGAGCGCGTAGTCGATGCGATCGTCGACCTGCTCGCCGAAGACGTCGTCGAAGTTCTCCGTGAGCTCCCCGGCCATCTCCCGGCGGCGCAGCCGCACCTCGGAGGCGACGATTGCGCCGTGCTCGCGCCGCAGGGCCTTGTACAGGGCGATCATGATGAAGACGATCACGACGGCGAACGGGGCACCCGTCGCGACCGAGCCGGCCTGGAGCGCGGACAGGCCCTCTGTCCCCCCGGCCAGGAGCAGGGCGCTCGCCACGAGGCCCTCGAGGACGGCGAACAGCACCCGGCTCCACGTCGGCGGGTCGGGGTGGCCGCCGGAGGCGAGCATGTCCACGACCAGGGAGCCGGAGTCCGAGGACGTGACGAAGAAGATCACGACGAGGACGAGGGCCATGACCGACAGGACGGTCCCCATCGGCAACGTGGCCAGGGTGTCGAAGAGGGCTACCTCGGCCACGAGGCCGTCCTCCGGCACGAGGTCGCCGACCGTGCGCTGCCGGTGGATGGCCGTGCCGCCCAGTGCCGTGAACCACACGAAGCCGAGGAGGGTCGGCACGAGGAGGGCGCCGGCCACGAACTCGCGGACCGTGCGCCCGCGCGAGATCCGCGCGATGAACACGCCGACGAAGGGGGACCAGGCGATCCACCAGCCCCAGTAGAAGATGGTCCACCCACCGGCCCAGGCCAGGCCCTCGGAACCGGAGTAGGCGAAGGCGTCGAAGGTGTTCGGCAGGAAGTTCGTCGCGTAGGCCCCGATGGACTGGACGAAGTCCCGCAGGAGGAACAGGGTCGGGCCGAGTGCGAAGACCAGGGTGAGGAAGACCGCCGCCAGGGCGAGGTTGGCGTTGGAGAGCCACCGAATACCCTTGCCCACGCCACTGACGACCGAGATGGTGGCGATCGCGGTGATCACCGCGATGAGGATGACCATGAAGGTGTTGGAGGCCTCGTCGATGACCCCCAGCTCCGACAGGCCGGTCGCGACCTGGGTGACGCCCAACCCCAGGGAGGTGGCGACACCGAAGAGCGTGCCCACGATCGCCAGGATGTCGACGATGTCACCGGGCCAGCCCTTGACGCGGTCGCCCAGCAACGGCTCCAAGGCCCAGCGCAGGGAGACGGGGCGCCCCTTGCGGTGGATGGCGTAGGCCAGGGAGAGGCCGACGATGACGTACACCGCCCACGGGTGCAGCCCCCAGTGGAGGAAGGTCTGCGCCATGGCCTGGTTGGCCAGTTCGGCTTCGCTCCCCTCGACCCCGGGCTTGGGGGTGGTGTAGAAGGTCAACGGTTCGGCGACGCCGTAGAAGACCAGGCCGATGCCCATGCCCGCGGCGAAGAGCATGGCAAACCAGGAGACCAGGCCGAAGTCGGGCTTCTCGTCCTCTCGCCCGAGCGTGATGTTGCCGAACCGGCTCACCGCCAGGAAGATCGCGAAGGCCACGAAGCAGGCAATGGACAGGATGTAGAACCACCCGAAGCCACTGACGATGCTGCTCTGGATCGAGTTCCACAGCTCGCCGGCCGTGCTGCTGAAGAAGATGGAGAACAGCGAGACCGCAACGACGATGACCAAGGACGGCCAGAACACCCTCGGGGCGATACCTCCCGGGCCGAGCCGGACACCGTGGGCCCGGAGCTGGTCCTTGACGCGCTCGTCGGCGGTACGCCGATCGAGGTCGTCGTGGTGGTCCGCGCTTCTTCGACCGTCGGTGGCGTTCGACGATTCGCTCATGCTCGCCTGCTCTCCTCGAAGTGGATGTCGTGGCCCTCAGCAGCCAACCACACCTTGTGGGGAGTCGTCGGCCTCGAAGGCACTCGTCGTTGCGAAGGATGGTGTAGCGGACCACGACGGGTCAAAGTGATCGGGACGAACCGAGCACCGTCGTGAGCGCGGTTCACGACCCGGTGAGGGCCTCCTCGACGCTCCTGAGCTCGGCCGTGATGTCCGCCGCCGCGCGGGTTCGGGTCACCTTGTGGTCGAGGATCCCGCCGAGCCGCTCACGGGCCAGTGCCATGCGCTCGCGCTCGCCGCGCACCCGCGGGTTCCAGGTCGCGCCGAGCACGAGGTAGCCGATGTGGGCGAGCAGCTGCTCCATCTCGCGGTAGGGGGCCACCGCGGTCGGGGCGTCCTGGAGGGTGCGCGCGGCGACCTGGTCGGAGGCGAGCAGCTCGACGTACAGCTGCCGGCAGTGGTGGAGGTGGTCCTCCATGCCCTCGGGCGTGCGCGTGCGCCGCTCCGCGAGGTCCGCGAGGACCTCGTCCAGCGCGAGCACCACCCTGCGGGCGTGGGCCCGCAGGAGCAGCTCGGGGCGACCGAGCGCGCCGGAGACCACGACCACGACCAGAGCCACTCCCACACCGATCACGGTGTCGACCCCGCGGTCGTAGACGATCGTCGACAGCTCCATGTCCGTGACGGCCGCGGAGATCGACAGCGCCAGCGGGGTGAGGAAGACGACCGCCGCCGCGTAGTTGCGCGTGATGAGCATCTCGACGACGAACTGCAGGGCGACGACGAGGGCGATCAGCGCCCAGTGGCCGGGGTCGAGCCGCAGCACGAGGCCGAACGCCACGAGCCCGACGGCGGTGCCGATCGTGCGTTGGAAGGAGCGCTGCAGCTGGGCGCGCCGGGTGCCTCCCGTGTGGACGATGAGGACGGCGAAGGCCCCCGCCCAGTACGCGTGGGAGTTGTCGAGCGCGAGGGCGACGGTGCCGGCGACCAGCCCGGCGGTGAGGACCCGGACGGCGACGAGCAGGTCCTCGCTGGGCCAGCGCAGCGCCTGGCGCAGGGACCACCGGGCCCGCGGGCGACCAAGTGAGATCTGGCGTGCGCTGGCTGCCTCCTGCAGGGCCAGCTCCGCGGTGACCTCCTCGTCCGGTCCGCCCACGGAGCGGGACACCGCGCCGGCGTAGCGCGAGTGCATGCGTTGCAGGCGACCACCGAAGTGGTCCTCGCTGCGGCCGTCGGTGACGGCCGTCCACGCCCGGTTGAGGGCGGCGGAGGCGGCACGCCGCGAGCCGGCGATCGCGGACGGGTCGCTCGCGGTGAGGTACGTCTCGACCAGCTCCTCGGCGGAGGAGACCGCGGCCTCCTCGACGCCGTGGGCGCCGAACCACAGGTCGGAGGTCCCGACGAGGATCGCCGAGCAGACGCCGACCGCGGCGATGCCGAGGATGGTCCGCGCGTCGGCACCGTGGGAGGCGGCGAGGTTGCCGATCCCGACGTCGAGGGCGAAGAAGAAGCCGGCCGGGGGGCCGATCTGCAGGGCGTAGGTCAGGAAGGTGGCGACGGTCGCGACGACCGCCATCAGGACGACCGCGAGGAAGGGGTGGTCGGCGGCCGCGATCCCGAGGCCCAGCGAGGCGAGCAGGCCCGCGCCGGCGCCGGGGATCGTGCGCAGGCGCCGGCGCACGGGTGCTCCCGCGCCGTAGAGCACCGCGAAGACGCCGAGACCGGCGAGGAAGGCATGCTGCGGGGGGAACCCCGCGAGGGTGAGCCCGGTGAGCGGCAGGCCGATCGCCAGGGCCGCGCGCAGCGCGATCCACCGCCGCGCCGGGCCCGGGGCGAAGGAGAAGACCGGTCGCGCGAAGTCGACCGCCGCCGATCTGCTCATCCCAGCGCTCCACTGCTCCAGACCGCGCCGGTCTCGTACCCCAGGGAGTGGTAGAGACGCCGCGCGGTGTCGTTGACCGAGTACATGCCCAGAGTGCACCACCCGTGGGAGTCGACGGCGCCCCGTGTCAGCTCCGCGGTGACCACCCGCCCCAGACCCCGGCCACGGGCCGTGGGCGCCACGGTGATCCCGGAGAGGACCGGGGTGCCCGATCGCTCCGGCTCGCAGCAGCCCGCGGCGAGCAGGCTCCCTTCGCCGTCGCGGATCCCGACCCAGCGTTGACCCGGCCGGGCGAAGGGCTGCCCGTCGGTCCCGGGGTTGTGGGCGTCGAGCAGCGCCTGGAGGTCCGCCCGGTCCTCCTCGACCAGCTCGACCGTCCCGTCACCGGCAGGCGCCGCCGGGGCCCTCGTGGTCCACATCCACTCCCACAGGCCATGGGCCTGCGGCAGCAGCCCCCCGACGTGCGCCGCGGTGCGGGGGAGGGAGACCGAGTCCACCCCCTTCGTCCGCAGGTCCGCCACCCAGCCGGCGAAGGGGGCCGAGGAGACGAGGTCCTCGAGCGCGGCGACAACCGCCGGTGGGACGAGCCGGCCGCTGCCGTCGTCGCCGTGGAGCATCAGGTTGGTGCCGTGCGTGTACGTGGGTCGTGCGAAGGCCACCGCCCAGGCCGCGCCCCGGCGGACGCCGAGCGCATCGCTCCCGGGCAGGGGCGTGGACTCCGCGAGGACGACGCGGTCGCCACCCGTCCACGCGACCAGGTCCGGCAGCGGGATGCGTTCGGTGCTCACTCGGTGATCCCGAAGCGGGAGTGCGCGCGCTTCATCCAACGGGGCGCCCACCAGTTCCACTCGCCGAGGACCGACATCGTCGCCGGGACGAGGAGCATCCGCACGAGCGTGGCGTCGATGACGATCGCGACGACGAGGGCGACGCCCGTCTGCTTGACGGCGAGGATCTGGGCGAGGATGAAGCCGGAGAAGACGATGACCATCAGCAGGGCCGCGCTGGTGATGATCCGGCCGGAGCGCTGCAGACCCAGCCGCACGGCCTCGTCGGTGGGCCGGCCCTGCTCGTGCAGCTCGACGATCCGGGAGAGCAGGAAGACCTCGTAGTCCATCGACAGGCCGAAGGCGAAGGCGAGGACGAGGACCGGGATGGAGACCTCGAGCGCCCCGACCGGGTCGAAGTCGAGCAGACCGGACAGGTGCCCGTCCTGGAAGACCCACACGAGCACGCCGAGCGAGGCGCCGAGTGAGACGACGTTCATGAGCAGGGCCTTGATCGGGACGACGACGGAGCCGGTCATGAGGAAGAGCAGGACGAAAGTCGCCAGCACGACCGTGGCGGCCGCCCAGGGCGCCCGGTCGACGAGGGCGTCCACGAAGTCGTCGAGCCCCGAGGCCTGGCCCCCGATGTGGGCCGCGAAGGGGGCCCGTCCGACCTGAGGTGGGCCGCCAGCGCGCGGCTGTCGTCGCCGAGCGGCTCGTCGTCGGTGCGCAGGTCGACGGTGAGCACCCTCTCGCCATCGGGGGTGGCCCCGACCTCGCTCACCTCCACGGAGTCCACGTGCGGCAGCGTCGCCGCGTCGTCCCGTGCCCAGGCGCGCACCTGAGGCTCGTCGGCGGTGGTGACGACCTGTACGTCCGGGGTGGCCAGCTCGGGGTAGTCCTCGGCGAGCTCGGCGAAGAAGGTGCGCTGGTCGCTGCCGACGGGCAGGAGCTCGGTCCCCGAGGAGGTCACCTCCATCCGGGTCGTCGGGAGGGCCATGGCGACCAGGGCCGCCAGCACGAGGGTGATGACCAGCCACGGCGCGCGCTGCACCCGACCGGCGAGGCGGGCGAAGACCCCGTCGTCACGCCCCCGCTCGGTGCGACCGCGGACCAGGCGTCGCGCACCCAGGGCGCACAACGCCGGGACGAGTGTCATCGCGACCGCGAGGCAGAGGACGACGACGGAGACACCGGCCGCGCCGGAGGCGCGCATGAAGGTGGCCGGGAAGAAGAACAGCCCCGACATCGCGATCGCGACCGTCACCGCCGAGAAGACGACCGTGCGACCCGCCCGGTCGAGAGTGCGGCCGGTGGCCTGCTCGATCACGCCACGACCACGTGCGGGCAGCTCGGCCCCGTCGAGGTCGAGCGAGATCTCCTCGCGGAACCGGGAGACGATGAGCAGCCCGTAGTCGATGCACAGGCCCAGACCGAGCACGGTGACGATGTTGACGACCGTCGCGTCGAGCTCGATGACGTGGGCGAAGCCCCACAGCGTCGCGAGCGCGCCGGCGATCGAGGCGAGGGCGCCGAACAGCGGGATGCCGGCGGCCAGGAATCCGCCGAAGATCAGCACCATGACGACGAACGTGATGGGCAGGGCGATGCCCTCGCCGACCTTGAGGTCGGTGCTCACCTGCTCCACGATCTCGTCGACGAGCATCTGCACGCTGCCGCGCGTGCTGTCGGTGGCCCGCGAGCCGCTGACGATCTCGTCGAGCTGGACGTCGACGGCCCGTTGCGCCTCCGCCAGGGCCTCGCCCTCGAGGTCCTCCTCGTACTCGACGACCGTGACGAATCCGTAGCGTCCGTCCCCCTCCTCCTGCACGAGGGGACCGGCGCGGGGGTCCTCGACACCCTCCTCGAGGACGAGTGGGTTGATGACCCGGGCGACGCCCTCGGTCTCGTGGAGGCGCTCGACGGCCGCCGCGACCTGCCGCCGCACGAAGGGGGAGGTGGCCGGCGACCCCTCGACGATCAGGGTGTCCGAGGCGAAGTCGCCGCCTCCGGCCGCGACGAGGAGGTCACGTGCCTCCTGTGCCTCGCCCGGGGCGGTGATCTCGCCGCTGGAGAGGTCGTCGAAGAGGGCGTGGCCGGTGACCGTGCCCAGCGCCAGGGCGAGGGAGAAGGCTGCGAGGACGATCCAGGTGACGACGACGGCGACAGGGTGCTTCGCCACCTGCACCCCGAGCCGGTGCAGGTGGGTGGAGGTGTCCCGGTGAGCGCCCACCGGGATAGCGTGCCACTCGTGACCTCCTTCGATCTCTTCGCCTCCGCCGGTGGGGAACCCGACGGTGGGGCGGCGGACCTGCAGGCGCCGCTCGCGGTGCGCATGCGGCCACGTGATCTCGACGAGGTGCGTGGTCAGCAGGAGGTGCTGCGGCAGGGCTCACCCCTGCGCCGGCTCGTGGAGGGCAGCGTCAGTGCCGTGACCGGACCGATGTCGGCGATCCTGTGGGGCCCGCCCGGGACCGGCAAGACGACCCTGGCCCACCTCGTGGCGACGGCCGCCGACCGGGACTTCGTGCAGCTGTCCGCCGTGACCGCGGGGGTCAAGGACGTGCGTGCCGTCATGGAGCGCGCGGCGACCAACCGCTCGATGTACGGCCGGCAGACGGTCCTCTTCCTCGACGAGATCCACCGCTTCTCCAAGGCCCAGCAGGACGCGTTGCTCCCCGGGGTGGAGAACCGTGAGGTCGTGCTCGTCGCGGCCACGACGGAGAACCCGTCGTTCTCGGTGATCGCGCCGCTGCTGTCCCGCTCGATCCTGGTCACGCTGGAGTCGCTGACCCGCGAGGAGGTCGGTGAGGTCATCGACGCCGCCCTCACCGACGAGCGGGGACTGGCCGGTGGCTACGACCTCGCCGACGAGGCCCGTGACCACCTCGTGGCGATCGCCGGTGGAGACGCCCGACGTGCGCTGACCTCGCTCGAGGCGGCCGCGGGTGTCGCCGACGGGGACGTCCCCTTCGGCCCCGACACCCCGAGGACGATCCCGCTCACCCTCGCCCACGTCGAGCAGGCGGTCGCCCGCGCGGCCGTGCGCTACGACCGCACCGGCGACCAGCACTACGACGTCGCCTCCGCCTTCATCAAGTCCATGCGCGGCTCCGACGTCGACGCGGCACTGCACTACCTGGCGCGCCAGCTCGAGGCGGGGGAGGACCCGCGATTCATCGCCCGGCGCATCGTCATCGCCGCCTCCGAGGACGTGGGCCTGGGCGACCCGACCGCACTGCAGACGGCGGTGGCCGCGATGCACGCGGTCGCGCAGATCGGGATGCCCGAGGCGCGCATCATCCTCGCGCAGGCCGTCGTCCACAACGCGCTCGCGCCGAAGTCCAACGCGGCGTACACCGGCATCAACGAGGCCGTCGCCGACGTGCGGGCGGGCAAGGTGCAGGCAGTGCCGCCGCACCTGCGCGGCAGCGGCTACACCCAGGCCTCGGACCGCGCCGCCGGTGCCAGCGGGGGAGCGAAGGTCGAGGGGTACGTCTACGCGCACGACCAGCCCGACGGGGTGGCCGCACAGCAGTACCTCCCCGACGACCTGGACGCCGAGCTCGCCGCCAGGTCGTACTACCGGCCGACCGACCGTGGCTTCGAGGCGCGGCTGCAGGACCGGTGGGCCTGGCTCAGGGAACGCCTGCGCCGCCGGTGAGCTCGTCGGCGCCTCGTCGCGCCCTCGCGGGCTCCCGCGCCGACAGCGATCCACCGACCCGGTGGGTAGGGTGAGGGCATGACCGTGCCTCTCGGACGACCACGACGGACCTCCGCGCGGCGAGCTATCCCGGGGTCGGCCCGCGCCTGAGGCGCCGGTCGCCCCCTTCGCTCCTGCCCGAGACATCCGCACCTGCTCTTGCAACAGCACCGATTGGACACGAGACACCCATGGAAACTGCCGAGATCCGGCGCCGCTGGCTGACCTTCTTCGAGGCGAGGGGACACACGGTCGTCCCCTCCGCCCCGCTGATCCACGAGGACCCGACCCTCCTCTTCGTCAACGCCGGCATGGTTCCCTTCAAGCCGTACTTCTCCGGGCAGGAGAGCGCCCCGTGGGCCCGCGCGACGAGCGTGCAGAAGTGCGTGCGCACCGGTGACATCGACGAGGTCGGCAAGACGAGCCGGCACGGCACGTTCTTCCAGATGAACGGCAACTTCTCCTTCGGTGACTACTTCAAGCGTGAGGCGATCGCCTTCGCGTGGGAGCTGCTCACGACCAGCCAGGACGACGGCGGCTACGGGCTCGAACCCGACCGCCTCTGGGCCACGGTCTACATCGACGACGACGAGGCCGAGCGGCTCTGGCTGGAGGAGACCGCCATCCCGGCCGAGCGCATCGTGCGCCGCGGTGAGCTCGACAACTACTGGAGCATGGGTGTGCCCGGCCCGGGCGGCCCCTGCAGCGAGATCTTCTACGACCGCGGCGAGGAGTACGGCGTCGACGGCGGGCCCGAGGTCGACGAGGACCGGTTCATGGAGATCTGGAACCTCGTCTTCATGCAGTACGAGCTCTCCGCCGTCCGGGCCAAGGACGACTTCGACGTCGCCGGGCCGCTGCCCGCGCAGAGCGTGGACACCGGCATGGGCCTCGAGCGCATCGCGAGCATCCTCCAGGGCGTCGACAACATGTACGAGATCGACGAGGTCTACCCGGTCCTGGAGAAGGCCGCGGAGATGACGGGACGCGAGTACGGCGCCTCCTCCGGGCAGACCGCCGGGGACTCCCACCCCGACGACGTCCACCTGCGGGTCGTCGCCGACCACGTCCGCTCCTCGCTCATGCTCATCGGCGACGGCGTCACCCCCGGCAACGAGGGACGCGGCTACGTGCTGCGCCGCATGCTGCGTCGCGCCGTGCGGGCGATGCGCCTGCTCGGGTACGAGGAGCCGGCCCTGCCGCACCTGCTGCCGATCTCGATGGAGCGGATGAGCGCCTCCTACCCCGAGCTGCGCACCGGCTTCGACCGGATCGCGCAGATCGCCTACGCCGAGGAGCAGGCCTTCCGCCGCACCCTGGCCCAGGGCACGACGATCCTCGACACCGCGGTCACGGAGACCAAGCAGTCCGGTCGCGACGTCCTGTCGGGGGAGAAGGCCTTCGCCCTCCACGACACGTACGGCTTCCCGATCGACCTCACCCTCGAGATGGCGGCCGAGCAGGGCCTGGCGGTCGACCGCGAGGGCTTCGTGCGACTCATGGACGAGCAGCGTCAGCGCGCCAAGGCCGACGCCCGGGCGAAGAAGGGCGGCCAGGCCAACACCGAGGTCTGGAAGCAGCTGCGCTCGCTCGGTGCCACGGACTGGCGTGCCTACGAGGAGCTGACCACCCACGGGTCGGTGGTCGGCCTCGTGCGCGACGGCGCGACGGTCGAGGAGCTCGAGCCGGGCCAGACCGGTCAGGTGGTCCTCGACCGGACGAGCTTCTACGCCGAGTCCGGTGGCCAGGTGGCCGACTCGGGCATCATCGTCGCCGACGGCACCCGCCTGCTCGTCCGGGACGTGCAGCGCCCGGTCAAGGGCCTCGTCGCGCACACCGTCGAGGTCGCCGACGGCCCCGTGCGGGTCGGGCAGGAGACGTCGGCGCAGGTGGACCCCGGCTGGCGGGTCGACGCCTGCCAGGCGCACTCCGGGACCCACGTCGTCCACGCCGCCCTCCGCCAGGTGCTCGGCCCGTCGGCGCTGCAGTCCGGCTCCTACAACAAGCCCGGCTACCTGCGCCTGGACTTCGCGTGGAACCAGTCCCTCTCCGCGGACGCCCGCGCCGAGATCGAGCACGTGGCCAACCTCGCCGTCCGGGACGACCTGCCGGTCTCCGCCGACTGGATGACCCTGCCCGAGGCCCGGGAGCAGGGAGCCCTCGCGCTCTTCGGCGAGACCTACGACGAGCTGGTGCGAGTCGTCGAGATCGGCGGCCCGTGGTCGCGCGAGCTGTGCGGTGGCACGCACGTGCGCCACTCCAGCCAGATCGGTGCGCTCACCCTCACGGGTGAGTCCTCCGTCGGCTCCGGAGTCCGGCGCCTCGAGGCCTTCGTCGGGATGAACGCCCTGCAGCACCTGGCCACCGAGCGGGCGCTCGTCGCCGAGCTGGCCGAGATCGTCAAGGTGCCCGCAGGTGAGCTCCCGGAGCGGGTCTCAGACATGATCGCCCGCCTGCGCGAGACGGAGAAGGAGCTGGAGAAGGTCCGTCGTGAGCAGGTCGCCGCCTCCGCGGGATCGCTCACCGACGGCGCGAAGGACGTCGCGGGCGTGACCTTCGTCGGACAGCACATCGCGGGAGCGTCCGGCGACGACCTGCGCCGCATGGTCACCGACACCCGTGGTCGGCTGGGGGAGGAGCGGCCATCGGTCGTGGCCCTCACCGGCGACGGCTCGGGCAAGCCGGTCGTCGTCGTCGCCACCAACGAGTCCGCCCGGGCGAAGGGGGTCAGGGCCGGCGCGCTCGTCCGCGTCGCCGCGCAGACGCTCGGCGGCGGGGGCGGCGGCAAGGACGACCTCGCCCAGGGTGGCGGCCAGGACGTCGGCAAGGTGTCCGAGGCACTCGCCGCCCTCGAGCGCGAGATCGGGGCCTGACCGGACCATGCGTACCGGAGCACGCCTGGGGATCGACGTCGGGGACGCCCGGGTCGGGGTCGCGACCAGCGACCCCGCCGGGCTCCTGGCGACCCCGGTAGAGACCATCGCCCGCGACCTCGAGCACGACAGCGACATCGACCGGGTCGTCGCCCTGACCGGCGAGCTGTCGGTCATCGAGGTGGTCGTCGGCCTGCCGCGCTCGCTCGATGGCGGGGAGGGGCCCGCCGCACGGCGCGTGCGGGACTGGGCGCAGGCACTGCGCCGGGCCCTCGGGGCGGCACCGATCGCGAACACGCCGGTCCGCCTGGTGGACGAACGCCTCTCGACGGTGGATGCTCATCGGGGTCTGCATGACAGTGGAGTGGCCGGGCGCAACCATCGTGAGGTGGTTGACCAGGCGGCTGCGGTGTTGATCCTGCAGACCGCACTGGACACGGAGCGCGCAACCGGTGGACCCCCCGGGGAACGGGTCGGTCGGCCGCGCCGACGCACACCGCGGAAGGGCGATGACGCATGACCAGGCTCGACGACAGGATCTTCGACGACGGTCGCGGCGCAGGCCACGACGAGCACGACGTCGTGCACCGGACCCGCGCGGAACGCCGCAGGGACCACCGGCGCGGGCGCCGAGCCCGCCATGACGGCGGGGGCCCCGGCCGGCGCCGTGCCGTGTCGGTCGTCGTGCTGGTCCTCGCGGGCGCGCTCGTCGTCGCGGCGGTGTGGTTCGCCTTCGGATCCCTGCGTTCGCTCCTGCCCGGTGGGGGAGAGCCGAACGACTACCCCGGTCCCGGCAGCGGGAAGGTCGAGGTGGTCATCGACTCCGGCGCGTCCGGCGCGATGATCGGCGAGACCCTCCAGGAGGCCGACGTCGTGAAGACCACGAGCAGCTTCACCGCGGTGGCCACGGCACAGCCGGAGCGGGCCGCCAAGATCCAGCCCGGAACCTACTCGATGCTGCAGAAGATGTCGGCCTCCGACGCCTTCGACCGGCTGCTCTCGCCGGAGAGCCGCATCGCCAAGGGCCTGACCATCCCCGAGGGGTTGTGGCGCTCGGAGATCTACGAGCGCCTGTCCGAGGGCACCGGTGTGCCCGTGAAGGAGTACGAGCAGGCCGAGGAGTCGGACGAGCTCCAGCTGCCCCCGCAGGCGGAGGGTGCGATCGAGGGCTGGCTCTTCCCCTCCACCTACGAGTTCGCCGACGACGCGAGCGCCGTGCAGCAGCTGAACAAGATGATCGGCCAGACGGTCGCTCAGCTGGAGGAGGCCGGGGTCCCGAAGGACGAGTGGGAGCGCACCCTCACCGTCGCCTCCATCGTCGAGGGCGAGGCCGGTGAGGCGGACCGCCACAAGGTCGCCCGCGTGGTCGAGAACCGGCTCGCCGACCCCACGGGCCCGACCCGCGGGATGCTCCAGATGGACTCCACGATCCACTACATGCTGCAGAAGCGGGGGACGGTGACGACCTCCGACAAGGAGCGCAACACCGACAGCCCGTACAACACGTACAAGAACCAGGGCCTGCCTCCCGGGCCGATCAACAACCCCGGTGCCGCCGCCATCGACGCCGCGGGCAACCCGGCCGAGGGCGACTGGCTCTTCTTCGTCACCGTGGACCCGTCCACGGGGGAGACGAAGTTCGCCGAGACCGAGGCCGAGCACCAGCAGAACGTGCAGGAGTTCTGCCGCAACACCGGTAGCTGCGAGTGAGGTGATGACCGTCCGCGCCGGCGTCCTGGGATCCCCGATCGGTCACTCGCTGTCCCCGACCCTGCACCGGGCCGGGTACGTGGCGGCGGGGCTGACCGAGTGGAGCTACACGGCGCACGACGTGGACGAAGGGGGGCTGCCCCCCTTCGTCGCGGGGCTCACGCAGGAGTGGCGCGGCCTCAGCCTGACGATGCCGCTGAAGGTCGTGGCCGGCGATCTCGCCGAGACCGTCACCGACACCGCCCGGGCCGCGCGAGCGGTCAACACGCTCGTGCGCACGGGCACCGGCTGGGCCGCGGACAACACCGACGTCCACGGGATCACGGCCGCCCTGCGCGAGGCCGGTGTCGACGGCCTCGACCGCGCCACCGTCGTCGGCTCCGGCGCGACGGCCCGCTCGGCCCTGCTGGGACTGGTGGGGCTGGGAGCCACCCACATCACCGTCGCGGCCCGCAGGCCCGAGCGGGCCGAGGCACTGCGCGACGTCGCGGACGTGACGCTCGAGGTCGTCCCCCTGGCTGACTGGGCGCGCACCGGTGCCCGGGCCGTGGTGTCGACGCTCCCGGGCGGGACGGCGAACGGAGCAGCGGCGGGTCACGTCGACGAGGACCTCACGGGCGCGACCCTCCTCGACGTCGTCTACGCGGACTGGCCGACGCCCCTGGCCCGCGCGGCCAGCGGCTGCGGCGCGCAGGTCGTCTCCGGTCTGGAGATGCTCGTGCACCAGGCCGCGCGGCAGTTCGAGCTCTTCACCGGCGTGGCCGCCCCCGTGGCGGCGATGCAGGCTGCCGGTCGCGCCGCGCTGGGTCACTCCCCGGACGCCTGACTCGGCCCCTCCGCCGGGATGCGAGGATCTGTGCCATGTTGCGTTGGTTGACCGCCGGTGAGTCGCACGGACAGGCCCTCGTGGCGACCCTCGAGGGACTGCCCGCGGGCGTCGAGGTGACGACCTCGGACGTCGCCGACGCCCTGGCCCGTCGCCGTCTGGGGTACGGGCGCGGGGCCCGGATGACGTTCGAGCGGGACGAGGTGACCTTCCTCGGGGGCGTGCGCCACGGGCGCACCCTCGGCTCCCCCCTCGCCGTGATGATCGCCAACACCGAGTGGCCCAAGTGGGAGGCGGTCATGGGCGCCGACCCGGTCGACGAGTCCGCGCTGCGTGCCTCGAACGACATCGGTGCCGAGAAGGAGCTCGCCCGCAACAAGGCCCTGACCCGCCCGCGGCCCGGTCACGCCGACCTGGTCGGCATGCAGAAGTACGGCTTCGACGAGGCCCGTCCGGTGCTCGAGCGCGCCTCGGCCCGGGAGACCGCCGCCCGGGTCGCCCTCGGCGAGGTGGCGGAGCGCTTCCTCGAGCAGGCCTACGGCATCCGCCTCGTCGCGCACACCGTGGCCATCGGCGAGGGGGAGGCGCCGGCCGACGGTCCGCTGCCGACCCCCGACGACGTCGCGGCGCTCGACGCGGACCCGGTGCGGGCGATGAGCCGCGAGGGCAGCGAGGCGATGGTCGCCGAGATCGAGGCGGCCAAGAAGGACGGGGACACCCTCGGCGGTGTCGTCGAGGTGCTGGCCTACGACGTGCCCCCGGGGCTGGGCAGCCACGTCCACTGGGACCGCCGTCTGGACTCGCGGCTCGCCGGCGCCCTCATGGGCATCCAGGCGATCAAGGGGGTCGAGGTCGGCGACGGGTTCACGACCGCGCGCCGGCGTGGCTCGGCCGCGCACGACGAGATGGAGCGCGACGCCGACGGGACCATCCGTCGGCGCACGAGCCGTGCCGGCGGGACCGAGGGCGGGATGAGCACCGGGGACGTGCTGCGCGTGCGCGCCGGCATGAAGCCGATCAGCACCGTCCCGCGGGCCCTGGACACCGTCGACGTCACGGGGACCGACCCGGCGACGGCGATCCACCAGCGCTCCGACGTCTGCGCCGTCCCGGCGGCAGGGGTGGTCGCCCAGGCCATGGTCGCCCTCGTCCTCGCGGAGGCCTGCGTGGAGAAGTTCGGCGGGGACTCCGTCGCGGAGACGGCGCGCAACCACCGTGGCTACCTCGAGTCGATCCCCCAGCTCATGCGGTCGTGGGACGCATGAGCGCCGCCCTGTCCGGCCCCTGGGTCGTCGTCATCGGTCCGCCCGGTGTGGGCAAGTCCACCGTGGCTGCCGGGATCGCCGAGCGCACCGGACGTCAGGTCGTCGACACCGACCGGCTCGTCGAGGAGCGCGAGGGCCGGTCGGTCCCGGACCTCTTCATCGAGAACGGCGAGGAGTACTTCCGCGAGGCCGAGCAGCGCGCCGTCATCGACTCGCTGGCGCAGGAGGGCATCGTCCTCGCGCTCGGTGGGGGTGCCCCGATGACCCCCGCGGTCGCCGAGGCCCTCGCCGGGCACCGGGTCCTCCTCCTCGACGTCGGGATCGCCGACGCGGCCAAGCGCATCGGCTTCGACCGCTCGCGCCCGCTCCTCGCCGTCAACCCCCGCCAGGCGTGGATCCGCACGACCGAGGCCCGTCGTCCCACGTACGAGGCTCTGGCGACCTGGCGGATCGACACGGCCGGGCGGGACGCCGAGTCCGTCGTCACCGAGTCGCTCTCCCTGCTGGAGGGCCGCGCATGAGCGAGGTGACGACCATCCCCGTCGGGGGGACTACGACGTCCTCGTCGGGCACGGGGTCTCCTCCCACGTGGCCGACGTGCTGCCCGCCGGCGTCGCCCGCGTGCTCGTCGTCCACGGCGCACCGTTGGCCACCCTTGCCGCCCCGGTCGTCGCATCCCTCCGCCGGGCCGGGCTCGACGTGCACGTCGCGGCCGTCCCCGACGCCGAGGCGGCGAAGACCGTGGAGGTCGCGAGCGGTCTGTGGGCACGCATGGGGCAGGCCGGCTTCACCCGCAGCGACGCCGTCGTGGCCGTCGGCGGTGGCAGCGTCACCGACCTCGGCGGCTGGGCCGCTGCCGCCTGGCTGCGCGGCGTCGCCGTCGTCCACGTCCCCACCACCGTCCTCGGCATGGTCGACGCCGCCGTCGGCGGCAAGACCGGCATCAACACCGCCGAGGGGAAGAACCTCGTCGGCGCCTTCCACACCCCCGCTGCGGTCCTGTGCGACCTCGACCACCTGCACACGCTCCCTCCCGCCGACCTGGCCGCGGGCCTGGCCGAGGTCGTCAAGGGCGGCTTCATCGCCGATCCGCGGATCCTCGAGCTGGTCGAGGCCGATGCGGCCGGTGTGCAGGACCCCGGCTCGCCCGCGCTGCGCGAGGTCATCGAGCGCAAGATCGCCGTCAAGGCCGCGGTCGTCGCCGCGGACCTGCGGGAGTCGAGCCTGCGCGAGATCCTCAACTACGGGCACACGCTCGGTCACGCCGTCGAGCACCACGAGCAGTACCGCATGCGGCACGGGGAGGCCGTGGCCATCGGGATGGTCTTCGCGGCCGAGCTGGCGCACCGGACCGGTCACATCGACGCGGCGCTGCTGCACCGGCACCGCTACGTGCTCGGCCTCCTCGGGCTGCCCACGACGTACGCGCGGGCCGACTTCGACGACCTGCTCGCCGCGCTCCGCAGGGACAAGAAGACCCGTGGCGCCACCCTGCGGCTCGTCGTGCTCGACGGGCTCGCCGCGCCGACGCGCCTCGAGGGCCCACCGGAGGACCTGCTGCGCGAGGCCTACGCGGCACTCGCCTGACCCCTGATCACGGCACTGCGTGCCGTGCCCCCGGCTGCGGGTGCGCGAGCCGGTGCGTCTCACCGTGCGTCGCCGAGCGGGACATGATGTCGACGATCTGCGCGGCGTCGTCCTCGCCGAGGGTCCCCCACCCGGGCCGGTAGCCGTAGATGTCGCCGAGCGGGACCGCCGTGCGCTCACCATGGAGGATCTCGACGTCGTCGACGGTGAGCAGGCCCGGGTGCCAGACCCCGCACGCCTCGGAGACCTTGAGCAGGTCACGCCGCAGGGTGCGCACGTAGTTGTCGAGGCGGTTGGCCTTGAGCGTCGGGTCGAGGCCGCGCTCGAGCCACGGGTTCTGCGTCGCGACGCCGACGGGGCACCTGTCGGTGTGGCACTTCTGCGCCTGGATGCACCCGATGGCGAGCATGGCCTCGCGGGCGACGCTGACCATGTCGGCCCCGAGCGCGAAGGCGACGAGGGCGTTCTCGGGCAGACCGAGCTTCCCGCTGCCGATCCAGGTGACGCGGTCGGTCAGGCCGGCCTCGGCGAAGAGCGAGTACACCCGGGTGAAGGCCAGGCGGTAGGGCAGCGCGACGGCGTCGCTGAAGACGAGGGGCGCCGCGCCGGTCCCCCCTTCGCCCCCGTCGATCTGGATGAAGTCGACGCCCCGCTGGCCGTCGGCCATGTGCTCGACGAGGCCCTCCCACAGGTCGTTGCCACCGACCGCGGACTTGATCCCGACCGGCAGGCCGGTCTCCTGGGCGATCAGCTCGACGAAGTCGAGCATCGAGTCGACGTCGTCGAACTCGGTGTGCCTCGCCGGACTGACGCAGTCCTGGTCCAGCGGGATGCCACGGGTGCTGGCGATCTCCGGGGAGATCTTCTCCGCGGGGAGGTGACCGCCCAGCCCGGGCTTGGCGCCCTGGCTCAGCTTGATCTCGATCGCCCGAACCGGTGCGGACTCGACGACGTCCTTGAGCTGCTTCAGGTCGAATCTGCCGTGGGCGTCGCGACAACCGAAGTACGCGGTGCCGATCTGGAAGATCAGGTCGCCGCCCTGGCGGTGGTGGGGCGAGAGGGAGCCCTCGCCGGTGTTGTGCATGATCCCGGCGTGCTCGGCGCCCTTGTTCAGGGCCTCGATGGCGTTCCCGGAGAGGGAGCCGTAGCTCATGGCGGAGATGTTGACCACCGATCGGGGACGGAAGGCATGGCGGCGTCCGCGGGGTCCGCCGAGGATCTTCGCCGAGGGCAGCTCGACCCGGTCGGAGTCCTTGACCGAGCTGGACGCGGCCACGTCCGAGAAGGTGCGGTGCTTGAAGATCGGGTAGCCCTCGACCCGTTCGATGTCGTTGTCGGTACCGAAGCCGAAGTAGTTGTTCTCTCTCTTCGCCGAGGCGTACACCCACGAGCGTTGGTCCCGGCTGAAGGGACGCTCCTCGTCGTTGCTCGTGACGATGTACTGGCGCAGCTCCGGTCCGATCTTCTCCAGCGCGAACCGCGCGTTGGCCACGACCGGGAAGTTGCGCTTGAGCGTGTGCGTCTTCTGGAGCAGGTCCCGGGTGGCGAGCCCGGCGGTCCCGGCGGCGAACGCGAGGAGGAGGGACTTCGGCTTCATACCAACCATCCTGCACCCTGGCGTGACGTCCTGCGAGGATGGGTGCGTGAGCGCTTCCCGGCCCCGGCTGCATCCGTGGTGGACGAGGGGTGCCGTCGTCCTCGTGCTCGCCCTCGTCGCGAGCGTCCTGCTCTGGCGATCCGGCCCGCCCGAGGGAGCCGTCCCGCAGGAGCGGGCGCCGGAGGGGGCCGGCTTCTACGAGCCGCGTCCCGAGCAGGTGTCTGCCGGGGAGCACGGCAGCCTGATCTGGTCGCGCCGGATCGTCACCGGGCCGACCATCGGAGGGACCACGCACCTGCTCCTCTACCGCTCGACGAGTGCGAAGGGGGAGACCGTGGCCGTCTCCGGGGTGGTCTCCACACCCGCGGGCGACCCGCCCGAGGGCGGCTGGCCGGTGATCGCGTGGGGCCACGGGACCACCGGGACGGCCGACCGGTGCGCGCCCTCACGGTCCGCGGCCGACCAGCAGACCGGCGTCTACACCGCGGCGATGGACCGGATGACCGCCGGGCTCGTCGAGGACGGCTACGCCGTCGTGCGCACCGACTACGAGGGCCTGGGCACCCCGGGCCCGCACCCGTACCTCATGGGCCAGTCGGCCGGTGCAGCCATGGCCGACATCGTCCTGGCGGCCCACGAGCTCACGCCTGAGCTGTCCGACGAGTGGGTCGCGATGGGCCACTCCCAGGGAGGGCAGGCGGCCTTGTTCACCAGTCGCTTCACGGGCGCCTACACCTCCGGGCTCGACCTGCGGGGCATCGTCGCACTGGCCCCGCCGAGCCAGCTGGGCGCGGTCGTCGAGATGGTGGGCGGAGGGCGCTCCGCCTCGCGGGCCGAGGAGGAGGCGCAGGAGCGGGCTGCGTCCACCTCGTCCACCGCCACCTTCCTCGGGCCGCTCCTCGTCGCCGCTGCCCGTACCGGCGACGTGCCGCTCGAGCAGGTGGTGAGTCCGCAGGGCCGGGACCTGCTGCCGCACCTGGAGGAGCGGTGTGTCGCCGAGTTGTTCCGACCCGACTCCTTCGGGGGCGTCGACGTCGAGGACTTCCTGGCGGTGGAGGCCGACCTGGAGCGGCTGGGCCGGGTCGTCGGGACCAACGACGCGGCCGAGCTGCACCCGCAGGTCCCGGTCGTGCTCGTCCAGGGCACCCGGGACACCACCGTGCCGCGGCTGCTCAGCGACCGCCTCGCCGAGCAGTACCGCGAGCGGGGGGCCGACCTGGAGTACGTGACGGTCCCCGGGGCCGACCACGTCTCGGTGCTCGACGAGGCCGCACCGACGGTGCGCACGTGGGTGACCGGCGCCTTCGACGGTTAGGATGCTGGGCGGCCCTCGGGCGTCGGACGGGCGCGCGGGGATGACAACGACTCCGACGCGAAGGCGAGCAGCACGTGGCAACGACGAACGACCTCAAGAACGGCATGGTCCTCAACCTCGAGGGGCAGCTGTGGACCGTCGTGGAGTTCCAGCACGTCAAGCCCGGCAAGGGCCCGGCCTTCGTGCGCACGAAGCTGAAGAACGTCACCAGCGGCAAGAGCATCGACAAGACCTTCAACGCCGGCACCAAGGTCGAGACGTCGAACGTCGACAAGCAGACGATGCAGTACCTGTACAACGACGGCACCGACTTCATCTTCATGGACCCGGGCACCTTCGACCAGATCCCCGTCACCCCCGAGGTCATGGGCAACGCGAGCAAGTTCCTCCTCGAGAACAACGAGGCGGTCGTGGCCCGGCACGAGGGCAACGTCCTCTATGTCGAGCTGCCGCCGTCGGTCGAGCTGGAGATCACCTACACCGAGCCGGGCCTGCAGGGCGATCGCTCCACCGGCGGCTCCAAGCCGGCCACCCTCGAGACCGGTGCCGAGATCTCGGTGCCCCTCTTCCTCGAGCAGGGCACCCGCGTCAAGGTCGACACCCGCGACGGCTCCTACCTCGGCCGCGTGAACTGAGTGAGCGCACGGACCAAGGCCCGCAAGCGGGCCGTCGACCTGCTCTTCGAGGCGGAGTCACGGGAGATCAACGCCGGTGAGCTCGCCCGGGAGCGGGCCGAGCGACCGGTGACCCCGGCACCGCTGAACCCCTACACGATCACCGCGGTGCAGGGTGTGGTCGCGCACTGGACCGACATCAACGACGCCCTGACGACCTACAGCCAGGGCTGGGGCCTCGACCGGATGCCCGACGTGGACCGGGCGATCCTGCGCCTGGGCGCCTGGGAGATCCTCTACAGCGAGGACGTGCCCGACGAGGTCGCCGTCAGCGAGGCCGTGGTGCTGGCCACGGAGCTGAGCACCGACGAGTCACCACGATTCATCAACGGTCTGCTCGCGCGGATCGTCGAGGTCAAGCCCACACTCGTCTGAATCACCCCCATCCGCCCAGGAGGCCGCAGTGCAGACGCAGGACACAACCCACCCCCCACCGCGTGATCGTGGTGCGGTCATCGGGGACGGGTTCACCCGGCTCGCCCGCTGGTCCCTGCGGCTGCTGCTCATCGCCGTCGGTGCCGCCCTGGTCGGCTGGCTCGTCGGTAGGCTGTGGGTCGGCATCTTCCCGGTCCTCCTCGCCCTCATCGTCGCCACCGTCCTGTGGCCGGTGACGGCATGGCTGCGACGTCACCGGGTGCCCTCGGCCCTGGCCGCGGTCCTCGTCCTCCTCGGCTCGCTCATCGTCTTCCTCGGGGTGATCGGAGCGATCATCCCGACCGTCGTCAGCCAGGCCGGTGAACTGGCCGACTCCGCCGCGAAGGGTCTGCAGAGCCTGCAGGACTGGCTGGCGAAGCCCCCCTTCAACCTCGACAGCCGCACGGTCGACGACGGAGTCTCCCGGGCGACGCAGTGGCTGCAGGACCAGGGTGGACAGATCGCCTCCGGGGCGCTGGCCGGTGCCTCGGCCGTGGGTAGCGGTCTGGTCACGCTCGTCCTCGTCCTCGTCCTGGTGTTCTTCTTCCTCAAGGACGGGCCGGACTTCCTCCCCTTCGTCCGCCGGACCGCGGGCGAGCGGCCCGGCGACCACCTCACCGAGGTCTGCACCCGGGCGTGGAACACCCTCGGGGGCTTCGTGCGCACCCAGGCGATCGTGGCACTCGCCGATGCCGTGCTCATCGGGGTCGGGCTGCTGCTCCTCGGTGTCCCGCTGGCGTTCGCACTCGCGGTGCTGACCTTCTTCGGAGCCTTCATCCCGATCATCGGTGCCTTCGCCGCGGGCGCGCTCGCCGTCCTCGTCGCGCTCGTCGCCAACGGGCCGATGACCGCGTTGTTCGTGCTGGCGCTGGTCGTCGCCGTCCAGCAGATCGAGGGCAATGTCCTCCAGCCCTTCCTCCAGGGCCGCTCGATGGACCTGCACGCGGGCATCATCCTGCTCGCGGTCACCGTGGGGAGCACGATTTTCGGTATCGTCGGGGCTTTCCTCGCGGTCCCGGTCGCGGCGGTCGGCGCCGTCGTCGTGCGCTACCTCAGCGAGCAGGCCAACCTGCGGTCCGGGTCGGTGCGAGCACAGGAGGTGCGCCCGGACACCGACGAGGGCAGACGGGCGGCGGAGCGGGCCGAGCGCTCCTACCTGCGGGCGCTCAGCGCCGTCGACGACCAGGGCCGCCCCCGGTCGGCCTCCGACGCCCCGTTCGCCCCACCACCCGGCCCGCTCGCCCGGGCCCTCGACCGCCTCCTCGGCTGACCGGACCCAGGAGCATGACTCCCCCGCACCTGCCGGTGCGACCGATCGCGCCGGACGACCCGGCGGTGGCCGCCCTCGCCGCGATCGAGGAGGCCGCCGGCCCGATGTTCGCCGAGGTCATGGACATCTCGCACTGGTCGCCGGCGCCCTCGGGTGAGCAGCGGCTGCAGCGCCCCGGTTTCGTCCTCGTCGCCGGGGACCCACCGGTCGGGTTCGCCCACGTGCTCGATCTCGGCGGCCACGCGCACCTGGACCAGCTGTCGGTGCACCCGGACCACATGCGACGGGGGACCGGGCGCGGACTCGTCACCACCGCGCAGGCCGAGGCCGCCCGACGGGGCCACCCCTCGATGACGCTGTCCACCTTCGCCGACATCCCCTGGAACGCGCCCTTCTACCGGCAGCTCGGGTTCCGGGAGATCGACGAGCGCGACGCACCCGAGCCCGTCCGGGAGCTGCGGGAGCGCGAGCGCTCGGCCGGACTCGACGGGGGAGGGCGCCGGGTCATCATGTCCGTCCACCTCGCGACGAGCACCGTCGAGCCGCGGCCGGCGGTCAGCGTCATCCCGCTGCGGGACGGCCCCGACGGCGTGGAGGTCTTCGTCCAGCACCGGCAGAGCACCATGGACTTCGCGGCCGGCGCCGTCGTCTTCCCGGGGGGCCGGTGCGACCCGGGTGACGTGGCCGCGGGGGCGGGGATCCCCCTTCGCCCCGAGGTCGAGGCCGAGCACGTCCGGCGCTGGGGCCGCTGGAGCCCGACGCCCAGCGACCCCCTGGAGCACGCCCGGACGCTGCTGGCGACGGGCCTGCGTGAGCTCGAGGAGGAGACGGGACTGGTCGCGCCGCCCTCGGCACTGCACCCCTGGGACCGCTGGATCACGCCGGCGATCGTCCCGAAGCGCTTCGACGTCGCCTTCTACGTCCTCCCCGTCCCGCACGAGGCACCGGGACAGCCGCAGCACCGCACGAGCGAGGCGACCCGGTCGGGCTGGGAGCCGGCGGGGCGCCTGCTCGCCGACCTCTCCGCCGGCCGCCTGACGATGCTCACCCCGACCCGCGTCATCCTCGAGGAGATCGTCGCCCTGGGTGCGGTCGCCACCGTCGTCGGCCACCGTCCGGTCATCACTGGGGTACGCGACGACCGGCCGGACGGCCGTCCCCGGGCGAGCGATCCGTCCGGACCCTGACGCGATCAGAAGGCGGGCAGGACCTCGCCGTTCGGCCACGTCTTCTCGATGTAGGCCTCGACCTCGGGGGAGTGCAGCAGTTCGTCGAGGGCCACGAGGGCCTCGTCGTCCTTGTTGGCCTGCTGGACCGCGACGAAGTTGGCGTACGGGCTGTCCTCGCCCTTCTCGACGAGGAGCGCGTCGTCGACGGACAGGCCGGCCTCGATCGCGTAGTTGCCGTTGATGACGGCGGCGTCGAGGTCCTCGAGCGAGCGGGGTAGCTGGGCCGCGGCGGTCTCGACGAACTCGAGGCCCTTGGGGTTCTCTGCGATGTCGTTGACGGTCGCGGTGGTCGCGTCGGTGCCCTCGGCGAGCGTGATGACACCTGCGTCCTCGAGGAGGACGAGCGCGCGACCCTGGTTCGACGGGTCGTTGTTGATGCCGACCTGACCGCCCTTCGGCAGGTCCTTCACGTCCTCGATCGAGGCGGAGTGGAGGGCGAAGGGCTCGATGTGGACGCCCGAGAAGTGGGCGAAGTCGTAGCCGCGGTCCTCGACCTGCTCCTCGAAGTAGGGCAGGTGCTGGTAGTAGTTCGCGTCGAGGGTGCCCTCGGAGAGCTGCACGTTGGGCTGGATGTAGTCGTCGAAGGTCTGGATCTCGAGGTCGATCTTCCGGTCGGCGGCCAGGTTGGCGTCGACGTACTCGAGGATCTCGGCGTGCGGTGTCGCGGAGGCGCCGACCGTGATCGTGGTGACGCCGTCCTCACCGGTCTCGGGCCCGGCGTCGTCGTTGCCACCGGCGCCGCAGCCGGTCAGGACCAGTGCGGAGACGGCGAGGAGCGCAGCGGCGCGCGAGGTGTGGCGAAGGGGGGACATGTGTTCCTCTCGGTGGGTGCGGGTCAGCGGTGGTCGAGGCGACGGGCGACGAGGTCGCCGACGACTTGGACGAGGGTGACGATGACGACGAGCAGGACGACGCAGGCGATCATGACGTCGTACTCGAAGCGGTTGTAGCCGTAGATGATCGCGACGTCTCCGAGACCGCCGGCGCCCGCGGCACCGGCCATCGCGGTGTAGCCGATGAGGGCGATGAGGGTCGTCGTCAGACCGGCCACGAGGCCCGGCAGCGACTCGGGCAGGAGGACCTTGCGCACGGTCTCCCAACGGGTCGCGCCCATCATGAGGGCCGCCTCGACCGTGCCGGGTGAGACCTCGCGCAGCGAGGTCTCGACGAGGCGGGCGTAGAAGGGCACGGCTCCGATGGTCAGCGGGACGCAGGCGGCCTGCCAGCCGATGGATGTCCCGACGACCCAGCGGGTGAACGGGATGATCGCGATCATCAGGATGAGGAAGGGCATCGACCGGCCGAGGTTGACGGCCGCACCCAGGACGTTGTTCGTCCCCCGGTGGGGGAAGATCCCGCCGGGGGAGGTGCCGTGGAGGAGCACGCCGACAACCACCCCGAGGACCGCGGTCAGGACGCCGGAGACCCCGGTCATGGCGAGGGTCTCGAGCGTGGCCTCGGGGAGCTGCTGGTGGAGGACGGGGTTGTCGAGCCAGCGTGACTCCGTGGTGAGCCCGGCGAGCGAGATCATGCGGCCACCTCCGGGGCGAGCCGTGCTGCGTCGAGGAGGGCCACGGCGGTGTCGAGGCGGCGCGCGTCGCCGACCTCGAGCTGGATGCGGCCGACCCGACGGCCGCCGATGGTCTCGAGGGTGGCTGCGGTCACCTCGGCCGGGACGTCGTTGTCCCGCAGGAGCGCGAGCACCTGGTCGACGCTCGACGCGCTCGCCCGTGGCTGCCCGAGGGCGACCGTGACGTGTGCCGCCCTCGCCTCCGTCGGTACGGGCGGAAGGGGGATGAGGTCGTGGTGCAGCCGCGTGCCCGGGTCGGTGACCACCTCGGCGATCGTGCCGGTCTCGAGGAGCGACCCGTCACCGAGAAGCGTCACCGCGTCGCAGACCTCGCGGACGACCTGGGGCTCATGGGTGATGATCACCACCGTGATCCCGAGGCGGTCCCGCAGGCCCCGCAGGAATCCGAGGACCTGCCGCGTGGTCGTGGCGTCGAGGGCGGACGTGGGCTCGTCGCACAGGAGGATGTCCGGCCGCGGGGCCAGGGCACGGGCGATCCCGACCCGCTGTTGCTGGCCGCCGGAGAGCTGGGCCGGGTGGTTGTCCGCTCGGTCGGCCAGGCCGACGAGGTCGAGCAGCTCGGTCACGCGTGCGGCGCGCTCGGCCCGTGACCAGCCCGCGATCTCCAGCGGGAGGGCGATGTTGTCGGCTGCCGAGCGGGAGTCGAGGACGTTCGCGTGCTGGAAGACCATCCCGAAACGGCGGCGGGCGGCACGCAGGGCGCGGCCACTCAGTCCGGTCACGTCGGTGCCGTCGAGCACGACACGGCCGCTGGTGGGCTGCTCGAGGCCGGTCAGGCAGCGGATCAGCGTCGACTTGCCGGCGCCGGAGCGGCCGACGATGCCGTGGATGGAGCCTCTCGGGACGGACAGGGTGATGTCCTCGAGGGCGACGACGGGGCCGCTGGGGGAGGGGAACTCCTTGCGCAGGCCCTGGAGATCGAGCAGGGGTGGGGCGGTCACCGAAAAATAATAAGAGGTTATGGGAGACATAACCAAAACAATGGTGTGATGAATGAGGTGGACCGTGGTGCGGCGGGCCCGCCGGGAGCGGTAGGGTCGAGCCGACCGACATCCTTTAACCGCTGTCCCGTGAGGCAGAGAAGGAGGTCTACGACACCCATGTGTCCGGACTCACCGCCCCCGCAGGCCACTGACCACCCCCCGGCCGACCGCGAGGTCCTCAGCGCCGGTGACATCTCCCGGGCGCTGCGCCGCATTGCCCATGAGGTCGTGGAGCGCAACAAGGGGGCCGGCGACGTCGTCCTCCTGGGGATCCCCAGCCGCGGCGTGGAGCTCGCCCGGCGTCTGGGCGCCCTCATCACCGAGATCGAGGGCAGCGAGGTGCCCGTCGGCTCGCTCGACGTGACGATGTACCGGGACGACCTGCGCGGTCGCCCGACGAAGACCCCGCACCAGACGCACTTCCCCTCGACCGGGGTCGACGACCGCGTCGTCGTCCTCGTCGACGACGTGCTCTACTCCGGCCGCACCGTACGGGCCGCCCTCGACGCCCTGGCCGACTACGGTCGCCCGCGCTCCGTGCGCCTGGCCGTGCTCGTCGACCGCGGGCACCGGGAGCTGCCCATCCGAGCCGACCACGTCGGCAAGAACCTCCCGACGTCCCACTCCGAGCGCGTGACGGTGCGCCTGAGCGAGCACGACGGCGTCGAGGACTCGGTGAGGATCTCGAGGGGGGAGCGATGACCAAGCACCTGCTGTCCGTGTCCGACCTCGACGACGACGCCCTGCGCTCCGTGCTCACCACCGCCGCGGAGATGCACGACGTGCAGCACCGCGCGGTCAAGAAGATCCCGACCCTGCGCGGCCGCACGGTGATCAACCTCTTCTTCGAGGACTCCACCCGCACCCGCTCCTCCTTCGAGATCGCCGGCAAGTGGATGAGCGCCGACACGATCAACATCACCGGCAAGGGCTCCTCGGCCTCGAAGGGGGAGTCCCTGCGCGACACCGTGCGCACGATCGCCGCGATGGGCGTGGACGCGATCGTCATGCGCCACCAGGCCTCCGGAGCCGCCCACCAGGTCGCCGGCTGGTTCGACGAGTCCGGGGTGGCGACCTCGGTCCTCAACGCCGGCGACGGCACGCACGAGCACCCCACCCAGGCCCTCCTGGACGCGTACACCCTCGAGCAGCGCCTCGGCACGCTCGAGGGCAAGCGGATCGCGATCGTCGGTGACGTCACGCACTCGCGGGTCTTCCGCTCCGACGTGCTGGCCCTGCCGCGGCTCGGGGCGCACGTCACCGTGGTCGCACCGCCCACGCTCATGCCGAGCGGGGTCGCGTCCTGGGCCGCCACCGACGGCTTCGCCCTCGCCGACGACCTCGACGAGGTCATCGACTCCGGCGTCGACGCCCTGATGATGCTGCGCGTGCAGCGCGAGCGGATGGCCGGCGGCTTCTTCCCCACTCCTCGGGAGTACACGGTCGGCTACGGCCTGACCCGCGACCGGCTCACCGCCCTGACGGCGCGCAACCCCGAGGCGGTCATCTGCCACCCCGGCCCGATGAACCGCGGCCTGGAGATCGCGGCCGACGCCGCGGACGCGGCCAGCAGCCTCGTGCTCGACCAGGTCAGCGCCGGGGTCGCCGTGCGCATGAGCGTCCTCTACCACCTCCTGGCCTCGGACGGCACCGTCGAAGGGAGCGCCGCATGAGCGAGCTGCTGATCACCGGCGCGGCCGTTCTCGGAGGAGACCGGGCCGACGTCCTCGTCCGTGACGGCCACGTCGTCGCCGTGGGCACGAGCGCCACCGAGACCACCTCCGGCGCGGAGCGCGTGGACGCCGACGGACTGGTGCTCCTGCCCGGCTTCGTCGACCTGCACACGCACCTGCGCCAGCCCGGCCGCGAGGACGCCGAGACGGTGCGCTCCGGGTCCGCCGCCGCCGCGGCCGGCGGCTTCACCGCCATCCTGGCGATGGCCAACACCACGCCGGTGACCGACACGGGTGAGGCCGCCGAGCACGTCCTCGACCTCGGCGTCGCCGCGGGTCTCGTCGAGGTGCAACCGGTCGGGGCGGTGACCAAGGGGCTCGAGGGCGCCGAGCTCGCCGAGCTGGGCCTGATGCACCGCTCCCGCGCCCGGGTGCGGGTCTTCTCCGACGACGGCAAGTGCGTCCACGACGCCCGGGTGATGCGCCGTGCGCTCGAGTACGTGCGTGCCTTCGACGGCGTGGTCTCCCAGCACTCCCAGGACCCGTCGCTGGCCGGCCCGAGCGCCTGCTGCCACGAGGGCGAGATCAGCGGACGGCTCGGTCTGACCGGGTGGCCCGCGGTGGCGGAGTCGAGCATCATCGCGCGCGACGCGGAGCTCGCCCTCCACACCGGCTCCCGCGTCCACGTTGCGCACGTCACGACCGCCGAGGGGGTGGAGGCCGTGCGCTGGGCCAAGTGGCGCGGGGCCCGCATCACCGCGGAGGTGACCCCCCACCACCTGCTGCTGACGACCGATCTGCTGCGCACCTACGACCCGGTCTACAAGGTCAACCCGCCGCTGCGACCGCAGGAGGACGTCGACGCCCTCCGTGCGGCGCTCGCCGACGGGACCATCGATGCGGTCGCCACCGACCACGCCCCGCACGCCCGGCACGACAAGGAGCACGCCTTCCCCGACGCCGCCTTCGGGATGCTCGGGCTGGAGACGGCCTTCTCCGTCGTCCACGACGTGATGGTCGCGTCCGGCCTCATGGACTGGGCGACACTGACCGAGCGGATGTCCACCACCCCTGCCCGCATCGCGGGACTGGGCGGGCACGGGCAGGCCATCCGCCCGGGATCGCCCGCCAACCTCGTCCTCGTCGATCCCCGTGCCGAGGTCACCGTCGACCCCGGTGCGTCGCTGTCCCTGTCCCGCAACACCCCCTTCGCCGGGCGCACCCTCACCGGTCGCGTCCGCACCACGATCCTGAACGGCCGCATCACGGCAGCCGACGGAGAGGTTCGCCCATGATCACGAACTCAGCCACCCAGCCCGCTCTCCTCGTCCTGGAGGACGGCCGGACCTTCTCGGGCAGCGCCTACGGTGCCGTCGGCGAGACGGTCGGCGAGGCCGTCTTCAACACCGGCATGACCGGTTACCAGGAGACCCTCACCGACCCCAGCTACCGCCACCAGGTCGTCGTCATGACCTCCCCCCACGTCGGCAACACCGGCTGGAACGACGAGGACGACGAGTCCGGCCGCATCCAGGTGAGCGGGTACGTCGTCCGCGATCCCGCGATCCGTCCGAGCAGCTGGCGCTCGCGTCGCAGCCTGGAGAGCGCCCTGGCCGAGCAGGGCGTCGTCGGCATCGGCGGAATCGACACCCGGGCCCTGACCCGGCACCTGCGCGAGCGCGGGGCGATGCGCGTCGGCATCTTCTCCGGCCCGGCCCTCGTCGACGAGGGGAGCCTGCTCGAGCGGGTCCGCTCCTCGCCCGAGATGACAGGGTCCGCGCTCGCCGACGAGGTGAGCACGCGCGAGCCCTACGTCGTCGAGGCGAAGGGGGCGAAGCGCTTCACCGTCGCCGCCGTCGACCTCGGGATCAAGACCATGACCCCGGTCCGCCTCGCCGAGCGCGGGATCGAGGTCCACGTCCTGCCGGCCACCTCGACGATCGCCGACGTGAAGGCGGTCGCTCCGGACGGACTGTTCTTCTCCAACGGTCCGGGCGACCCCGCCACCGCCGGGCAGCAGGTGGAGCTGCTCCGGGACGCCCTGCGCGAGGGCCTGCCGTACTTCGGCATCTGCTTCGGCAACCAGCTCTTCGGCAGGGCACTGGGCTTCGGCACCTACAAGTTGAAGTACGGGCACCGCGGTATCAACCAGCCGGTGCTCGACCGCTCGACCGGCAAGGTCGAGGTCACCGCCCACAACCACGGCTTCGCCGTCGAGGCCCCGCTCGACGAGGTGACCGCCACCCCCTTCGGCGCGGCGAGCGTGAGCCACGTCTGCCTCAACGACGACGTCGTCGAGGGGCTGGAGCTGCGCGAGCCGGACGGCCCCGCAGGGGGAGCCGGCCGACTGCTCGGCTTCTCCGTCCAGTACCACCCGGAGGCGGCGGCGGGCCCGCACGACGCCGCCTACCTGTTCGACCGGTTCGTCGACCTGCTCGAGACCGCCGGCACCACGACCACCAAGGAGAACCAGGCCTGATGCCCAAGCGTGACGACATCCAGTCCGTCCTCGTCATCGGCTCCGGCCCGATCGTCATCGGCCAGGCCTGCGAGTTCGACTACTCCGGCACCCAGGCGTGCCGCGTCCTGCGGGAGGAGGGGATCCGGGTCGTCCTGGTCAACTCCAACCCCGCGACGATCATGACCGACCCCGAGTTCGCGGACGCCACCTACATCGAGCCGATCACCCCCGAGGTGGTCGAGAAGATCATCGCCCGCGAGCGCCCCGACGCCGTGCTGGCCACCCTCGGCGGGCAGACCGCGCTCAACACCGCGATCGCCCTGCACGACGCGGGTGTGCTCGCGAAGTACGACTGCCCGCTCATCGGTGCCAGCGTCGAGGCGATCCAGCTTGGCGAGGACCGCCAGCGGTTCAAGGGCGTCGTCGAGCGCTGCGGGGCCGAGTCGGCCCGCTCGATCATCTGCAACGCCGACGACGCGCCCGCCGGCTCGACGCCCGGTGAGGAGGTCCGGTACGCGCTGGACAAGACCCTCGCGGCCGCCGAGGAGCTCGGCTACCCGGTCGTCGTGCGCCCCTCCTTCACCATGGGCGGCCTCGGTTCCGGCTTCGCCTACGACGAGGAGGACCTGCGGCGCATGGCCGGGGCCGGCCTGCAGGCCAGCCCGACCACCGAGGTGCTCCTCGAGGAGTCGATTCTCGGCTGGAAGGAGTACGAGCTGGAGGTGATGAGGGACAACGTCGACAACGTCGTCGTGGTGTGCTCGATCGAGAACCTCGACCCCATGGGCGTGCACACCGGTGACTCGATCACCGTGGCGCCGGCGTTGACCCTCACCGACCGCGAGTACCAGCGCATGCGTGACGTCGGCATCGCCGTCATCCGCGAGGTCGGTGTCGAGACCGGCGGGTGCAACATCCAGTTCGCGGTCAACCCGGCCGACGGGCGGATGATCGTCATCGAGATGAACCCCCGCGTCTCCCGCTCCTCCGCTCTGGCGTCCAAGGCCACGGGATTCCCGATCGCGAAGATCGCGGCGAAGATGGCGATCGGCTACACCCTCGACGAGGTCCCCAACGACATCACCCGGGAGACACCGGCGAGCTTCGAGCCGGCCCTGGACTACGTCGTCGTCAAGGTCCCGCGATTCGCCTTCGAGAAGTTCCCCGCGGCGGACCCGACACTCACGACGACGATGAAGTCGGTCGGCGAGGCGATGGCCATCGGCCGCAACTTCACCGAGGCGCTGCAGAAGGCGCTGCGTTCCGTCGAGCGCACCGGATCGGCGTTCCACTGGGACGGCGAGGAGCCGACCATCGAGGAGGCGCGCGCACTGCTCGAGCAGTCGAGGGTCCCCACCGACGGCCGGATCGTCCAGGTCCAGCAGGCCATGCGCGCCCGCATCCCGGTCGAGGAGGTGCACGAGGCGACGAAGATCGACCCGTGGTTCCTGGACCAGATGGCGCTGATCAACGACCTGGCCCAGCAGATCCACGACGCAGAGGAGCTGGACCCGCAGCAGCTGGCCCTGGCCAAGCGCCACGGCTTCTCCGACGCCCAGATTGCGCGGTTGCGCCGGATGGACGAGTCGGTCGTGCGTGGGGTGCGGCACGCACTCGGGGTGCGCCCGGTCTACAAGACCGTCGACACCTGTGCCGCCGAGTTCGCCGCACTCACGCCCTACCACTACAGCTCCTACGACGAGGAGAGCGAGGTCGCGCCGCGCGAGCGGCCGGCGGTGATCATCCTCGGTTCCGGGCCGAACCGGATCGGCCAGGGCGTCGAGTTCGACTACTCCTGCGTCCACGCGAGCTTCGCGCTGCAGGACGCGGGCTACGACACGGTCATGGTCAACTGCAACCCGGAGACGGTCTCGACCGACTACGACACGAGCAGCCGCCTGTACTTCGAGCCGCTGACGCTCGAGGACGTCCTCGAGGTCATCCACGTCGAGAGCAAGGCCGGACCCGTCGCCGGGGTCATCGTCCAGCTCGGGGGTCAGACGCCGCTGGGTCTGGCGAAGGACCTCAAGGCGGCCGGGGTGCCGATCGTCGGGACCTCCCCTGAGGCCATCGACCTCGCCGAGGACCGCGGTCACTTCGGCCGGGTCCTCCACGAGGCCGGCCTGAACGCACCCAAGCACGGGACGGCCTTCAGCGCCGAGGAGGCCGTGGAGATCGCCCGGGAGATCGGGTACCCCGTCCTCGTGCGCCCCTCCTACGTCCTCGGTGGCCGCGGGATGGAGATCGTCTACGACGACACGACGCTCAGCGAGTACGTCACCCGCGCGGCCGTCGCCTCGCCGGAGTACCCGATCCTCGTCGACCGGTTCCTCGACGACGCGATCGAGATCGACGTCGACGCGCTCTACGACGGCACCGAGATGTACCTCGGCGGGATCATGGAGCACATCGAGGAGGCCGGGATCCACTCCGGTGACTCCAGCTGCACCCTGCCGCCCGCGACGCTCGGCGCGAGCGAGCTGCAGCGCGTGCGCGAGGCGACGCTCGCGCTCGCCGAGGGCATCGGGGTCCGTGGGCTGATGAACGTGCAGTTCGCCCTCGCCCAGGACGTCCTCTACGTCCTCGAGGCCAACCCCCGGGCCTCGCGCACCGTCCCCTTCGTCGCGAAGGCGACGGGGGTGCCGATCGCCAAGGCTGCGGCACGGGTCATGCTCGGGGCGAGCATCGAGGAGCTGCGGGCGGAGGGCATGCTGCCGCACGAGCTGGACGGAGGGTCCATGCCGGCCCACGCGCCGATGTCGGTCAAGGAGGCGGTGCTGCCGTTCAAGCGCTTCCGCACCGCGGAGGGCGAGGTCGTCGACTCCCTCCTCGGCCCGGAGATGCGCTCGACCGGTGAGGTCATGGGGATCGACGCCGACTTCGGTGCCGCCTTCGCCAAGAGCCAGCTGGGGACGCTCTCGACCGGACTGCCGACCTCGGGGACGGTCTTCGTCTCCGTCGCCAATCGCGACAAGCGGGCGATGATCTTCCCGATCAAGGTCCTCAGCGACCTCGGCTTCCGCATCCTCGCCACGCAGGGAACCGCGGATGTCCTGCGGCGCAACGCGATCGAGTGCGAGGTCGCCACCAAGCACTCCGAGCGCGCCGAGGGGGAGGTGAGCGTCGTCGACCGGATCCTCGCCGGTGAGGTCGACGTCGTCTTCAACACCCCCTCCGGGCAGCACGCCCGCGCGGACGGCTACGCCATCCGTGCGGCGACCACGGCGATGGACAAGCCGATCGTCACGACCGTCCAGCAGCTCGGGGCCGCGGTCCAGGCCATCGAGTCACGGATCAACGGCGAGCTGGACGTCAAGGCGCTGCAGGAGCACGCGCGCGACCTCGACCTGTACGGGGCGCACCGGTGACGCGCACCATCGCCGCCCGCGAGGGCGCCGGGGTGGTCCAGGTCGAGGCCGAGGTCCTCGGCAACGTCGCCGCCGGCGCGTACCGGCACCTCACGCTCGTCACCCCCGGCCTGGCCGAGCTGGCCCGCCCGGGGCAGTTCGTCGCCCTGTCCGTGGGGGACGGGACGAGCTCGATGCTGCTGCGTCGCAGCTTCTCCATCCACCGGGTCTCCCCGGCCGGGACCTACGGCGGCACGACCGAGATCGTCGTCGCGGCGCACGGTGCCGGCACCCGCGCCCTCACCGCGCTGGAGCCGGGGGAGAGCGTCGGGGTCATCGGCCCGCTCGGACGGGGGTTCCCGCTGCCGTCGCAGCCCGTCCCCTGCGTCCTCGTCGGCGGCGGGTACGGCTCGGCGCCGCTCTTCTGGCTCGCGGAGCAGCTGCGCGAGCGCGGATGCCCGGTCGAGATGGTCCTCGGCGCCGCGTCCGCGGACCGCCTCTTCGGTGTCGTGGGGGCGCGGCGGGTCGCTGACGGGGTCACCGTGACCACCGACGACGGCTCCGCCGGGGTCCGGGGATGGGTCTCGGACGTCGTGCCGGACCTGGTCACCCGCACGGGCGCGGGGGTCGTCTACGGCTGCGGGCCGATGGGGATGCTGCGCTCCCTCAGCGCCATAGCCGACGAGCACGGCATCGTCGCGCAGGTCGCCGTCGAGGAGGCCATGGCCTGCGGCGTCGGGATCTGCATGACGTGCGTGATGCCGGTCCGCGGCGAGGACGGCACCACCACGATGGTGCGCAGCTGCCTCGACGGCCCCGTCCTGCGCGGTGACCGGGTGCGGTGGGAGGCCTTCGAGGACGGGTACTGCCGCGTCCCCGAGGACGCCGTCGGCGCCCCGAAGGCGGTGCGCTGATGGGGGCGCCGACCACCACGGGTCCCGTCGACATGTCGGTCGACCTCGCGGGCGTGCGCCTGCCGGGCCCGATGATGACCGCGAGCGGGTGCGCCGCCAACGGTCGCGAGATGCACCGCTTCATCGACATCACCCAGCTGGGTGCCTTCGTGACGAAGTCGGTCAAGCTCGACCCCGTCTCCGGGCGGGGCACCCCCCGCATGGCCGAGACCCCCTCGGGCATGCTCAACTCGATCGGCCTCCAGGGTCCGGGCGTGACCGCCTTCGTCGAGAAGGACCTCGCCTGGTTGCACTCCATCGGGGCCAGGGTCGTCGTGTCCATCGCGGGCGGCACCGCCTCGGAGTTCGCCCGGGTCGCCCGGGCGGTCGTGCGCAGCCGGTACGCGAGCGCCGTCGCGGCGATCGAGGTCAACATCTCCTGCCCCAACGTCGCCAACCGCGGCCTGGTCTTCGCCTGCGACCCGGGCGGTGCCCACAAGGTGCTCACGCTCGTGCGCGAGGAGGTCCCGCGCGGTCTGCCGATGCTGGCAAAGCTCAGCCCCGACGTCACGGACATCGTGGAGATCGCCGATGTCGTCCTCCGGGCCGGCGCCCACGGCCTGACGATGATCAACACCACGCTCGGTGTGGCCATCGACACCGACCGGCTGCGCCCGCACCTCGCGGCGGCGACCGGTGGTCTGTCCGGTCCGGCGATCCGCCCGACGGCCGTGCGGGCCATCTGGCAGGTGGCCGGTGCCATGCGGGAGGGCCGGATCAGGACGGCGCCCATCGTCGGCGCCGGGGGAGTGCGTCACGGCAGGGACGCGCTGGAGCTCGTCGCGGCCGGCGCCAGCGCCGTCCAGGTCGGGACCGCCGCCTTCAACGACCCAACCGCACCCCACCGCGTCGGTGTCGAGCTGGAGCAGCTCGTCGCCGAGCACGGCTTCGACCGTCTCGCCGACGTCGTCGGCATCGCCCACGAGAGGTTCACCGCGTGAGGTGCACGGCATGACCACCGACACCACCCCCTTCGGCGTCCGCCTGCAGGCCGCGATGGCCGAGCACGGTCCGCTCTGTGCGGGGATCGACCCGCACCGCGGACTCCTCGAGTCCTGGGGGCTGACCTACGACCTCGCCGGCCTGGAGCGGTTCACGATGACCTGCGTGGAGGCCTTCGGCGGCGCGGTCGCCGCCGTCAAGCCCCAGTCGGCCTTCTTCGAGGTCTTCGGGGCGAAGGGGGTCGCGGTCCTCGAGCGCGCGCTCGCCGAGCTGCGCTCGGCCGGTACCCTCACCGTCCTCGACGTCAAGCGCGGCGACATCGGCACCACCGTCGACGCCTACGGCGAGGCCTTCCTCGGCACGGACGCGCCGGCCGCTGCGGACGCGATCACCCTGAGCCCGTACCTCGGCTACGGCTCCCTGCGCCCCGCGATCGACCGCGCGCACGCCACGGGCCGCGGGGCCTTCGTCCTCGCCCTGACGTCCAACCCCGAGGGTGCCGACGTCCAGCACGCCCGCCTCCCCGACGGACGATCGGTCGCGGGAGCCGTCGCCGAGGGCGCGGCACGCGACAACGCCGACGACCGCGCCGCGGGCCGGCTCGGGAGCATCGGTCTCGTCGTCGGGGCCACCGTCGGCTCCGCCGTGGCCGACCTGCAGGTCGACCTGCCGGCCATGGCCGGACCGGTCCTCGCCCCCGGGCTCGGCGCCCAGGGGGCGACCGCCGAGGACGTGCGCTCGGTCTTCGCCGGGGCGCTGCCCCAGGTGCTCGCGAGCAGCAGCAGGGACGTCCTGCGGGCGGGACCCGACGTGGCCTCCCTGCGCGGGCGTGCCCGCGCCGTTGCCGGCGAGGTCGCCCGCATCACCGGGGTCTGAGTATGGTGACCGCACCCCTGTCGGTCGACCCCGGAGTTCCCGTGCCCGTCCCCACGTTGAGCCCGCAGCAGCGCGCCCACGCCCTGGCCAGGGCGACGAGCGCACGTCAGGAGCGAGCCGTCGTCAAGCGTCGGCTCAAGCAGGGGAGCGTGACCATCGGTGACGTCCTCGCCCGTCGTGCGCACGACCCGGCGATCGCCAAGCTCAGGGTCCTCGAGCTCCTCGAGTCGATGCCGGGCATCGGGGACGCCAGGGCGGGCCGGATCATGGATCAGCTCCGCATCGCCCGGTCGCGGCGGGTCCGCGGCCTCGGTCCGCACCAGGCGCGGGCCCTCGTCGAGTGGTTCGAGCGCTCGTGACCGCGCGTCTGACCGTCCTCGCGGGCCCGACCGCCGTGGGCAAGGGCACCGTAGCCGCCTGGATCCGGGAGCACCACCCCGAGGTGTGGCTCTCGGTCTCGGCGACCACGCGACCGCCGCGCCCCGGCGAGGTCGACGGGGTGCACTACCACTTCATCTCCGGTGAGGACTTCGCCACCAAGGTCGGCGAGGGCGACATGCTCGAGTGGGCCGTCGTCCACGGGCGGGCCTCCTACGGCACGCCGCGGGGTCCCGTGGAGCAGGCGCTGGCCGAGGGCAAGCTCCCGCTGCTCGAGATCGACCTCCAGGGAGCCCGGCAGGTGCGTGCCTCGATGCCGCAGGCCCGGTTCGTCTTCCTCGCGCCCCCGTCGTGGGAGGAGCTCGTCGGCCGGCTCGAGGGCCGCGGCACCGAGACGGCCGAGGAGAGGGCCGTCCGACTCGACACCGCGAAGGTCGAGATGGCGGCCCAGCACGAGTTCGACCACGTGGTCGTCAACGACGACATTCGTCGTGCCGCCGAGGAACTCGTATCATTGATGAGATCCCCCTGACCCCGACGACGAAGGACCACCTCGACGTGTCCGGTACCAAGGCAAACCCCATCGGCATCACCAACCCGCCGATCGACGACCTCCTCGAGCGGGCGGACAGCAAGTACGCCCTCGTGATCTACGGGGCCAAGCGGGCCCGCCAGATCAACGCCTACTACTCGCAGCTGCAGGAGGGCCTGCTCGAGTACATTGGGCCGCTGGTGGACGCTCAGGTCCACGAGAAGCCGCTGTCGATCGCGCTGCGCGAGATCGACGAGGGGCTGCTGACCAAGGAGGCGAGCAAGCCCGCCGAGGCGTCGGTCGAGTCGATCGTGGACATCCCGGCCACCGACGAGGCCTGAGGCCACCTTCGTGCGCATCGTCCTCGGCGTGGGTGGCGGCATCGCGGCCTACAAGGCGGCACTCCTGCTGCGCCTCTTCAGCGAGGACGGCCACGAGGTGACCGTCGTGCCCACCGAGGCGGCGCTGCGCTTCGTCGGCGCGCCGACCTGGGAGGCGCTCTCGGGCCGGTCGGTCCAGACCGACGTCTGGAGCAACATCACCGACGTGCCCCACGTGCGCATCGGGCAGGAGGCCGATCTCGTCGTCGTCGCGCCGACGACCGCGGACCTGCTGGCCAAGGCGACCCACGGCCTGGCCGGTGACCTCCTGACCAACGTCCTGCTCACCGCTCGCTGCCCCGTCGTCCTGGCTCCCGCCATGCACACCGAGATGTGGGAGCACGCCGCCACGCGCGCCAACGTCGCGACCCTGCGCCAGCGCGGGGTCACCGTGATCGATCCGGACTCGGGACGGTTGACCGGTGCCGACACCGGCCCCGGACGCCTCCCCGAGCCCGAGGACATCCGTGCCGCGGCGATGGCCGCGGTTGCGGGTGCGCCCAGCCGCGCACACGCGCAGGAGGGCGACCTCGTCGGCCGCTCGGTGCTCGTGAGCACCGGCGGGACCCGCGAGCCGCTCGATCCCGTGCGGTACCTGGGCAACCGCTCCTCCGGCAAGCAGGGCCTTGCCGTGGCCGAGGCCGCGGCCGCACGCGGCGCCCGGGTGACGCTCGTGGCGGCCAACCTCGAGCTGCCGGTGGCGCCGGGCATCGACGTCGTCCCCGTGCAGACCGCGTTGGAGCTGCAGGCGGAGATGGCTGCGCGGGCCGCCGACCACGACGTCGTCGTCATGGTCGCCGCCGTCGCCGACTTCCGCCCGGCCGACTACGCCCGGGCCAAGATCAAGAAGTCCCACGACCCCGCCGACCCGGATGCCGCGCCCACCATCGAGCTCGTGCGCAACCCGGACATCCTCGCGGGCCTGGTCTCGGGGCGCGGCGACGCGACCACACCCCTGCTCGTGGGCTTCGCCGCGGAGACGGGCGACGCGACCGGCTCGGTGCTCGCGCACGGCAGGGACAAGCTCGCCCGCAAGGGCTGCGACCTGCTCGTCGTCAACGAGGTGGGCGAGGGCGTGACCTTCGGCGCCGACGACACCACGGTCCACGTCCTCACCCGGGGCAGCGACGAGACGGTCGACATCGGCCCCGCGAGCAAGCGCCTCGTCTCCGACGGCATCTGGGACGTCGTCGCGGGCTCCCTCCGTCCCCGACGGCAGCGGGTCCTAGACTGACGACGCCCTACCGGTCGGTTGTCCCCGCCCGGTCAGTCGAACCCGGGAGTTGCGCGTGTCCGGACGTCTCTTCACCTCCGAGTCGGTGACCGAAGGTCACCCCGACAAGATCTGCGACCAGATCTCGGACTCGATCCTCGACGCCATGCTCGACGCCGACCCGCACAGCCGCGTCGCCGTCGAGACCATGGTGACGACCGGGCTGGTCCACATCGCCGGTGAGGTCACCACCGAGGCCTACGTCGAGATCCCGCACCTGGTGCGCTCGGTCATCGCCGACCACGTCGGCTACGACTCCTCGGAGAAGGGCTTCGACGGCCGCACGTGCGGGGTCTCGGTCTCCATCGGGGCGCAGAGCCCCGACATCGCCCAGGGCGTGGACACCGCGTACGAGAGCCGCACCGGGGGCATCGACCCCAAGGACAAGCAGGGCGCCGGCGACCAGGGCCTGATGTTCGGGTACGCCTGCCGGGACACCCCCGACCTCATGCCGCTGCCGATCTACCTCGCGCACCGCCTCTCGCAGCGACTCACCGAGGTCCGCAAGGACGGGGTGCTGGACTACCTGCGTCCCGACGGCAAGACCCAGGTCACCATCGACTACGACGGGGACAGCCCCGTGCGGCTGGACACCGTCGTGCTCTCGACCCAGCACTCCGCGGAGGTCGACCACGAGCGCCAGCTTCCGGCGGACATCATGGCGACGGTCTTCGACCCCGTGATGGCCGAGCTGAAGGACTCGGGCGTGCGGTTGGACACCTCCGACTACCGCACCCTGATCAACCCCACCGGCAAGTTCGTCATCGGTGGCCCCATGGGGGACGCGGGACTGACGGGACGCAAGATCATCGTCGACACCTACGGCGGCATGGCCCGCCACGGTGGTGGCGCCTTCTCCGGCAAGGACCCCTCGAAGGTCGACCGCTCCGCCGCGTACGCCACCCGGTGGGTCGCCAAGAACATCGTCGCCGCCGGGCTCGCCGACCGGTGCGAGGTCCAGGTCGCCTATGCCATCGGCGCCGCCCAGCCGGTGGGCCTCTACATCGAGACCTTCGGCACCGAGACCGTCCCGGTCGACTCGATCCAGCGGGCCGTCACGTCCGTCTTCGACCTGCGACCGCTGGCGATCGTCGAGGAGCTGGACCTGCTGCGTCCGATCTACGCGCCGACGGCCGCCTACGGCCACTTCGGGCGCACCTCGGCCGCCGGCTACGACAACGCCTTCCCGTGGGAGCAGACGACGAAGGTCGAGGCCCTGCAGGCAGCCGTCCGCGGCTGACCCACCGCCGGGCGGAGCGAGCCATCGGCTGACACCCCACCCGGTTACGTTGTCCCCGTGCTCCTGTCCACCCCCGTCGCCCGGGTCCTCGTCGACACGGGGCTGGTCCATCTCGACCGGCCCTTCGAGTACCTGGTGCCCGAGGAGCTCGCCGAGGCCGCCCAACCGGGCGTGCGGGTCAAGGTGCGCTTCGCCGGTCGCGACCGTCCCGGTTACGTCGTCGAGCGGTCCGACGCCGCCGAGCACACCGGCCGTCTGGCCCCCATCCGCACGGTCGTCTCCGACGAGCCGGTGCTCACGCCCCCGGTCCTGGAGCTGGCCCGACGCCTGGCGGCCCACCAGGCGGGCACGACCGGGGACGTCCTGCGCCTGGCGATCCCGCCCCGCCACGCCCGCGCCGAGAAGGCACTGCCCCGGGAGGATCCTGCGGCCGGGGAGGAGCCACGGCCGGTGCCGGAGACCACGACGCCGCAGGTGTGGGCGGACTACCGGGCCGGCGCCGCCTGGTGGTCACGGGTGGCCGCGGGGGAGTCGCCCGGGGCCGCGTGGGTGGCCGCGCCCTCCCGGCCGGCCCCGTCGGACTGGCCGGTGGCCCTTGCCCAGGCCGCGCGTGCGGCACTGGCCTCGGGCAGGGGCGCGGTCATCGTCGTCCCCGACCAGCGGGACGTGGTCCGTGTGGACGAGGCGCTGACCGAGGCACTCGGACCGGACCGGCACGTGCGGCTGACCGCAGACCAGGGCCCGCAGGCGCGCTACACCGCGTGGCTGAAGGTCCTGCGCGGGCACGTGCGCGTCGTCGTCGGCACCCGGGCCGCCGCCTACGCACCGGTGCGCGATCTCGGGCTCGTCGCGTGGTGGGACGACGGGGACGACCTCCACGTCGAGCCGCGCGCCCCGTACGCCCACGTGCGCCAGGTGCTCCTCACGCGTGCGGACGTCGAGGACGCGGCCGTACTCGTCGCCGGCCTGACGATGTCGACCGACGTGGCCGCCCTCGTCGACACCGGCCGGGTCCACCTCGTCGGGGGCTCCACCTCGCGTCGTGACGCCCCGCGGGTGCTCGTCGCCGGGGAGGGCCTGGACGAGGAGCGGGACGGCCCGGGAGCGCGGGCGCACATCCCGTCATCGGCCCACCGCGCCGCCTCGGCGGCCCTCTCGCAGGGGCCGGTGCTCCTCCAGGTGCCTCGCCGGGGCTACCTCCCGGCGATGGCGTGCGCCTCGTGCCGTGCGCCGGCCCGGTGCCCCGAGTGTCGTGGTCCGCTGGCGCTGCCGTCGCCGGACCGACCACCGGAGTGCGGCTGGTGCGGTCGCGCGCCCCGCGGCTTCGTCTGCCCCCACTGCGACGGCGACCGGTTGCGTGCCGGCGTCATCGGGGCCCGTCGCACCGCCGAGGAGATCGGCCGGTCCTTCCCGGGGACCAGGGTCATCACCTCCGGTGGGGGCGAGGTGCACGCCGGCGTCGGGGCCGAGGCGGCGATCGTCGTCGCCACACCCGGGGCCGAGCCGGTGGCCGAAGGGGCTACGCGGCGGTCCTCCTGCTCGATGCCTGGGCGAGCCTGGACCGGCCGGACCTCCGGGCGGCCGAGGAGGCGGTGCGCCGGTGGTTCGCCGCTGCCGGGTTGTGCCGGTCGTGGGCCGACGGGGGAGTGGTCGTGCTGTGCGGCGCCCCGAGCCACGTGACCATCCCCCGGTCGAGGCGCTCGTGCGGTGGGACCCGCAGTGGTTCGCGGCCCGCGAGCTGGCCGAGCGCACGGAGCTCTCGCTGCCACCGACCACCTGGACCGCCGAGGTCGTCGCGCACCGCAAGCGGGTCGAGCCCGTGGAGCACGCGGTGCGGGCGGTGGCGCACGAGGCGCAGGTCCTCGGGCCCCTGCCGGTCGCCGGCGCCGAGGACCGACGACGGCTGGTCATCAAGGCACCCTTCGGCGACGGCCCCCTCGTCGCCGCCGCGCTGAAGGACCTCCGGGCGGGGGAGAGCGCCCACAAGGCGGAGACGCTCACGTCGGTGAAGGTCGGTCACCTCGGGGCGTTGTGACGCCCCGGGCCGCGTGACGGCGTGGGCCGCGGCCGTGCCCGGCCGTGCGGCGCCCTAGAATCGCCCCCGTGCGACTGATCTTTGCCGGGACCCCGCAGGTCGCCGTCCCCTCCCTCCGGGCCCTGTCCGACTCCGACCACGAGGTGGTCGCCGTGGTCACCCGACCCGACGCCCGGGTGGGTCGCGGGCGTCGCCTCGAGCCCTCGCCCGTGAAGACCGTGGCGCAGGAGCTGGGCCTGCCCGTCCTGACGCCCTCCAGCCCCCGGGACCCGGACTTCGTGGCCGAGCTGACCGCCCTGGCGCCGGACTGCTGCCCGGTCGTCGCCTACGGCGCACTCCTTCCCCGGGAGGTCCTGGACATCCCGACGCACGGGTGGGTCAACCTCCACTTCTCGCTGCTCCCGGCCTGGCGCGGCGCCGCCCCGGTCCAACGGGCGATCATCGCCGGCGACGAGATCACGGGCGCGAGCACCTTCCTGATCGAGGCGGGTCTGGACACCGGTCCGGTCCTCGGGACGATGACCGAGCGGATCCGTCCCGACGACACCGCCGGGTCGCTCCTCGACCGGCTCGCCGACGCCGGCGCCCCACTCCTGCTGGCGACGATGGACGGCGTGGCCACGGGCGACCTCGAGCCGCGGGCCCAGCCGACGGAGGGTGTCAGCCACGCCGCGAAGCTGACCGTCGAGGACGCGCGGGTCGACCTGGCCCACCCCGCGATGGCTGTGGACCGGCACATCCGTGGGTGCACGCCCGCACCCGGCGCGTGGACGACCTTCCGTGGCGAGCGGCTCAAGCTCGGCCCGGTGACGATCACCGACGAGAGTCTGCCGGCGGGCCGGATCGAGGCGCGCAAGCGCGAGGTGCTCGTCGGGACGGCCGACCGCGCCGTCCGGCTGGGCGAGGTCGTCCCCCTGGGCAAGAAGCCGATGCCCGCTGCGGACTGGGCACGGGGCGTGCGGGTGGCCACCGACGAACGACTGGGCGAGGAGCAGGCATGAGCACCGACGGACAGCGGAAGGGCCCCCGCCAGAAGTCGCGGACCGCGCCCGCGCAGCGCTCGCGTCGGGGAGCCCGGCCCGCAGCACCGCCCACGCCGTCCTCCGCGCCGTCGGCGACGGTGCCTACGCCAACCTCGAGCTGCCGAGGGCGCTGCGGCGCGCGCGGCTGGACGACCGGGACGCCGCCTTCGCCACCGAGCTGACGTACGGGACCCTGCGGATGCAGGGCTTCTACGACGCGATCATCGTCGAGGCCACCGGACGCCCGACGAGCCGGCTCGACGGAGGGGTCCTCGACGTGCTCCGGATGGGGGTCCACCAGGTGCTTGCCATGCGGGTGCCGGACCACGCCGCCGCGGACCAGGCCGTCGGGCTCGCCCGCTCCGTCGCCGGCCCGGGGGCAGCGGGTCTGGTCAACGCGGTCATGCGCCGCGTCTCCGAGAGCACTGCGGAGGAGTGGCGTCAGCGGGTCGTGCCCGCCGAGCCGCTCGCCGAGCGCCTGGCGATCGAGCACTCGCACCCGGTGTGGATCGTCAAGGCCCTGCGCCAGGCGCTCATCGGCCACGGTGCGGCCACCCCGCAGACGGCTGACGAGGCCGTCGCGGAGCTGCTGGCCGCGCACAACGTCCCCGCGCCCGTCTCGCTCGTCGCCCGCCCGGGTCTCGCCGAGGTCGACGACCTCCTCGCCGCGGGGGCCCACCCCGGGCGGTGGTCCCCCTTCGCCGCCGAGCTCGACGGGGGAGACCCCGGCTCCATCGAGGCGGTCCGCGACGGACGTGCCGCGGTGCAGGACGAAGGGAGCCAGCTGCTCGCCCTCGCGCTCGCGGCCGTCCCGCTCGCCGATCGCGACGGGGACGCGCCCGAGCAGTGGCTGGACCTGTGCGCCGGTCCCGGCGGCAAGGCCGGGCTGCTCGCGGCCAGGGCGCTCGAGCAGGGGGCCGACCTCGTGGCCAACGAGATCAGTGACCACCGCACCGAGCTGGTGCGCCAGACCCTGCGCCCGGCACTGGAGGCGGCCGAGGCCGCCGGTCGCCGACTCGAGGTCCGCACCGGCGACGGTCGTGAGCTCGGTGCCGACGAGCCGGAGCGGTACGACCGCGTGCTCGTCGACGCACCGTGCACCGGCCTGGGGGCCCTGCGTCGTCGTCCGGAGGCGCGCTGGCGGCGCAAGCCGAGCGATCTCGTCGGCCTCGGTCCGCTGCAGCGCGAGCTGCTCGTCTCCGCGATCGAGGCCACCCGACCTGGCGGTGTCATCGCCTACGCGACGTGCAGCCCGCACCTGTCCGAGACCACCTTCGTCGTGCGCGACGTGCTCAAGAAGCGCGACGACGTGGAGCAGATCGATGCCCGCGAGCTGCTCGACCAGGTCGCGACCGGCGACCTCACCGACCTCGGGGACGGCCCTCACGCCCAGATGTGGCCCCACATCCACGGCACGGACGGGATGTTCCTCGCCCTGCTGCGCAAGAAGCCCTGACCCCGGCCACCCTCGACCAAGGACACCCCCGTGCAGATCTCCCCGAGCATCCTGTCCGCCGACTTCGCCAACCTCGAGTCCGAGCTGGCGGCGATCAGCAACGCCGACTGGGCGCACGTGGACGTCATGGACGCCCACTTCGTGCCCAACCTCACCCTCGGCCTGCCGATCGTCGAGTCGCTGCTGCGGGTCAGCCCGATCCCCATCGACTGCCACCTGATGATCGACGACCCCGACCGGTGGGCCCCGCCCTACGCCGAGGCCGGGGCGAAGTCGGTCACCTTCCACATCGAGGCCGCGGCGGACCCGGTGACCCTGGCCCGCGACATCCGCGCGCAGGGCGCCCGGGCGTCCATGGCGCTCAAGCCGGACACCCCCTTCGCCGCCTACGAGGAGCTGCTCCCCGAGCTGGACATGGTGCTCGTCATGACGGTCGAGCCCGGCTTCGGCGGGCAGTCGTTCATGTCCGACCAGATGCCCAAGGTGGAGCAGGTGCGTCGGGCCGTGCGCAAGCACGGCGGCGACATCTGGGTGCAGGTCGACGGCGGGGTCTCGGCACGGACGATCGAGCAGTGCGCCGAGGCCGGGGCCGACGTCTTCGTCGCCGGGTCGGCCGTCTACGGGGCGGACGACGCCGCCGCCGCGGTCGAGGAGCTGCGGGAGCTCGCGCAGCGCCACGCCCACTGACGCCACGGCATGTCCGTCCTCGACTGGATCTACTCCGCGGGCGTCGACATCGCCGGCCACCGGCTCTCCCTCATGGAGGTCATCGGGATCGGCTTCGGGCTCGCCTCCGCGGTCGGTGGCATGCTGCGCAAGGTGTGGGCCTGGCCGGTCGGGATCGTCGGCAACGCGATCCTCTTCCTCGTCTACATCGGGGTGACCGTGGGTGTCGACGACAAGGCGCCCCTCTTCGGGCAGTCGGCCCGCCAGGTCTTCTTCATCGCCACCTCGCTCTACGGCTGGTGGCGCTGGCGCCGGGCCAGACGCTCGCGCCGCACTCGCGACGCGCACGCGATCACCCCGCGGTGGGCGAAGGGGGCCGAGCGCCTCGGTCTGCTCGTCACCGCGGCCCTCGGGGTCGTCGTCGTGCAGCAGGTCCTCGCGGCGCTCGGAGCGGGCTGGCCCGCGCCGCGCTGGTACTACTGGGCCGACGCCTGGATCTTCATGGGTTCGCTGCTCGCGACGTACGCGATGGCGCGTGGCTGGAACGAGTTCTGGCTGGTCTGGATCGGTGTCGACCTCGTGGGCGTGCCCCTGCTGTGGCACAGCGGGTACCTGCCGACGGCCGTGCTCTACGCCGTCTACGCGGTCTTCGTCGTCTACGGCTTCGTCGTCTGGCTGCGCGCGAGCCGCATCGAGCGTCCGGACGGTGAACCCGTGGAGTCGGCACCGGCCGGCGCCAACTAGGCTGGCCCGTTGTGAAGACCTTCGAGACCCTCTTCGCCGAGCTCACCCGGAAGGCCGCCGAGCGGCCCGAGGGCTCGGGCACCGTCGCCCAGCTCGACGCCGGCACCCACGCGATCGGCAAGAAGATCGTCGAGGAGGCCGCCGAGGTGTGGATGGCCGCGGAGTACGAGAGCAAGGAGGAGCTGGCCGAGGAGATCAGCCAGCTCCTCTACCACCTGCAGGTGCTGATGATCGACGGTGGCCTGACCCCCGACGACGTCTACACCCACCTCTGAGAGGACCGACGTGCGCATCGCCGTGCCCAACAAGGGCTCCCTGTCCGAACCCGCCGTGGAGATGCTCCGCGAGGCGGGCTACCGGGTCCGTCGCGACAGCAAGGAGCTGGTCGTCGCCGACCCCGACAACGACGTCGAGTTCTTCTACCTGCGTCCCCGTGACGTCGCCCTCTACGTCGGCAAGGGGCAGGTCGATGCCGGGATCACCGGACGGGATCTGCTCCTCGACTCCGGCTCCGCGGCGACCGAGGTCATGGGCCTGGGGTTCGCCGGGTCGACCTTCCGTTTCGCCGGCCGTCCCGGTGAGGCCAGCACCGCGGCCGACCTCGACGGTCGCCGGGTGGCCACCTCCTACGCAGGCCTCGTGCGCGACCACCTCGCGGCGAAGGGGGTCTCCACCGAGGTCGTCCGCCTCGACGGAGCGGTCGAGACCGCGATCACCCTCGGCGTCGCCGACGCCATCGCCGACGTCGTCGAGACCGGCACCACCCTGCGGCAGCAGGGACTGGAGGTCTTCGGCGAGCCGATCCTGCGCAGCGAGGCCGTGCTCATCCGGCGGTCCGACGCCAGCGAGGCCGGGATCGACGTCCTGCACCGGCGCATCAAGGGCGTCGTCACGGCACGGGAGTACGTGCTGCTCGACTACGACTGCCCGGCCGACCTCGTCTCCCGGGCGGTGGAGCTCACTCCCGGGCTGGAGTCGCCGACGGTCAGCACCCTGCACGACGAGACGTGGTGCGCCGTGCGCTCGATGGTCCCGCGCGGTCAGACCAACCGGATCATGGACGAGCTGTACGACCTCGGGGCACGGGCGATCCTCGTCACGGAGATCTCCGCGTGCCGCCTGTGACGGAGATGGACCGTTCGTCCGCGCCCACGTTCCGCCCCGTCCGGGGACGGATCGTGCCCATCGTCATCGGGGTCGCGATCCTCGTCGGGGCCGTCGTCTTCGCCGTCGTCCTGCCCGAGCGCTTCGGAGTGATGGACCGAGTCACCTGTGCGGGGATCGGTGTGGCGACCGCTGCCTTCATGCACCGCTACGCGACGATCCACGCTCGACCGGACGCGGACGGGCTGTGGGTGCGCAACCTCGGGCCCGGGGAGCACGTGCCGTGGGAGGACATCGTCGCGGTGCGCTTCTCGCAGGGCATGCCGTGGGTGCGGCTCGACCTCGCCGACGGCACGGACCTGGCCGTCATGGCCATCCAGCGGGCCGACGGTCCGCGCTCGCTCGAGGCCGCGCAGCAGCTGGCCGACCTCGTGGGGCGCTGAGCACCCCCCTTCGAGGCGCCCACGCGGAACGTGGGACCCGCTTCGTCGCACCTCAGGACGACGCCTTCGCCCGGCTACGAAGCCGTGTCGAAGAGGAGATGGGCGCGCTCGCGGGTGCGGTCCCGCCCGAAGAGTGCCGCCTCCTGCCGCGCCCACATGTCCCAGTGCCGCTCGAAGACCTCGCCGTCGCGCTCGATCGCGCGCGCCCGCCGCACGGGCGCCGGACCGTCGAGCCAGACGCGGGTGCCGACCAGTGGCGAGGCCGCGCCCACGGTGCTGCCGCAGCCCTCGACCACCAGGCGTCCACCCACGGCCAGCTCCCGACGGGGGCCGGGCGCGTGGGCGGCCCAGTCCCACGTGGGCACGACCGCACCCCGTCCCTCGGACACCGGGGCGAGGACGTGCTCCACGAGGATGCCCACCGCGTCGGCCAGGCCGTGCCAGCCCGGGTAGATCTCGTCCATCGAGACCAACGGGGCCGCCCACCGCGCGGCGACCTGCCGGCCGAGCGAGGTCTTGCCCGATCCGCTGCGCCCGTCGATGCCGATGACGCGCACGGCCCCGCAGGACGGGGGCGCGTCGGAGGCGTGGGCGAGGATCTGGGTCACGGGCTGCATCGGGGCGAAGCGTAGCCCGCGCCGACGCTGGGTAGGCTGCCAGCGTGTCCCTCGCCGTACGTGTCATCCCCTGCCTCGACGTCGACGCCGGACGGGTCGTCAAGGGCGTCAACTTCGAGAACCTCCGCGACGCCGGTGACCCGGTCGAGCTCGCCCGTCGGTACGGACGGGAGGGTGCGGACGAGCTGACCTTCCTCGACGTCACCGCCAGCAGCGGCGACCGGTCGACCACCTATGACGTCGTCACCCGCACCGCCGAGGAGGTCTTCATCCCGTTGACCGTCGGCGGCGGTGTGCGCACCGTCGAGGACGTGGACCGCCTCCTGCGCTGCGGCGCGGACAAGGTGGGCGTCAACACCGCTGCGATCGCCCGCCCCGAGCTGATCAGCGAGGTCGCCGACCGGTTCGGCGCCCAGGTGCTGGTCCTCTCCGCCGACGTGCGTCGCCGCCGTGTCGCGGACGGCTCCCTCGGGGAGGGGTTCGAGGTGACGACCCACGGTGGTCGCCGCGGCACGGGGATCGATGCGGTCGAGTGGTGTGCCCGGGCCGCCGGGCTCGGGGCCGGCGAGATCCTCCTGAACTCGATGGACGCGGACGGCACGAAGGCCGGCTTCGACCTCGAGCTGATCGCCGCGGTCCGACCCGAAGTGAGCGTCCCGGTGGTCGCCAGTGGGGGAGCCGGGGCCGCGGAGCACTTCCCGCCGGCGGTGGACGCCGGAGCCGATGCCGTGCTCGCGGCGAGCATCTTCCACTTCGGCGAGGTGACGATCGGGGCCGTCAAGGACGCCCTGGCCGCCGCCGGCCACCCCGTGCGGCGCGGTGCCGCCGGTGACGGCGAGGGCGGCTCCTAGAGGCCGTAGTCGGTCGTCCGGACCGTCTCGACGGCCTCCGGCGGGCCGATCAGCTCGACCTCGGCGACGTCGCGCCGGCCGAAGCCGAACAGCAGGATCTCGCCCGGACGCCCGTGGATCTGGACCACCGGCCCGTCACCGGAGCCGATCCGCGTGCGGCGCCTGGCGGTGACGAGCTCGACCCGGACCCCGGGCGTGCGGCGGAAGAGCATCGTGCCGATGACCGCGAGCTGGTGGCCGAGGGCCGCGACGTGCTCCGCGGTCAACGAGCGCCGGGGGGCGCCCAGGCCCGCCCGCAGGACGTCCTCGTGGTGGACGAAGAACTCCACGAGGTTGACCTTCTCGTCCACCGCGCCGATCCGCGTCGGGTGCCAGGCCGGCGGGCCCTGGCGCAGTCGCTCGACGAGAGTCCGGTGGTCGTGCCGGGTCCGCAGGCCGGCCATCGCCTTCTCGGCCCGCCCCGCCAGGGCGGGGACGTAGATGCCCGCGGAGGCGTCGGGGCGGCCCTCACGCACGAGGAGGTGGGCGAGCAGGTCTCCGCTGGTCCAGTCACCGCAGAGTGTGGGCGCATCGGGCCCGACCTCGAGGAAGGTGTCGCACAGGGCGGCTCGCTCGATGCTGGCATGGCGGATCATCGGTACTCCGGGGTCGGGAGACGGGTCGTATGACGTCGAAGGGTAGCCCCGCCGTCTGGGCGGCCGGCGCCGGCACGGCGCCCGTGGCCGATTCGAGACCCGGCGAGCATCGCGTGGGCGGCTCGGCGGCGGCCGGCGCCGGAGTGCAGAATGGCAGGCGTGTCCACCCCTCCCTCGCCCCTGCCCGCAGAGGTCGCGGCGCGCCTGGCCCGTGACCCCGCCGGACTCGTCGCGGCCATCATCCAGCAGCACGACACCGGAGAGGTGCTGATGCTCGGATGGATGGACGACGAGGCGCTGCACCGCACCCTGACGTCCGGCCGGGTGACCTTCTGGTCCCGCAGCCGCCGGGAGTACTGGCGCAAGGGCGACACCTCGGGCCACACCCAGCACGTCCGGTCGGTCGCCCTCGACTGCGACGGTGACGCTCTCCTCGTCCGCGTCGACCAGGTCGGCGCTGCCTGTCACACGGGCCGGCGCACCTGCTTCGACGCCGGCGACCTCGGGGCGGTCCCGGGGGAGCAGCCGTGAGCGCGCCCCGCACCGAGATCCCCGACCTCGCCCCGGGCCGGACCTGGCCCGACCTCGACGCCTTCACCGTCCTCGCCCGTGACCGACGGGTGGTGCCGGTCGTGCGCCGCCTCATCGCCGACGGCGAGACACCGGTCGGCGTCTACCGCAAGCTCGGTGGCGGCGCGCCGGGGACCTTCCTGCTCGAGTCGGCCGAGCACGGTGGGGTGTGGTCCCGCTGGTCGATCGTCGGTGCGCAGAGCCGCGCGACGCTCACCGAGCAGGACGGTCGGGCCCACTGGATCGGTGAGCCGCCCGTCGGGGTCCCGACCGACGGGGACCCGACCGCTGCCCTCCGCGCCACCCTCGAGGCCCTCTCCACCGAGCCCGTCGACGGCCTGCCCCCCTTCACCAGCGGGATGGTCGGCGCGGTCTCCTACGACGCGGTCCGCCGGTGGGAGAAGGTCCCCAGCAAGCTGCCCGACGTCCTCGGGGTCCCGGAGCTCGGTCTGGTGCTGGCCACGGACGTGGCCGTGCTCGACCACAGCGACGGCTCGCTGCTGCTCGTGGCCAACGCGATCAACTACGACGACACCGACGAGCGCGTCGAGGAGGCCTGGCAGGACGCTGTCGCCCGCATCGACGCGATGGCCGAGCGCCTCGCGGAGCCGGCGGAGAGCACCGTCGCGACGGTCGACCACGAGGTGGCGGCGCGTGCCCGCACCGAGGTCGAGAGCGATGTCAGCGTCGAGCGCTTCGAGGAGATCGTCGAGGAGGCCAAGGAGGACATCCGGGCCGGTGAGGTCTTCCAGGTGGTCCTCTCGCAGCGCTTCTCCACCCCGTGCCCCGTCGACGGGCTCGAGGTCTACCGGGCGCTGCGGCGCTCCAACCCGAGCCCGTACATGTACTTCGTGCGGCTGCCGCACCCGGACGGGTCCACCTATGACGTCGTCGGCTCATCGCCGGAGGCGCTGGTGAAGGTGACCGGACGACGGGCGATCACCCATCCGATCGCCGGGACCCGCCCCCGTGGGAAGACCCCCGAGCAGGACCTCCAGCTCGAGGAGGACCTCATCGGCGACCCCAAGGAGCGCTCCGAGCACGTCATGCTCGTCGACCTGGGTCGCAACGACCTGCAGAAGGTGTGCGCCGCGGGCACCGTCGACTGCGTCGAGTTCATGAACCTGCGCCGCTACAGCCACGTGATCCACCTCGAGTCCACCCTCGTCGGCGAGATGGCGAAGGGGGTGGGGGCCTTCGACGTCCTCGTCGCCACCTTCCCCGCCGGGACCCTGTCCGGGGCGCCGAAGCCCCGGGCGCTCCAGCTGATCGAGAAGTACGAGCGCAGTCGACGGGGCGTCTACGGCGGAGTCGTCGGCTACCTCGACTTCCACGGTGACATGGACATGGCGATCGCCATCCGCACCGCCCTGGTCAAGGACGGCGTCGCGCACGTGCAGGCCGGTGCCGGGATCGTCGCGGACTCCGTCCCGGCGCTGGAGCAGGAGGAGACGGTGCACAAGGCCGGCTCGGCCCTGGCGGCGGTCGCCGGTGCCCGTGCGATGCGTCCGGTCCGCAGGTCGACCCGATGAGCACGCTGACGCGCAAGCCGGTCGTGGTGCTGCTCGCGATCGCCGCCGGGATCATCATGCTGGCGGCCGGGCGGGCCGTCTGGATCACCGGGACCGTCGACGGCATCGCCGGCCCCGCGCAGGCCACGGCGGTCGGGACCGCCGCCGCTCCGGGGCTGGCCGGGCTGGCGCTGGTCGCGATGGCGGCTGCCGTCGCCGCGGCGACCTCCGGTCGGATCGCCCGGTGGGTCAGCGTCCTCGCCATGGTCGGGGTCGGGGCCGGGGTCATCGCCCTGTCGGTGCGTGCCGTGCTCAGCGCGCCCGACGTGCTCGGGACCGTCGCGGCCGAGGGCTCGGGCACCACGGGCACCCTCGAGGCGACCGGGTCGGCCAACGCCTGGCCGTGGGTCGCCGTCGCCGGCGCGGTGCTGCTCCTCGTCGCGGCGGGCGGCACCGTCGCCGGCGGTCGCCGGTGGGGCGCACTCGGCGGGCGGTACGAGCGCTCGACCGGTGACGGCGCCACGGAGGTCGGCGGCGCACGCGGCGAGCGCGTCGACTCCGACTGGGACCGGGTCACGCGCGGGGACGACCCGAGCGTCGACTAGCCTTGGGGCATGCCCACTGTCCTCGACCAGATCATCGACGGTGTCCGTGAGGACCTGGCCGGGCGCGAGGCCCGAGTCCCTCTCGAGCAGCTCCGGCGACAGTGCGACGGCATGCCGGCGCCACGTGACGCGGCAGCCCTGCTGCGTCGCCCGGGGCTGTGCGTGATCGCCGAGGTGAAGCGCAAGAGCCCGAGCAAGGGCGACCTGTCGCAGATCACCGACCCGGCAGCCCTCGCGCGTGCCTACACCGAGGGCGGTGCCGCCGCCATCTCCGTGCTCACCGAGGAGCGTCGTTTCTCCGGCTCCCTCGACGACCTCACCGCTGTCCGCGAGGCGGTCGACGTACCCGTGCTGCGCAAGGACTTCATGGTCGGCGAGTACCAGATCTGGGAGGCCCGGGCCCGGGGCGCCGACATCGTCCTGCTCATCGTCGCGGCCCTGGACGACGAGCAGCTGGCCTCGTTGATGGCCCTGGCCGGGCGGCTCGGCATGACCTGCCTGGTCGAGGTCCACGACGAGGCGGAGGCGACTCGGGCGGTCGACCTCGGGGCCACCGTGATCGGGATCAACAACCGCAACCTCAAGACCCTCGAGGTCGACACCGACACCTTCGCCCGACTGGCGCCGCTCGTCCCCGAGTCGTGCGTGCGCGTCGCCGAGTCCGGAGTGCAGGGCCCCGAGGAGGCGCGGCTCTTCGCTCGCGCCGGAGCCGATGCCATCCTCGTCGGCGAGGCACTCGTCATCGGGGGAGACCCGGCGGCCGGGGTGCGCGCCATGATCGATGCGGGAGCGACGCGATGACCGACGAGCAGCAGCCCACCACCGACGGCCCGGGGCCGAGCGCGCAGGAGGTGCCGGGGCGCTTCGGTGCCTTCGGGGGCCGCTACGTGCCGGAGGCACTCATCCCGGCACTCGAGGAGCTGGACGAGGCGCGCCGGAAGGCCATGGTCGATCCCGACTTCGTCGACGAGCTCGCCCGGCTGCACCGCACGTACACCGGCCGACCGAGCATCATCACCGAGGTGCCCCGGTTCGCGGAGCACGCCGGGGGTGCACGGGTCATCCTCAAGCGCGAGGACCTCAACCACACCGGCAGCCACAAGATCAACAACGTCCTCGGCCAGGCCCTGCTGACCAGGCGCATGGGCAAGCGGCGGGTCATCGCCGAGACGGGTGCCGGTCAGCACGGTGTCGCGACCGCGACGGCCGCGGCGCTGATGGGTCTGGAGTGCACGGTCTACATGGGTCGTGTCGACACCGAGCGCCAGGCGCTCAACGTCGCCCGCATGCGTGTCCTCGGGGCCACCGTCGTGCCGGTCGAGCACGGCAGGGCGACGCTCAAGGACGCGATCAACGAGGCCATGCGCGACTGGGTGACCAATGTCGAGCACACCCACTACGTCTTGGGTACGGTCACCGGGCCCCACCCCTTCCCGGAGATGGTCCGTGACTTCCACAAGATCATCGGCGAGGAGGCCCGTGAGCAGGTCCTCGAGCTGGCCGGGCGTCTCCCGGACGCCGTCATCGCGTGCGTCGGCGGTGGGTCCAACGCCATGGGCATCTTCCACCGCTTCGTCAGCGACGAGGCGGTGCGCCTCATCGGGGTCGAGGCCGGCGGCGAGGGCATCGAGTCCCGCCGGCACGCTGCGCGCTTCGCGACCGCCGAGCCCGGCGTGCTCCACGGGGCGATGAGCTACCTCATGCAGGACGAGGAGGGGCAGACCCTGGAGACGCACTCGGTCTCCGCCGGTCTGGACTACCCCAGCGTCGGTCCGGAGCACTCCTACCTGCGCGACTCCGGCCGGGCGGAGTACCGCCATGCCACGGACGAGCAGGTGATGCACGCCTTCGAGCTGCTCTGTCGCACCGAGGGCATCATCCCGGCGCTCGAGTCGGCGCACGCCCTGTCGGCGACGCTGGAGGTCGGCCGCGAGCTCGGTCCCGACGCCCTGCTGCTCGTCAACCTCTCCGGCCGTGGGGACAAGGACATGCACACCGTCGCCGAGTGGTTCGGTCTCGTCGACGGCGACGCAGGAGGGGAGGCATGAGCGCGCCCGCAGGTCTGGCCGACGTCTTCACCCGGTGCCGGGAGGAGGGCCGAGCCGCCCTCATCGGCTATCTGCCGGTGGGCTACCCGAGCGTCGAGGGGTCGATCGACGCGGTGCGCACCCTGGCCGAGGCCGGCGCCGACATCATCGAGGTCGGCATGCCCTACAGCGACCCCGTCATGGACGGTCCCGTCATCCAGCGTGCCGCCACCGAGGCCCTGGCGAAGGGGGTCCACGTCGACGACGTCTTCCGGGCCGTCTCGGCGGCCCGGGAGGCCGGAGCCGTGCCGGTGGTCATGTCCTACTGGAACCTCGTGCTGCGTCGGGGGGTCGACCGCTATGCCGCCGACCTCGCGGCCGCCGGGGGTGCGGGCATCATCACCCCGGACCTCATCCCGGAGGAGGCGGGGGAGTGGCGCGCGGCCAGCGAGCGGCACGGGCTCGACCGCATCTTCCTCGTCGCACCGAGCTCGACCACCGAGCGCATCGCCGTGGTCACCGAGGCCACGAGCGGGTTCGTCTACACCGCCTCCACGATGGGCGTCACCGGCGCCCGGGGCAGCGTCGGGGGGACGGCGGCCGAGCTCGTCGCGCGCGTGCGCTCGACCACGGACCTGCCGCTGTGCGTCGGCCTCGGGGTCAGCACCGGCGCCCAGGCCGCGGAGGTGGCCGCCTTCGCCGACGGGGTCATCGTCGGGTCCGCCCTCGTGAGCACCATGCTCGACCGCGAGCCCGAGGAGGGGCTGGCCGCTCTGCGCGACCTCACCCGAGAGCTGGCGGAAGGCGTGCGGGGACGGGTATGACCCGAGCGCACGTCCTGGACCTCGTGGGGCTGGTGGTCCGACTCCTCCTCGGCGGCGTCCTCCTCGTCGCCGGTGCACTGAAGGTCGGCAACCCCCTCGGGTCCGCCCGCGCGGTGCAGGGATACGACGTCATGCCGTTCGAGGTGGCCGAGTACATCGGGTACGCGCTGCCCTGGGTCGAGGTCGTCATCGGGCTGCTCCTCGTCCTCGGCCTCTTCACCCGGACCAGTGCCCTCCTGGGGGCGCTGCTCATGGCGGCCTTCGTCATCGGCATCACCCAGGCCTGGGTCCGTGGCCTGACCATCGACTGCGGTTGCTTTGGCGGCGGTGGCCAGGTGGACGCCAGCGAGACGAAGTACGGGCAGGAGATCGCCCGCGACCTCGGTCTCGCCCTCTGCGGTGTGTGGCTGCTCGTCCGAGCCCGCACCGCCTACAGTCTCGACCGATTCCTCTTCGGGGACGCGAAGGAGCGCACGTGAGCAACCAGGACCGCAAGGCCAAGGCGCAGGCCGCCGCCGGGAGCACGGGCAGGGGTGCCAGTGCCGTGATCATCGGCGGCGTCGTCGTCATCGTGGCGATCGTCCTCGTCGTCGGCGCCGTCGTCGTGGGCGCCGTCCGCGACGGCGGTGGTGTGAGCGAGCTGCCGCAGGGTGTCGCCGCGGGTGAGCCCCTCGAGCCCTACGCCGACGCGAACCCACCGGAGGACGCCCCTGTCGTCGACGTCTACGAGGACTTCCGCTGCCCGGCGTGCAAGGTCTACGAGGAGTACCTCGGTGGGACCGTGACCGAGCTGGCCCAGGACGGCAGGATCCGGCTGCGCATCCACCTCAAGACGGTCATCGACAGCATGACGGGTGGCGAGTCGTCGGCCGTCGCGGGCTCGAGTGCCGTGTGCGCCCTGGACCAGGGCGCGTGGACCGAGTACCACGAGGCACTCTTCGCACTGCAGCCCCAGAGCGAGGACCGCAGCGGCTTCGCGGAGGAGACCTACACGCAGGCCGCCGAGCAGGCCGGGCTCAGCGGAGAGGCCCTCGACGAGTGGCAGCAGTGCACCGACGACGGGACCTACGTGGACTACGTCCAGAGTGTCGACGACGCGACCACCGAGGAGGGCATCCGGGCGACACCGACCGTCGTGGTCGACGGGACGCAGTTCAACTGGGGCAGCGTGATCGACCAGCAGAGCGGTGAGGTCGACACCGAGACCCTCAGGGAGGTCCTCACCAGCGGCGACGTGCCCGAGGGCATGGTGGCGACCCAGTGACGCGGCCGGGTGCGCTCCCTTCGCCCACCACGGCCGCGCTCGAGCTCGGCCCGCTGACCATCCACGCGTACGCCCTGTGCATCCTCGCCGGAATCGCGGTGGCGATCTGGATGGGGGACCGGCGCCTGCGCGACCGCGGTGCGGAGCAGGGGGTCGTTCTCGACGTGGCCGTGTGGGCCGTCCCCTTCGGCATCATCGGTGGTCGGCTCTACCACGTCATCACCACGCCCCAGCCGTACTTCGGGGAGGGCGGCACCCCGCTCGACGCGCTGAAGATCTGGCAGGGCGGGCTCGGCATCTGGGGCGCGGTCGCCCTCGGCGCCGTCGGCGCCTGGATCGGGCTGCGCTCGACCGGCGTCCGCTTCCTCGACTTCACCGACGCCGTCGCTCCGGGCGTGCTCATCGCCCAGGGGATCGGCCGCTGGGGCAACTGGTTCAACAACGAGATCTACGGCGAGCCGACCGACCTGCCGTGGGGCCTGGAGGTCCACCGTTTCGACGCGGCCGCGGGTCGAGCGGTGGTCGACGCCGCGGGGGACCCGATCGTGCTCGGCACCTTCCATCCGACCTTCCTCTACGAGTCGCTCTTCCTCTTCGCGCTGGCGATCGTCCTGCTCGTCGTCGACCGTCGTGCCGTCCTCGCTCGCGGGCAGGTCTTCGCCCTCTACGTCGCCGGGTACCCCGCAGGTCGGCTCTTCATCGAGATGATGCGCACCGACGAGGCGAACACCATCCTCGGACTCCGTGTGAATATCTGGGTCAGTGTGATCGTCTTCACGCTCGGGGTGGCGATGTTCCGGATTTTCGGGAAGCGTGAGCGCCCTCGCGTGTGAAATCTCACTAGGTGGGATTCTCCCTCTCAAAGAGCAAGACAAGACGCTGGTACTCTTCTCCGCACCGCGGCCACTGCTGTCTGCGGATCCCATCAGCAGGCATCCGCACCCTCGTTCCAGAGCGACGGAGCCTGCCCGCCCCGACTTCACCCGAGGACGGTGACCCGACGTGACCTCTGTGTCCTTCTCCCCCTACGAGCGCTGGTCGGCCCTGCCGCCCGACGCGGGTCTCTACCGTCGCGACACCGAGCGCGACGCCTGCGGCGTCGCCATGGTGGCCACCATGCGCGGCAGCGCCGGCCACGACATCGTCGACCACGCACTGCTGGCCCTGACCAACCTCGAGCACCGCGGCGCGACCGGTGCCGACCCGCTCGTCGGTGACGGCGCGGGCATCCTCACCCAGGTCCCGGACCGGTTCCTGCGCGAGGTCGTCGACTTCGACCTGCCCGAGCCCGGGCACTACGCGGTCGGCACGGCGTACGTGCCCACGGATGCCGCCGAGCGCGAGGCGCTGGTCCGCCGGATCGAGGCCGTCGTCACCGAGGAGGGCCTGCAGGTCCTCGGCTGGCGGCAGGTCCCGGTCAACCGGGAGATCGTCGGCCAGATGGCCCGCGACTGCATGCCGGACTTCCACCAGCTCTTCGTCGCCGCACCCGGCGGTGAGGTCTCCGGGCTCACCCTGGAGCGACTCGCCTTCGTCGCCCGCAAGCGTGCCGAGCGGGAGACGGGTGTCTACTTCGCCTCGCTGTCCGCACGGACGCTGGTCTACAAGGGGATGCTGACGACCGCGCAGCTCGAGCCCTTCTACCCGGACCTGTCGGACGAGCGGTTCGAGAGCGAGCTGGGCCTGGTCCACTCGCGCTTCTCGACCAACACCTTCCCGAGCTGGCCGCTCAGCCACCCCTTCCGCTTCATCGCCCACAACGGTGAGATCAACACCGTCAAGGGAAACCGCAACTGGATGCGGGCCCGCGAGTCCCTCCTGAGCAGCGACATCATCCCCGGCGACCTGCAGCGGATCATGCCGACCTGTGCGCCGGAGGCGTCCGACTCGGCCTCCTTCGACGAGGTCCTGGAGCTGCTCCACCTCGGTGGCCGCTCGCTCCCGCACGCGGTCCTGATGATGATCCCGGAGGCGTGGGAGAACCACGCGACCATGGACCCCGCGCTGCGGGACTTCTACGAGTTCCACTCCATGTTCATGGAGCCCTGGGACGGTCCTGCCTGCGTGACCTTCACCGACGGCCGCTTGGTCGGGGCGGTCCTGGACCGCAACGGTCTGCGGCCCGGGCGGTACGAGGTCACCGACGACGGTCTCGTCGTCCTCGCCTCCGAGGTCGGCGTCCTCGACCTCGACCCGGAGCACGTGGTCGCCAAGGGCCGCCTGCAGCCCGGCCGGATGTTCCTCGTGGACACCGCGGAAGGTCGCATCGTCGAGGACGAGGAGATCAAGGGTCAGCTCGCGGCCGAGCACCCGTACGGCGAGTGGCTCGACGACGGCCGCATCATGCTCGGCGACCTGCCCCCGCGGGAGCACATCACCCACACCCCGGCGTCCGTGGCGCGACGCCAGCAGACCTTCGGGTACACCCAGGAGGAGCTGCAGATCCTGCTGACGCCGATGGCGGCCAAAGGCGTGGAGGCGCTCGGGTCCATGGGGACCGACACCCCCGTCGCGGTCCTGTCGGAGAAGCCGCGCCTGCTCTTCGACTACTTCACCCAGATGTTCGCCCAGGTGACCAATCCGCCGCTGGACTCGATCCGGGAGGAGCTGGTCACCGCGCTCGGGACCGCCATCGGGCCGGAGGGCAACGTCCTGGGGGCCGACCCGCAGCACGCCCGCCAGGTCGTGCTCCCCTTCCCGGTCATCGACAACGACGAGCTGGCGAAGATCGTGCACTTCGACCACGAGGGTGCGGGAACGGCAACCCACGTCGTGCGTGGCCTCTACGACGTCACCGGGGGCGAGCAGGCACTGCGGGCCCGGCTCGACACGATCTGCGCCGAGGTCTCCGAGGCCATCGCCGAGGGCGCGCGCTTCATCGTGCTCTCCGACCGCGACTCCGGCCGTGACCGGGCGCCGATCCCCTCGCTGCTGCTCACCTCGGCCGTGCACCACCACCTGATCCGGGAGCGCACCCGCACCCAGGTCGGCCTCATCCTCGAGGCCGGCGACGTCCGTGAGGTCCACCACGTCGCGCTGCTCATCGGGTACGGCGCCGCCGCGGTCAACCCGTACCTGGCCATGGAGTCGGTCGAGGACATGGTCCGCCGGGGGATCATCACCGAGGTCGACGAGGAGACCGCGGTCGCCAACCTCATCAGGGCGCTGGGCAAGGGTGTGCTGAAGGTGATGTCCAAGATGGGCATCTCCACGGTGGCCTCGTACCGCGGCGCACAGGTCTTCGAGGCCCTCGGTCTGGGGCAGGAGCTCGTCGACGAGTACTTCACCGGGACGGTCAGCCAGCTCGGGGGTGTCGGGCTCGGCGTCCTCGCCGAGGAGGTCGCCGCTCGACACGCGACCGCGTACCCGACGGAGGGCGTACGGCTGCCGCACCGCAAGCTCGAGGTGGGCGGCGAGTACAAGTGGCGCCGCGAGGGCGAGCCGCACCTGTTTGACCCGGACACCGTCTTCCGTCTCCAGCACTCCACGCGGGCGCGTCGCTACGACATCTTCAAGCAGTACACCTCCCGGGTGAACGAGCAGTCCGAACGGCTGATGACGCTGCGTGGGCTCTTCTCGCTCGCCGACGGCCAGGAGCGGGCCCCGATCAGCATCGACGAGGTCGAGCCGGCCAGCGCGATCATCAAGCGCTTCTCCACCGGCGCCATGAGCTACGGCTCGATCAGCAAGGAGGCGCACGAGACGCTCGCCGTCGCGATGAACCGGATCGGCGGGCGCTCCAACACGGGGGAGGGCGGCGAGGATCTCGACCGGCTGATGGACCCCGAGCGCCGCAGCTCGATCAAGCAGGTGGCCTCCGGCCGGTTCGGGGTCACCTCGACCTACCTCACCCACAGCGACGACATCCAGATCAAGATGGCCCAGGGCGCCAAGCCGGGCGAAGGGGGTCAGCTGCCCGGGTCGAAGGTGTACCCGTGGGTGGCGCGCACGAGGCACTCGACGGCCGGAGTCGGCCTGATCAGCCCGCCCCCGCACCACGACATCTACTCGATCGAGGACCTGGCCCAGCTGATCCACGACCTGAAGAACGCGAACCCGCAGGCGCGGGTGCACGTGAAGCTCGTCAGCGAGATCGGCGTGGGCACGGTGGCCGCCGGTGTCAGCAAGGCGCACGCGGACGTCGTGCTCATCTCCGGGCACGACGGCGGAACCGGGGCCTCTCCGCTGACCTCGCTCAAGCACGCCGGCGGACCGTGGGAGCTCGGGCTGGCCGCCACGCAGCAGACGCTGGTGCTCAACGGTCTCCGCGACCGCATCTCCGTCCAGGTGGACGGCCAGATCAAGACCGGTCGGGATGTCCTCATCGGCGCCCTGCTGGGTGCGGAGGAGTTCGGCTTCGCCACCGCACCCCTCGTGGTCAGCGGGTGCGTCCTCATGCGGGTGTGCCACCTGGACACCTGTCCGGTGGGGATCGCCACGCAGAACCCGGAGCTGCGCTCGCGCTACTCGGGTCAGCCCGAGTTCGTCGAGACCTTCTTCGAGTACATCGCGGAGGAGGTGCGGGAGCTGCTCGCCGAGCTCGGTTTCCGCACCCTGGACGAGGCCGTCGGTCGGGTCGACCTGCTCGACACGCGCAGGGCCGTGGACCACTGGAAGGCCTCGGGGCTCGACCTGGCGCCGATCTTCGCCCAGGTCAGCTCCTTCGACGGGTCCGGGGTGCGGGTGACGCGTGCCCAGGAGCATGGTCTCGAGGACGCCCTGGACCACCGGCTCATCGAGCTGGCCGCTCCGGCGCTCGACGAGGGGACCCCGGTGAGGGCCGACGTGCCGGTCCGCAACGTCAACCGCACGCTGGGCACCATGCTCGGTCACGAGGTGACCAAGCGGAACCCCGAGGGCCTGCCCGACGGGACGATCGACCTGACCCTCACCGGGTCGGCCGGTCAGAGCCTGGGCGCCTTCCTGCCGGCCGGCATCACCCTGCGGATGGTCGGCGACGCCAACGACTACGTCGGCAAGGGCCTCTCGGGTGGCCGCATCGTCGTCCGGCCCCCGGAGGGCGCGCGGTTCGTGGCCGAGGAGAACGTCATCGCCGGCAACGTCATCGGCTACGGGGCGACGTCCGGTCAGCTCTTCCTGCGAGGCATCGTCGGCGAGCGCTTCTGCGTGCGCAACTCCGGTGCCGTCGCGGTCGTCGAGGGCGTCGGCGACCACGGCTGCGAGTACATGACCGGTGGCACCGTCCTCGTGCTGGGGCCCACCGGGCGCAACTTCGCGGCCGGCATGTCCGGGGGCAATGCCTTCGTCCTCGACCTCGACGAGTCGCTCGTCAACCGGGAGCTCGTCGACGTCACCCCCCTTCGTCCCTCGGACCGGGAGGTGGTCCTCGAGCTGCTCACCCAGCACCTCGAGCACACCGGGTCGGCCGTGGCGGAGGCCCTGCTGGACGACCCGGAGGCCGGTCTCGACCGGATCTCGCTCGTCCTGCCCCGCAACTACCAGCGCGTCCTCGACGTGCGGGCCGACGCCGAGGCGGAGGGCCTCGACGCCGACGGCGCGCTCGTCTGGGACCGGATCATGGAGGTTTCCCGTGGCTGACCCGCACGGCTTTCTCACCACGCGCGAGCGCGAGCTGCCGGCTCGGCGACCCGTCGACGTCCGCATCAAGGACTGGAAGGAGGTCTACGAGGAGCAGCAGGCCGGCGAGCTGCAGCGCCAGGCCGGGCGCTGCATGGACTGCGGCATCCCGTTCTGCCACTCGGGCTGCCCGCTGGGCAACCTCATCCCGGAGTGGAACGACCTCGCGTGGCGGGGTCACTGGCACGACGCCATCGAGCGTCTGCACGCGACGAACAACTTCCCGGAGTTCACCGGCCGGCTGTGCCCGGCGCCGTGCGAGACCGCCTGCGTGCTCGGCATCAACCAGCCGGCCGTGACGATCAAGCAGGTCGAGGTGACGACCATCGAGGAGGCCTTCGGCCGCGGTGACGTCCCGCCGCAGATCCCGGACCGCCTCACCGGCAAGACCGTGGCCGTGGTCGGCTCCGGTCCGGCCGGTCTGGCCGCCGCGCAGCAGCTCACCCGCGCCGGTCACACGGTCGCCGTGTACGAGCGGGCGGACGCCCCCGGAGGGCTCCTGCGCTACGGGATCCCGGAGTTCAAGATGGAGAAGCGGATCGTCGACCGCCGGATCCAGCAGATGAAGGCCGAGGGCACCCGCTTCCGCTCCGGTATCGATGTGGGCGGCGAGCTGACCGGTCAGCAGCTGCGTGACCGCTACGACGCCGTCGTGCTCGCCACCGGCTCGACCGTCCCGAGGGACCTGCCCGTCCCCGGTCGTGATCTCGACGGGGTCGTCCAGGCGATGGACTTCCTGCCCCCGGCCAACCGGGTGGCCCTCGGCGAGGAGGTCGAGGGGCAGGTCACGGCGGAGGACAAGGACGTCATCATCATCGGCGGTGGCGACACCGGCGCCGACTGCCTCGGTACCTCGATCCGGCAGGGTGCCCGTTCGGTCACCAGCCTGGAGATCATGCCCCAGCCGGGTCCGGAGCGGCCGGCCGACCAGCCCTGGCCGACCTACCCGATGATCTTCCGGGTCGCCTCGGCCCACGAGGAAGGAGGCGATCGGGTCTACGCGGTGTCGACGACGGAGATCCTCGACGACGGCGAGGGCCGGGTCGACGGCCTGCGCCTGACCGAGGTCACGCGCACCGCGGCCGGCTTCGAGCCGGTGCCCGGGACCGAGCGGGTCCTGCCCGCGCAGCTGGTGCTCCTCGCCATGGGCTTCGTCGGCCCGGAGCCGGACGGCATCGTCGCCCAGCTGGGCCTGTCGACCGACGAGCGCTCGAACATCGTGCGGGGTCGCGACTACCAGACCGATGTCCCGGGTGTCTTCGTCGCCGGGGACGCCGGCCGGGGGCAGTCGCTCATCGTCTGGGCCATCGCCGAGGGTCGTGCCGCGGCACACGGCGTGGACACCTTCCTCATGGGCAGCTCCCAGCTGCCCCGCCCGGTCAACCCGACGGATCGGCCGCTCACGGCCTGACCCGGTCCCGGGACGAAGGGGGTGCGCCGCCGGGCGCGCCCCCTTCGTCCATCCACGGGTTGCCCGGCGTCGACATAGGGTGGAGACATGCGACGCGCCAAGATCGTCTCCACCCTCGGCCCTTCGACCTCCACCCCCGAGAGCATCCACGAGCTCGTGGCTGCCGGCGTCGACGTGGCGCGGTTCAACCTCTCCCACGGTGACTACCCCGTCCACGAGGCCAACTACCGCAGCGTGCGCGCCGCGAGTGACGCCGTCGGTCGCGCCGTCGGAGTGCTCGTCGACCTGCAGGGCCCCAAGATCCGCATCGGCAGGTTCGCCGACGGGCCGATCCGGCTCGACGAGGGGGACCACTTCACGATCACCACCCGTGACGTCGAGGGTGACCAGGAGGTCGTCGGCACGACCCACTCGGGCCTGGCCGACGACGTCAGCGTCGGCGACCGGATCCTCGTCGACGACGGCAAGATCATGCTGACCGTCGAGGAGGTCGACGCGACCGACGTGCGCTGCGTCGTCGTGTACGGCGGACCGCTCTCGGACAACAAGGGCATCAACCTCCCCGGCGCCGCCGTCAGCGCACCCGCCCTGTCCGAGAAGGACGAGCAGGACCTGCGCTGGGCGCTGGGCCTGCGCGCCGACTACATCGCCCTCAGCTTCGTGCGCTCGCCGCGGGACATCGACCGCGTGCACGAGATCATGGACGAGGTCGGGGTGCGGCTGCCGGTCATCGCCAAGATCGAGAAGCCCCAGGCCGTGGAGGCCCTCGAGGAGATCATCGATGCCTTCGACGGCATCATGGTCGCCCGCGGCGACCTCGGTGTGGAGATGCCCCTCGAGCAGGTGCCGCTCGTCCAGAAGCGGGCCGTCGAGCTGTGCCGCCAGCGGGCCAAGCCGGTGATCGTGGCCACGCAGGTGCTGGAGTCGATGATCGACAACTCCCGCCCGACCCGGGCCGAGGCCTCGGACGCGGCCAATGCCGTCCTCGACGGCGCCGACGCGCTGATGCTGTCGGGGGAGACGGCCGTCGGCAAGTTCCCCGTCGAGGTGGTCCGGACGATGTCCCGGATCATCGCCGCCACCGAGGAGGAGGGGCACGGCCGCATGCGTGACCTGATGGCCCCGCCCATCTCCCAGGGTGGTGTCGTCACGGCTGCGGCGGCGGAGGTGGGGCAGGCCCTCGGGGTGAAGTACCTCATCGCCTTCACCCAGCTCGGCGGGAGTGCCCGTCGTCTCGCCCAGGTGCGCTCCGGCCTGCCGATGCTCGCCTTCTCGCCGGTGCAGGACACCCGGTCCCAGCTGTCCCTGGTCTGGGGGATCCAGACCTTCCTCACCACGCCGGTGACGCACACCGACCAGTACGCCCTCCAGGTCGACGAGCACCTCCTCGGTCTGGGCTGGTGCGACGAGGGCGACCTCGTCGTCATCGTCGCCGGATCGCCCCCCGGCGTGCCCGGCTCGACCAATGCCCTGCGGGTGCACCGCATCGGCGACGCGCGGAACAAGACCGCGGTCGCCTACGAGGAGGAGGCCACCTCCGTGGAGGGTGCACTGCCCGGTGGCATGGGCTGACACCAGTACCGCCGCGTCGGGTCGGTATGCTGGCGGCGCACTCCGGCCGGGGTGGTGGAATGGCAGACACGGAGCACTCAAAATGCTCTGCCCGCAAGGGCGTGCGGGTTCGAGTCCCGCCCCCGGCACCCAGGACTCTCCCCGACGACGAAGGATGGACCATGACGGCTGAGACGGAGGCCCAGCAGGGCCAGCGGGTGCTGCTCGCCGAGGACGAGGCGCTGATCCGCCTCGACCTGGCCGAGATGCTCACCGAGGCCGGGTACGAGGTCGTCGGGCAGGCGAGCAACGGTGAGGAGGCCGTCTCCCTGGCCGAGTCGCTGCAGCCCGACCTGATCATCATGGACATCAAGATGCCGGTCATGGACGGGCTCACCGCGGCCGAGACGATCGGGGAGCAGCGGATCTGCCCGGTGATCATGCTCACGGCCTTCTCGCAGAAGGAGCTCGTCGAGCGTGCCCGGGACGCGGGTGTCATGGCCTACATCGTCAAGCCCTTCACCGTCTCCGACGTCACCCCGGCCGTCGAGGTGGCGCTCTCGCGCTGGGCCGAGCTGAAGGCCCTCGAGTCGGAGGTCGCGGACCTCGGTGAGCGCCTCGAGACCCGCAAGGCCGTGGAGAAGGCCAAGGGCGTGCTGATGAAGAAGCTGAAGATCACCGAGGCCGAGGCCTTCCGGTGGATCCAGAAGACGGCGATGGACCGGCGACTGGGCATGCGCGAGGTCGCCGACGCCGTGGTCGCCGGCATGGACAAGTCCTGACCCGGTCGTTGCGCGGCGTCCTCAGCCGAGCACGATGACGAGGTGCGTCAGCAGCGGCGCCACGACCAGCGCCGGGAGCATGTCTCCCACCGGGATCTGACGGATCCGCAGCAGCCGCAGGGCGATCCCGACGAGGATCAGTCCTCCCGTCGCCGTGAGGGCCGCGATGTGTGCCTCCGGCAGGACTGCGCCGAGCGCGACACCGGCCAGGGTGAGCGACCCCTGGACCACGGCCACGCTCACCGCCGACATGAGCACGCCCAGACCGAAGGTCGAGGCGAAGGCCAGGGCGGCGAAACCGTCCAGCGCTGACTTCAGCGCCAGCTTGTCGATCCCCCGACCGAGGCCGTCGTCGAGGCTGCCGAGGATCGTCAGGGGCCCGACGCAGAAGAGCAGGCTCGCGGTCAACCACCCCTCGATGAAGCGCTCACGTGCGCCGTGGTCGGTGCGTCCTCGGCCCAGGTAGCCCTGGACCCGACCGGCGAGCGTCTCCAGACGACGCTCGATGCCCACGAGGGACCCGAGGATGCTGCCGATGAGCAGCGAGCCGAGGACGACGAGCACCGGTGCGCTCGAGCCGACCGCTGCGCTCAGGGTCGGGGAGAGGACCTCCATGACCGACAGCGCGGCCATGAGGAGGGTCACCAGCCCGAGGCAGTCGGTGACCACGTCCCGGGTCGCCTGCGGGAGCCGTCCCCCGACGGCCATGCCCGCCAGGGCGCCGATGACGACCGTGATGACGTTCAGGACGGTGCCCGCACCGATGAAGTCCACTCAGCCGCCCTTCGTCGTGGTCACTGGCCCGGCCCGGCGGCCGACCCGGGCTCACGGTAGACCGAGATGGCCCCGTCGCGGTGCGCCAGGTCGACCGTGGAGATCCTCCGCGCCGTCCCGGGGATGCTCTCGTGGAACTCGGGCTCGGTGCTGTCGATGACGAAGAGCTCCTCCGAGCCCTCGGGGGCCGTCCCGGTCCAGAGGTACTCGGCGTCCTCCTCGAACGGCCAGGAGCTGAGGTAGTGCGGCTCCCACCCCGCCCGGTGCGCCTCCCAGGCGATCGCCGGGGCCGCGCCGAGCGTCGGGACGAACCCGTAGCCCCTGATGCGTACGGCACGTCCCTCGCCGGGGCCCAGCGCGGACACGGTCCCGCGGGCGACCGTGCTCATCGAGCGGGACTCGGACCAGTCGGGCTGCACGGTGAGCACGGCCGCCGCCAGACCACCGACGACGAGCCCGCCGGCCAGGGGCATCGCGATCCTCCCCGGCAGTCGGGGAGTCGCGCCCTCGAGGTAGGCCAGGCCCCGCCAGACCAGAGCGGCCCAGGTGAAGGCCGCGACCGGCAGCCAAGTGATGACCCAGTAGGGGGCGGCCGGCCACTCCGGCAACCGGGAGGCGGTCGCGATCATGCCGAGGTTGGCCGCGAGGGCGACACGCGCGGGCCATGCGCTGCTCGCCCGGCCCCGGGGGACACGCCACCCGGTGCTGATCGCCGCGAGCAGGAGCAGGACCACGATCCCGAGCGCCGTGCCCGTCGGGGTGCCGGTGGTCAGCAGGTCCTGCGAGTAGTGCCGGAATCCTCCGGGGACCGGCGCCAGCAGGCTCAGGTGCTCGATCCCGGCGACCACACCGATCGGGTCCCCGGACCCGGAGGTGGCCCAGCGCACGAGCTGGCGCAGGTTGTTCGGCTGGTGGACGAGCAGCTCGAGCAGGCTCGGCAGCCACACGAGCAGGCCCAGACCGATGGCCCACCCCCGGGACCGGCGGTGGGCGCGCGTGGCCCGGGCCCGAGGTCGCCCCCGGGCCGCACGTGCCGCGGGCCGGGGCTGGTCCCGGGGCGGCCGCACGGCCACGACGACCGCGGTCAGGGTGAGCACGCCGGCCAGCGGCAGGAAGGCGAGGTTGCTCTGCGCCAGGAGCGAGACCGCGACGACGAAGGGGGGCAGCGCCCGGTGGTCGCCACGGATGAGGGCCCACAGGAGCAGGAGTGCGAGGTAGGTCGGCAGGAGTGGCGCATACGGGTTGAGCGGCCGGAACATCGCCTCCGCCCCGATGGCCCACTGCGCCAGGAGCAGGCCGCCGGTGAACACCGCGACCCCGAGGGTGCCCCCGAGGCGGCGGGCCCACACCACGGTGAGCACCGACGCCACGGCGGCGATGAGCGCGCCGCCGATCGCGATACCGGCCGCGGCGCCGCCGGTCAGGGCGAGGGGGAGCGCGAGCAGGTAGAACTGCAGCGGCCCGAGGTGGTGCGTCGAGAGGCTGACGTCCACGCCGTTGCCGGCGGTGCTGCGCATCCCGGTCAGCGGGAGGTGACCGTCGAGCACCCCGGCGCTGCGCAGGGCGATGGTCGCGTCGTCGCCGTTGGGTGCCCAGTCGTGGGAGATCGCCGTGGCCACCGCGACGAGCGGCGCGAGCACCACCGCGAGGACGGCGGCGGCGACGAAGCGGTCGGCGGGGCTCCAGTCGCGGGGGTCGAGGGCGTGCGGGAGGGCTCCGCGTGGCACTCAGGTGCCGGGCGGCTGCTCGCGCAGCAGGCACGTGAGCCTGCAGGTGCACGTGCGGCGACCGCTGTCGTCGGTGATCGTGATCTCGTAGCAGGTGAGCGTGCCGCCGAGCGTGACCGGGACGGCCGTGGCCGTCACCCAGCCGGACCGAGCGGCGCGGTGGTGGCTGGCATTGATGTCGAGACCGACCGCGATCTTGCCGGTGAGTGCCCCGTGCATCGCCGATCCGATCGACCCGACCGTCTCCGCGAGGACGACGCTCGCACCTCCGTGGAGCAGTCCGTACGGCTGGGTGTTCCCCTCGACGGGCATGCGGGCCACCACGCGCTCCGGAGCCGCCTCGAGGATCTCGATGCCCATGCGCTCGCCGAGGCTGCCCCGGCGGGCGTTGAGCGCCTCGAGGGAGTAGGTCGCCCCGGTGGGTCCGGTGGTCTCGGTCATCGATGTCTCCTACATCTGTTGTGGTCTGGGGCCAGCCTGCCATGACGCCCGGGGGCCGGGCGACCGGGCCACCGCCACCCGGGGCGCGGCAGCGGCCGTCGTCCCCGTCGTAGGCTGGCGAGCGTGAGTCGACTACTGCTGCTGGATGGACACTCCCTCGCCTACCGCGCCTTCTTCGCCCTGCCTGCGGAGAACTTCTCGACGAGCACGGGCCAGCACACCAACGGCGTGTACGGCTTCGTCGCGATGCTGATCAACGTGCTGCGGGACGAGAACCCCACGCACGTCGCGGTGGCCTTCGACGTCTCGCGCGCGACCTTCCGCAGCGACGAGTACTCGGAGTACAAGGCCGGGCGCAACGCCACCCCGGATGCCTTCGCCGGTCAGATCCCGCTGCTGCGGGAGGTCCTCGACGCGTTGAACATCAGCCACGTGCAGCTCGAGGGCTACGAGGCGGACGACATCATCGCCACCCTCGCCACGCAGGGCCGCGAGGCCGGGATGGACGTGCTCATCTGCTCCGGTGACCGCGACACCCTGCAGCTCATCGACGAGCACACCACCGTCCTCTACCCGAGGAAGGGCGTCTCCGACCTCGCCCGGATGACGCCGGCCGCCGTGACGGAGAAGTACGGCGTCGGGCCCGAGCGGTACAGCGACCTCGCCGCGCTCGTCGGCGAGTCGAGCGACAACCTCCCGGGCGTCCCCGGGGTGGGTCCCAAGACCGCCGCGAAGTGGCTGGGTGCCCACGGCGACCTGCAGGGCATCGTCGCTGCCGTCGACCAGATCGGCGGCAAGGCCGGGCAGTCGCTGCGCGACAACCTCGACCAGGTCCTGCGCAACCGGCGACTCAACGCGCTGGTGCGCGACACCCCGATCCCCATCGGCATCGCCGACGTCGAGCGGAGGGAGTGGGACCGGGAGAAGGTCCACACCCTCTTCGACAGCCTCGAGTTCCGCGTCCTGCGCGACCGGCTCTTCTCCACCTTCGACACGGCCGAGACCGAGGTCAGCGGAGGCATCGAGGTCGACGGCACGGTGCTCGCCGAGGGTGAGGTGGCCGGGTGGCTCGCCGAGCACGGCTCGAACCGGCTGGGGGTCGAGGTCGTCGGCGAGTGGGGCCGGGGTAGCGGCGAGGTCACCGGTCTCGGGCTCGCGACGGTCGACGGGACCGCGGCATTCGTCAGCGTCCCGGGCCTCGACGCGGCCGACGAGAAGGCACTGCGGGACTGGATCACCGACGTCGAGCGACCCAAGGTCCTGCACGACGCGAAGGGCCCGATGCTCGCCCTCGCGGCCACCGGCCTGCCACTGTCCGGACTCGTCGTCGACACGGCCATCGCGGCCTACCTCGTGCGACCCGACCAGCGCTCCTACGACCTGGCCGACCTCGCGGTCCGCCACCTCGGTCGGGATCTCTCCGGCGGCGAGGAGGAGCCGCAGGACCAGGGGATGCTCGACTTCTCGGCCGACGACACGGAGGCCGGCCGGGGCGCGATGGTCCGCGCGGCGGCCGCCGTGGAGCTCGCCGAGGTGCTCGAGGTGCAGGTCGAGGAGACGGGCGGCACGCGGCTCATGCGCGACGTCGAGCTGCCCGTCGTGGGGGTCCTCGCCCGGATGGAGGCGGCAGGGATCGCCGTCGACCGCGCGGCCCTGGACGGGCTCGAGTTGGACTTCGCCGGCAAGGTCGCTGCGGCCCAGGCCGACGCATGGGCGGCCATCGGGGACGAGCAGATCAACCTCGGCTCGCCGAAGCAGCTGCAGGCGGTGCTCTTCGACACCCTGGGTCTGCCGAAGACCCGGAAGACCAAGACGGGGTACACCACGGACGCGGACGCGCTGGCGGACCTCTACGCGAAGACGGAGCACCCCTTCCTGGAGGCCCTGCTGCGCCACCGCGACGCCACCCGTCTGCGCGTCACCGTCGAGGGACTGATCAAGTCCATCGCCGACGACGGGCGGATCCACACGACCTACCAGCAGACGATCGCCGCCACGGGACGACTGTCCTCGACCGACCCCAACCTGCAGAACATCCCGATCCGCACCGAGGAGGGGCGACGCATCCGCGAGGTCTTCGTCGTCGGGCCCGGCTACGAGACCCTGATGTCGGCCGACTACAGCCAGATCGAGATGCGCGTGATGGCGCACCTGTCCGGCGACGAGGGCCTCATCGAGGCCTTCCGCACGGGCGAGGACCTGCACCGCTTCGTCGGCGCGCGCGTCTTCTCCGTCGCGCCGGAGGAGGTGACACCGCAGATGCGCAGCAAGGTCAAGGCGATGTCCTACGGGCTGGCCTACGGCCTGAGTGCCTTCGGGTTGTCGAAGCAGCTGGGCATCTCCACGGGGGAGGCGTCCGGGCTCATGGAGGAGTACTTCGAGCGCTTCGGCGGGGTGCGTGACTACCTCGAGGAGATCGTCGACCGTGCCCGCGCCACCGGGTGGACCGAGACGATGCTCGGCCGCCGTCGGTACCTGCCCGACCTGGGCAGCGACAACCGGCAGCGCCGTCAGATGGCGGAGCGGATGGCGCTCAACGCCCCCATCCAGGGCTCCGCGGCCGACATCATGAAGGTGGCGATGCTGCGGGTCGACGAGGGTCTGAGCCGCTCGGCACTCGACTCCCGGGTGCTGCTGCAGGTGCACGACGAGCTCGTCATCGAGGTGGCGCCGGGCGAGGCCGAGCAGGTCGAGGCGTTGGTCCGCGCCGAGATGGGCGCTGCTGTCGAGATGGACGTCCCGCTCGACGTGTCCATCGGGCTCGGCGACACCTGGCACAGCGCCGCCCACTGAGCGGAGGCCGACCCGGATCAGGCGCAGGGGCGGACCGTGTCGGTGAGGTGCGTGTGCGGGGCCACCTGCTGGCCGCTGCCGAGGGCGGTGTCCACGACCCGGGAGCCGGCGCCGACGCGGGCGTGGCGTCCGACCACCGAGCGGACCACCTCGGCGCCCTCGTCGACCCGCGCACCCGCGAGCACGACGGCCGACTCCAACCGTGCTCCCGGGCCGATGCGCGCGCCCGGGTGGACGACGGTCCCTGTCGAGAGCCGGGCGTCCGGTGCGACGTCGGCCCCCGGCAGGGCGAGGAACTCACCGCGGGGCGTCGGTGCCGCGCCGGGCCACGGGGCGAGCAGGAGGTCGCGCGTGGCCTCGACGAGCGCGGCGGGCGAGCCGACGTCGAGGAAGTAGGCGTCCTCGCGGTGGGCGAGCAGGGCGCCCCGCTCGGCGAGCCCGGGGAAGACGTCCCGTTCGAGTGAGGCGACACCGGTGCCGGGGACGGCGTCGAGCAGCAGCCCGGGGCGCACGACGTAGGTACCGGCGTTGACCGTGAGCGAAGGGGGAGTGGCCGACTTCTCGACGAAGGCGGTGATGCGCCCGTCGTCGGCCACGAGGACGCTGCCGTACGACCGGGCGTCGGGGACCGTGCGCACGTGGACCGAGGCGACCACGGTGGGGGGAGCCGTCCGCAGGAGGTCCACCTGCGCGGCCAGGTCGTGCCCGGTGAGCAGGTCCCCGTTGAGGACGATGACCGCATCGGCACCGGGCAGCGCCCGGAGTGCCTTACGCAGACCTCCTCCGGTGCCCAGAGGGCTGTCCTCGACGACCGTGGTGAGGTCCACCCCCTTCGCCCGGAGTGCGGTGACGAGCTCCTCGAAGTCGGCGTGGCGGTACCCGGTGGACAGGACGATCCGCTGGGCACCGGCGCGGGTGAGGGCCGCGACCTGGTGCTCCACGAGCGTCCAGGGACCGACGGGCAGCAGCGGCTTGGGGCAGTCCTGCGTGAGCGGGTGCATCCGTCGGCCCAGGCCGCCGGCGAGGACCACGGCGTCGGTGCGGCTCACGGGAGATCCTGCCCCCGGGAGATCCGCTGCAGGCGCGGGGCGAGCCACCTCCAGAACACCGGGCCCGACTCGCCCGTGAAGTGGATCGCGTCCTGGTACAGCGCCACGTCGTTGATCGTCCCGTGGTACTCGTCGCCCGGGCACAGGAGGGAGTACTGGTCCAGGACGGGCACGTCGTGCTCCTCCGCCCAGGCCGAGACCGTCGCGTTGAGGGTCGTGACGTACTCGGTGTCGTTGACGCGGCGGATCTCCTCGCTGTGGAACGTCGGCATCTCGTGGCAGGCCAGGTTCATCAGCGCGAACTCGCTGTCGCCGGCGGCCGATCGGGCACGAGCCAGGCCCTGCTCGATGAGGCGCACCCACGCCGGTGAGCCGAACTCGATGACCCGGCCCTCGACGACGCGGTCGGTGACCATCGTCTGGGGGACGAAGTAGAGGACGACATCAGGCTGGTCCGCGGCCAGCTCAGTGGCCCAGCTGTCCCGCCACTCCTGGCATCCCTGTGCCTCCGACAGGATCTGGCCATCGGCGAAACGGCTGGCCTCGAGGGGGTCGCAGCCGGTGTGGGCGAGGCTGTTCAGGCGCAGGTCCGGGTGCTTCGAGGCCCGAAAGCTGTTGATGAGGCTCAACGGCACCGAGTTGCCGATGAAGGTGACCGCGGTCATCTCGCCGCCGGGACGGTAGACCGGCTGGGGGATGGTCAGCTCGCCGGCTGGCGCGGTCGTCGTCGCGACCGTGCGCGCGGCCGCCGGCATCGTGACCGCACCGACGACCAGGGCGGGGACCGCCGCCCAGGCCACGACCGCGCTCGCGCGGGGCAGTCGGGGGACCAGGGCCCTGATGCCACCCCGACGGACCGGACGCTCGACGTACCGGTAGGACACCCAGGTCAGGAGTGCGGTGAGTCCCGCCTGCAGCGCGACCCGGGGGGCGGCCGGTGTGGGCAGGACCTGGTCGTTGAGGAAGATGATGATGGGCCAGTGCCACAGGTACAGGCCGTAGGAGACCATGCCGATCCGGCGCAGCGGCTCCCACGAGAGCACTCTCTGGGCCAGCGAGGGCGTGGGGCTCGTCGCGGCGACGAGGACCACGCAGACGGTCAGGGAGAGCGGCACGGCCACGCCCTCGAAGATGGCGTCCTGGGCGGGACCGGCCCACCAGAAGGTCGACAGCACCACGAGCAGCGCCGGGAGGGCGAGTCGACGGCACCACGTGTCGAGGGTGCGCACCTTCTCGCGGTCGACCGCTCCGGGGCCCCCGCTGATCAGGGCGGCGACGGCGGCGCCCACGAGCAGCTGGTGGGCGCGGGTGTCCGTGCCGTAGTAGACGCGGCTGGGGTCCAGCCCCGGATGGTGCAGGTGCGCCATGAGCACCGCGGAGGCCGCGCTGGCGACCACGAGGGCCGCGACGAGGGTGGCCCGCCGGCGGATGAGCGCGAGCAGTCCGATGAGGACCACGGGGTAGGCGAGGTAGAACTGCTCCTCGACCGCCAGCGACCAGGCGTGCCGCAGCGGCGAGGGCGAGGCCACCTGGCCGAAGTACGCCTCGTCGCCGAGGACGAATCGCCAGTTCGCGACGTACCCGAGGGTGGCCAGGACGTCGCCCGCGACGTTGCCGGTGCGTCCGGCGACGGTGAGGAAGGTCGCCCCGACGAGGACGGCCGCGAGCACGAGGAAGAGGGCGGGGAGGAGCCGTCGGGCGCGGGCGAACCAGAAGCCGAGGAGGTCGATGCGGCCCCGCTCCCGCCGGTGCTCGGCCAGGAGCAGCGCCGTGATGAGGAAACCGGAGATGACGAAGAACACGTCCACGCCGAACCAGCCCCCGGGCATGCTCGCCGGGAGGAGGTGGAAGCAGATGACGGAGACGACGGCGAACGCCCGCAGACCGTCGATGGCGGGGCGGTAGGGCAGGGACGTGTGCTGGCGGGCTGAGACTGTCGCGGTCATGACCTGATTCCGAAGGGGGCGCCCCATTATTACCCGACCGGCGGGTAATGTTCGCGGCATGACCGACCACACCGAGGCGACGTCCACCACACGCCAGATCGCCCCCCTCGCGATCATCCTCGGGATCCCGTTGATCTTCGCCGCGGTGTTCTTCTACACCACTCCCGTCGTCCTGGAGACCGGGGGACAGCAGGGCATCTTCAAGTGCGGGTCCCCGAGCTCACCGAACACCGACGCGAAGAACGTCTGCAACGACCCCGAGACGATCGCCCGCAACAAGGCGATCTACTCCGGTCTCTCCGGGGCCTCCCTCGTCGGGCTGGGCGCGGTGTGGCTGCTGCGTGGCCAGCGCGATGACGACGACTGGGACGATGACGACGACGACCGCCCGCGCCGCCGGCGCCACGACGAGATCGACCTGCGCGCCGACGCGCGCGAGCGTGACACCGACCTGCGGAACCGCGACGACGACCTCGCCCCCGAGGACAGCCGCTCGGCCCGTCGGCGGGCGGGCGGGCGCCGCTCCGTGCTGCGGGACGACGACTTCGCCGATCCGGGGCCCCGGCGCCGTGCGGACGACGACTGGTCCTCGGACGGCTGGCGCTGATGCGGGTCGAGGAGTTCCTCGCGGAGGTCGAGCGGGCGTTCGACGGCGACCCGAGGACGGGCTCGCCGCGGGACCCGCGCTTCGCGGGGATCGCGGACTCGGTGGCCGGCTACACCTCGGCCAACGAGCTCGCGGTGCTCAATGCCGCCGCCCGGGTGATGCCCTCCGACGAGTGCTACCTGGAGGTCGGCAGCTACAAGGGCCGCTCCATGTGCGCCGCGGTGCAGGACGTGGACGACAAGGCGTTCTACGTCGTGGAGAACTACCTCGAGTTCGGGATGCAGGGCCGTCAGGCCCGTGCCGAGCTCGAGCGCAACCTGGCCACCTACGCCGACCACGCAGACGTGCGGCTGATCGAGGGCAACTGCTTCTCGCTGTTGCGTCGCCCCGGCATCATCGACCGGCCGGTCGGGGTCTACTTCTACGACGGGGAGCACACCGGGCTCTCGCACTACCTCGCGCTGGGGATCATCGAGCCGTGGCTGGCGGACGAGGCGATCGTCCTCGTCGACGACGCGAGCTACCCGATGGTCAGCGGGGCCCACGAGGAGTTCATCGCCCGGCACCCGCAGTGGCGCGTCGAGCGTCGCTGGGACGCCGAGATCAATGGTGACCCCCGGTGGGCCAACGGTCTGCACGCCCTCAGCTTCCACCGTGACGAGGCGACGGCCCGGGGGCGCGACGAGCCCTGGGACGTGCGGTGGCGACGACTGGCCTATCTCGCCTCCCTCGGCCCCGCGCAGAAGGCGGCGTGGAAGGCGATCCACCACTTCCCGGAGCTCATCCCGCTGGCCAAGAGGCTCTACCCCTCGAAGAAGGCCAGCTCCATCGACCGCGCCTGAACGTCGTTGTCGCGGGTCACTCCCGCGTCATGCCGAGGGCCTCGGCGGTCTCCGCCGAGTCCGGGGCGGGCGTCATCCCTCCCCTGGGCACCCGCAGGAGCCCGATGACGGCGACCACGCCGGCGGTGCCACCCACGGTCGCGAAGACCTCGTAGGGCGAGTCGTTGAACGCGAGGAGCACGAGGACGGTCTGGACGCCGGCGGCAAGCCAGACCACGACCGTCATGACGTGGTCGCCGCGGCTCATCCCGGCGAAGAGCCACACCTGGACGATGGCCCAGAGGGTGCCGGTGACGGCTGCCCACACCAGGAGGGGCTCGGCGTCGACGAAGGCCGGCCCGCCCGAGAGCGCGACGAGCGGCCCCGGCGCGAGGGTGCATCCGAGGGAGACCACGGACCCGATCAGCAGCACACCCAGGGCGGAACGGTGCAGGGTCGCGCGCACGTGGCCGCCTGTCCCGGCCTCGGCGAGGCGGGGCACGATCGCCAGGGCGACGAACTGCGTCCCCCAGAAGACCACCTTGCCGAAGAGGGCGGCGAGGGCGTAGGAGCCGCTGTCGTGGTCGGACAGGACCGTCCGGGCGAGCACCACGTCGAGGCTCGACAGGGCCATGAGCCCGGCGAGGGCGATGTTGCTGCGGACGAGGTCGGCGAGCAGCTCGAGGAGTCGGGGTGCGTCGGCCCCCGTGCCCAGGTCCCTGCGGACGAGCGCGAGGGCGACCCCGACCGTGAGCACGGCGGCGACGAGCGTCGCCGCGAAGACCTCGACGACGTCGTAGCTCCAGCCGACGGCGACGCCGGCGGCGGCGAGCCGGGTCCCGGCCGTCACGAGGTAGACGACCGACAGCCGCCCGTAGGCCTCCCGTCCGAGCAGCACCCCCTGCAGGGCGCCTGTGACGGTCATCGGCGGGAGCATCAGCGCTAGCCAGACGACCGACCAAGCGGTCTCGAGCCGGAGAACGTCGCGCAGCACGGGAGCGAGGGCGATCGTGCCCGCCGCGAGGACGAGGCCGACGACGAGCGAGCTCCCCAGACCGGTGACGTGCCGCTGCTGCTCGCGGTGCGTCCGGGTCTGCCGTCGGGCCACGATCACCTGGAAGGCGCCGGCCGGCATCGCGAGCAGCACGCCGTAGGTGTTCAGCGCCGAGTAGCCCCCGAAGTCCGCGGGGCCCAGGGTCGCCGAGACGAGGGCGACGAAGACGTAGCCCATGACATTGGCCAGCCCCATCGCGACGCCGAGCAACAGCCCGGCAGTCGGCAGCACCTGGCGAGTGCGCGACGTCAATGGCACTCCTGATGCGGTTCGCGACGAGGGGACGGATCTGATGTTACGCCCCGGTAGCGGTATCGGTCCCGTCGGTTAGGATCGCTCGACCGGCGCGCTGCAGGTGCGTCACACTCCAGAACCGGACGAGAGGAGACGTCAGCGTGCGCAGCCGGCTCCGGCTACCCCGCGCGGTCTCCGTGCGGGCGGTCTCCGTCATCCTCCTCGTGCTCCTGGCGGTCATCGTCTTCGCCAACAGCTGGGGTGTCTTCCAGACCGACATCAAACCAGAGGTCTACCTCAATCCCGGTGGGACGCTCCCGCGGTACCTCTCGGCCTGGACCTCCTCGCCCTATCTCGGGTCGCCGAACTTCAACGTCGGGCTGGTCCCGGTCCTCGCCACGACGGCGCTCCTGCGCGGCGTCGGTCTCGACCCCGAGATGGCCTTCAAGGTCTACCACCTCGTCCTCTGGGCGCTGGCCGCCTGGGGGGCCAACCGCCTCCTGCGCACCCTGGTGCCCGGGGCGGGCGTGTGGGCGGGCCTGCTCGCCGGTGTGGCCTACATCGCCAACCCCTACGCCGTTGCCGCCGGAAGCACGCTGGCGGTCGCCCTGCCGATGGCCCTGCTGCCGTGGTTGCTCCTCGCGGTGACGAAGTCGTTGCGCGACCCCTCGGGCTGGGTCTGGCCGGCGGCGGTGGGGCTGGTCTTCTTCGGCATGAGCGGGATGAACGTGGGCGTCGTCCCCGTCTACCAGCTCCTGCTGATCATCCCGGTGGCCCTCTACGTGCGCGCCGAGCAGGGCCTGGCATGGTCCCGGGTAGCGGTATCCCTCGGCAAGAGCGCCCTCTTCGTCATCGTCGTCTCCCTCTACTGGCTCATCCCGGGGGCTGCAGCCAGCGAGACGGGCAGCCGGATCGCGGCCGGGTCCGAGTCCCTCGACGGGATCGCCCGGACGAGCTCCTTCGTGGAGGTGCTTCGCGGCCTGGGGCTGTGGTCGTACTACGGCTCGGGGGACGCCGGACCCTGGCTACCGCAGTTCGCCCCGTACTTCGCGAGCGCCGTGATCATCCTGCTCACCATGCTCTGGCCGGCCCTGGCGCTGCTCTCGCTCAGGGTGGTGCCCACCCGGCTGGCGCGGTTGTCGGCGGTGGCCACCGGCATGGTCGCGGTGATCATGGTGGGGATCTACCCCGGGGGCAACGGCGGGTCCCCCTTCGCCGCGGTCCTGCGCTGGGCCCTCGAGGACGTCGGGCCGCTCGTCGCCTTCCGGACCACCAACAAGATCGGTGCCGGCCTCGCGCTGGCCTTCGCCCTGGTGATCGGGTGGGCCCTCACCCGCCTCGTGCCCGGCATGGTCCGCCGGCCCGGCGGTGCACCGATCCTCGGCACACTCGGTACGGCGACCGTGCTCGCCCTCGTCGCCCCCGCCGTGAGCGGCAATCTCTACGTCTCCGAGCTGGACGTGCCCGACTACTGGCAGGAGGCCGCTGACGCCGTCGACACGGGCGACCCCAACCACCGGGCGCTCCTGCTGCCCGGCCAGACGCGGTCCGACTACCGCTGGAGCCCCGAGCGGCCGGACGACCTGCCCAACTCCCTGCTCGAGCGTGACGCCGTCATCCCCGAGACGGTCCCGAACACCTCGCAGTGGGGAGGGAACTACCTCGCCGCGCTGAGCTCCACCCTGCAGTCGGGGACGTCCGGGAGCACGGACGTGTCCCCCTTCGCCCGCTACCTGGGGGTCGACCACGTCCTGCTGCGCCACGACGTGGAGTGGGAGGACTCCGGAGGTGCCCGCCCGGCCCACACCGCGCAGGCGCTGAGTGAGGACGAGGGCCTGCAGGGGCTGCGCAACTTCGGCCGGTCCGGGCAGAACATGTTCACCCGGTCGGTGCCGCCGCAGTCCCAGTCCGAGGCCCTCCTGCCGCCCCTGCAGCTGTACGGGGTCAAGGACTCCCGGGGGATGGTGCGGGCGACGCCCGCGACCGGCAGCGTCGTCGTCGCCGGTGACGCGTGGGCGATCCCACCGATGGCCCAGCAGGGGATCCTCGAGGGTTCGCCGGCGATGCGGTACGCGCAGGACCTCTCGACGAAGGAGCTCCGTCGTCTCCTCGAGCAGGATTCCCGGATGGTCCTCACGGACACCAACCAGCGTCGTGAGGCCATCACCAACCGGTTGACGGCGAACCAGGGAGCCGTGCTGCCACCGGAGGAGGAGCCGGTGATCACCCGGGCCCTCGGTGGGGCCGAGGACCAGAGCACGCTCGCCGCGAGTGGCGTGCTCGTCGAGGCGACCAGCGAGGGTGGTGCCTTCTTCGACCTCCCCCATGGCATGGCGGAGAACGCCGTCGACGGGGACCCGTCGACCTCGTGGCTCTTCGGCGACTTCCGACGCGCCGAGGGCGAGTCGCTCACCCTCCGGCTGCCGCAGGAGCGAACCCTGGACACGGTGACCATCGACACCACGGCGTTGGGTGACGCCTCGATCTCCGCCTTCGACGTCCGCGCCGGGGACGTCGCCCGGACCGTCGAGGTGGACGAGGAGGGCACCGCGACGGTCGACCTGGGAGGTGTGCGCACCGACGAGGTGGAGCTGACCGTCGCGGACCTCCAGGGCGAGGGCGTCAGCCTGGTGGGCGTGGCCGAGATCGACCTCGGCGACGACGACCTCGTCGCCGAGCGCGCGATCGAGACGCCGGACACCTTCTCGCGCCTCTACGGCGACCTGTCCGCCGACGAGCGACAGGCCTTCGGCGAGCTGCCGCTGGACGTGCTCTTCACCCGGGTCGACAACACCTCCGACCCCGGCGACGACACGGAGACGCAGCTGAGCCGCAACTTCACGCTGCCGGACGACCGGACCTTCGACGTCGCCGCCCGGGTGCGCGTCCGCGGTGACCTGGAGCTGGTGGCCGACCGCCTCTCCGGGAAGGACGACACCTACCGGGCCCGGTCCAGCAGGACCTACTTCGACTCGCTGGCCCGCCGTGCCTCCCAGGCTGCCGACCGGTCGACGGAGACCGCCTGGGTCCCGGGTGGGGACCTCACCGAGGCGTGGTGGCAGGTCACGGGGCCCCGGCGCGACATCTCCCGGGTGACCGTCACGCAGGAGCCCGGCCCCGGCGACGAGGACGACACCGCATGGGCGACCACCGCGACCGTGCTCGTCGACGGCGAGGAGGTCGCGACCGGGGATCTCGGCCCCGGCACGGACACGATCGAGCTGCCCCCCGGCACGAACGGCGAGAGCGTGCGCCTGCGGATCGACGAGGTGGACGAGTCGCGGGGAGACCGCCCGGCGAGCTTCGTGACCATCGACACCGGTGCCACGGTCACGGGAAGCGGGACCGAGCGACCGTGCGTCGCGGTCGCCACGCTCGACGGCGAGCCGGTACGCATGCGACCCGAGGACCCGGAGCAGATCGGTGGGACCGGGGGCTACGGCACGCCCTGGGTCGGGTGCGGCGAGCAGTCGCTCGTCTGGGGAGAGCACCGGTTGCGTCCCGTCGAGGACTTCCAGCTCGACGAGCTCAGCCTGCGCGACGTCGGAGGGAGCGAGGTCGCCGAGGAGGTGTCCTCGCCGGTCGTCGAGGTGGAGCGCGAGACCTTCACCTCGGCCATGACCGTCGACGTGGGCCGGGCGCAGGAGCCCTATTTCCTGTCCATCGGCCAGGGCTTCGACCCCCGGTGGAACGCCACCCTCGAGGACGGCACGGACCTGGGTGAGCCGGTCGTCGTCGACGGGTACGCCGTCGGCTGGTACGTCGACGACCTCGACGAGCACACCGTGCACATCGGGTACGGACCGCAGCGCCGGGCGAATGTCGCCCTGGTGCTCTCCGGCGTCGGCCTGCTCGTCGCCCTCGCGATAGTCTTCGCCCCGTTGGTGCGCCGCCGGGTGTCCAGCGTGCGCGCGGAGCGCGAGAGCGAGTGGAGCCGGGAGCCGGCCGCGCAGCCCGCGCCCTCGCGGGAGGACGACGCGTTCCTCACCGGCGACGTCCCCGGGGACGACCCGTTCTCACGTCCGGGGACGCCTCGCGCGGCGACGACCGGGGCGGAGTCGGGGCCCGACGTGCCGCGCCGTCCCGTCACCCGGGGCCTCGCCGAGGTGCTGAGGCGACGGCGCGGTGGTCGCCGCCTCGCGGCCGAGGTGGTGCTCGTGCTCGGGACGGCAGCGGTCACCGGTATCGGTGGTGGCCTGGCGGCGCTGGCGGTCGTGCTCCTCGCGCGGCGCACGGATCCGCGGCCCGGACTCCTCATCACGGTCGGCTCCGGGCTCGTCCTGCTCTCGGCCGTGGTCTTCGTCCTGTACGCCGCCGTCGTCACCGACACCTTGGGTACCGTCGATGCCGATGCGGTCAAGTCGGCACTCGTGCCCCACCACATCGCCGGTGCCGGACTCGTGCTCGCGGTCCTCGGTACCTTCATGCGCCACGACGAACCAGAGGAGCCCGACCCGTGACCGGACCAGTGGAGCAGCATCGCGCGGACTCCGTGACCGTCGTCGTGCCGACCCGCAACAACCTGCGGACCATCGAGGCGTGCCTGCGCTCGGTCACCGACCAGACGCACCCGCACGTCGAGCTGATCGTCGTGGACAACCACAGCAGCGACGGCACCCGCCCGGTCGCCGAGGGCATCGCCGACCGGGTCATCATCGCCGGTCCGGAACGATCGGCCCAGCGCAACACGGGGGTGCGGGCGGCGACGTCCGAATGGGTGCTGTGGCTCGACAGCGACATGATCCTGCCGCCGCGGACGATCGCCCTGGCGCTGGAGACGGCACACGCGACGGGCGCGACGGGGATCGCCCTGCCCGAGCGCACGATCGGCGACGGCTTCTGGACGGCCTGCCGTGCCCTGGAGCGTGAGTGCTACCTCGACGACCCGTGGCTGCACAACCCGAGGCTGGTCCGGCGTGACTACCTCCTCGGGGAGGGCGCCTTCCACCCGGACATGTCCGGGCCGGAGGACGCCGACCTGCGGATGAAGATGCGCGCGACCGGCGCCGGCATCGAGCTGGCGCCGATCATCATCGACCACGACGAGGGCCGGCTCACGATCGCCGACGTCATGCGCAAGCGGTACTACTACGGCCGCAGCATTCCCGCCTTCGCCCAGGAGCACGACGGTGCGGTGACGGCGCAGGGCCGGGCCGTCCTGAGGTCGTACGTGCGCAACCACCGCCGCCT